>CAMBMU010000018.1 GCA_945868725.1 Spirosoma fluviale
CGATAAGGAGGTCATCCACTCGGAGAAAGTCTGGGAAAGGTACATAGGGTGGGAGCAAAAATAGAAACTTCAAATTACATCCCAGTCACCGTAGCCTTCTAGAGCTCAAAATAATTGCGCGTTCTATTCTATCATTTAACTCTTAATTCAGCACCAATTCGAATTTATGTGGTAACTTAAGTTCACATTGGATTTATCCGTTTTTGGCTACCAAAGGAAATAAGGCTTGAGGTTCAAGTAGGTGAGCTGTGGACCGTGGACCGCCTGTAGACCGCGGTCTATCGTCTGTGGTCGATTATCCGCCGTGATTCACAGCCCTTCTTCCCCTAATAAGAATGCGGATAATCAACTTATTTCATCATGTACCGGGGAGAACTTCTATTTTTTCTCCTGGCCGTGGGAATTTTTTCGATTGATTTTTTTAAGGTTAGGACAGGTTTATTTTTTGATAGCAGCACCCTTCCTCCAAAAATTACGCAATGGGAACTCGATTCTTGCACCAGGACCATTTCCGTTCAGGCAGTTACAGGAGGTATTCCTCCCTATGATTTCTATGTCTTCAAACAAGACCCTCTTGACCTGAGCAACTGGCAGGTATACCGCTTGATTAAGGAGCAGTTGCCCCAAATCTCAAGTTTGCCCCCAGGCACTTACCGGCTCAAGGCAGTGAATGAGGGGGTAACTTCTCCTTCATTTTTCACCAACATTCTGGAAGTAAATTTTCCTACAGACCCTGAAATCGAGGTCAAGGGAACTACTTCCCTATGTTCGGGATCGATCTCCGATATCGTGCTGCACCTCGCCGATTCGGAGGTTTCCTTGCCTATTCGTTGGACTGCCCGAGTACTGCTAGCCCCCGAAGATGGGGAATTGCTGGGCTACACCAGTAATCCACTAACCCCGCTACTCGAGATTACGGATACCCTGATCAATACAGGAAAGACCCTTGCCAAGGTCTCCTACCAGCTCCAAGCCCTGATCAACGGCTGCCTGCTCCCTGCTCGTAGGGTAGATGTGCAGGTAAATCCAATTCCAAGAATTGAGGCTACAGTTTCCGAGAGTCTGCTTTGTTCAGGTACTCCCTTTTCCATCTCTATTCTTCCCAAAAGTTGGGGGGCTAGCCCCATGCAGTTGCGCTGGTCGGCGACACTGCTTTCTGGGCAAGTCATTGGATTAGAACAAGACAATCCATCTCCACTAGCTCTAATTTCCTCCATCAACCAGACCCTTGTCAATCGAGGAACTGGTCCTGCTCACATTCGCTACACCTTTTATCCTTCCTTCCAAGGCTGTGATGGGGTTGCTGAAATCGTAGAGGTTGTGCTGCTGCCCGAACCACAAGTTACCCAGCAAGCAGACTTAATCAGTTGCGCAGGAGAATGGGTTTCGGTTCCTGAATTTAATTCCAACCTTCCTAGCGACTCCCTTGCCTATTCCTGGGAGGTTTTCGATCCTTCCCTTGGTCTCAGCAGCGGTAGGGGGCATCAAATTCCTGCATTTCAGGCAATCAACAGCAGCATCAGTTTGAAGCGAGTGCTGATTACGGTTACCCCAATACTATACAGCCAAGGCATCTCCTGTACGGGATCGTCTTTTTCATTTTCCATCATCGTTAGGCCTCCTTTTGTTCTAAAGGAAGAGTTGTCCAACTATTCAGGCTTTGGCGTATCCTGCGCAGGAGCTGCAGATGGAAAAATCAAACTCTACCTCAGTGGAGGGATTTTGCCAGGTGAGGAGCCTAGCTATACCTATTCCTGGACAGGGCCGGAAGGGTTTGTCTCCTCAGCAGCCAACTTGGAAGGCCTTCAGGCAGGATTGTATCGCCTGCAGGTTTCTACTGGAATGGGCAATTGTCTTATGGAAAAAAGTATGCTGCTCACTCAGCCCGAGAGGCTCCAAATCTCCCAATCGCAGGTTACTAGTTTATGCTTCCAAGGGAATGCGGGAAGCATCTCGATCAGGGTATCGGGAGGCAAAGCACCCTATAGCTATGCTTGGACTGGGCCGAACGGCTTTATGGCTACTACTGAGGATCTGCAGAATCTAGCTTCAGGCACCTTCCAAGTAACGGTCACAGATGCGATCGGCTGTACGATTACTGGAACATCCCAAATGATCTCTGAACCCTCTGCCCTCTTACTTACACAAACAAGGGTGGATAATGTCTGCTTCCAAGGAAGAACAGGAAGCATTACGGTAACGGCCTCTGGAGGGACGGCACCTTACAGTTATTCCTGGACAGGACCAAATAACTTTAACTCCACGGTAGCCAACCCACAGAACCTGGTATCTGGCAGCTACCAAGTGAGGGTGACAGATGCCAACGGCTGTACGATAACTGGAGCACCCCAAACGATATCCGAACCCGCAGCGCTTGCCTTGACTCAAATTAAGGTGGATAATATTTGTTTCCAGGGGGCTAAAGGTAGCATATCCATTACCACTTCGGGAGGCACAGCTCCCTACAGTTATGCTTGGACTGGTCCGAATGAATTTGTAGCTACCACAGAGGATCTGCAGAATCTAGCTTCCGGTACCTTCCAAGTAACGGTCACAGATGCGAACGGCTGTACGATTACTGGAGCACCCCAAACAATTACCGAGCCTAGCCCCCTACTTCTCAATGCCCTGATCCAATCCGAAACCTGTGCGGATTCCAAGGATGGACGCATCGAAGTGACGCCTACCGGAGGATTGCCACCCTACCAAATTCGATGGGAGCATGGACTGACGGGTGCGGTAGCAACAGGACTTGGCCCAGGAACTTACCGAGTTACCCTGACCGATCAAGGCGGATGCATGCAATCAGCGGAGTACCTATTGCTCCCCATTCCCTTACTTCGCCTGGAAGGGACAGTTACCTATCAAGCCAGCTCCCTTCAAATTTCAGCACTCCTGCAATCCGATGCACAAGGCGGTACACCACCCTATACCTACCGCTGGAATACAGGGCAAACTACCCCTTCGCTCACCGTAGCGGAGAGCGGAACCTTTACCCTTCAACTTAAGGATTCAAAGGGCTGTATTCAAGAAAAGGAATTTGCAGTTGCTCTCCCGCTTCCCTTATCCATAGCCGTTGCGGTGGCGACGGTGCCGCTTTGCGAGGAGCAAGGCCAAGAAACAACGCTCCAACTCAGCATCAGCCATGGCTTGCCTCCCTACCAAATCACCTGGACCATGGGATCGGTTACTGCCACAGGGATACAATTCATTACTCGGGAATCGGGCCTGGTAGAAGTGGAAGTGCGGGATGCACTTGGCCTTATCCAAAAACGAGCGATTGCCATCCCTCCACGACAAACGGGATCCCTGGATTTTGCCCATTCGTTTGAAAGTCAGCCGCAATTCCAATCGGATCTGGTGGGCTTCAAAGGGGTATTTCGCCCGATTGCCACCTGGCCCCATCAAGTGATCTCCTGGGATTTTGGAGACGGCACAAGCAGTGCAGAAGGCAGCCCAACCCATACCTACATTCTCAAAGGAAGGTATACCGTGACCCTGACGGTATTGGATGCCGCGGGTTGCCTTATCAAGGCCAGCAAAGAAGTACAAATCCTTGACTATTATCTAGAAATCCCAAATGTCTTTACCCCCAACGGCGATCTTCTCAACGACACCTTCTTCCCCAAGTTTCGGTTCATTACCAACCTGAAGCTGCAAGTGATGAACAAATGGGGGGAACTGATCTACCGCTCCCAAGGTCAGGAAGGTTCCGGCTGGGACGGAACCGTCGCGGGTCAAAAAGCCCCCGAAGGAGTCTATGTGTACAAGATCAGCTACCAGGTTCCGGATGGACGCTTCTTTACTTCTTCTTCCACCTTTCTATTGGCCCGATGAACCAGAACCTAAAATCCACCTTTTTCGTCCTGAGTTTGCTGCTCCTCTGTTTTCAGGGGAGAGCTCAGGATTTTCAATTTTCCCAGTTCTATGCAGCTCCCCTGTACCTCAACCCCGCGCTGACGGGCATCAGCCAGGAAACCCGCATGGGATCGGTGTACCGCAAGCAGTGGCCAGGCTTAGACTACCAATTCACTGCGTTTACCGCCTACCTAGATCACTACAGCTTTGATCACAAAAGTGGAGTTGGACTCAGTGTGAGCTCCTTCTCGGAGGAGTTTTTGAAACTCAATACCAGCGATATCTCAGGGTACTACGCCTACAACCTGCAGCTCTCTGAGCGTGTAGCCTTTCAGCTAGGGACCCAGATCTCCTACATCCAAAAGCGGGGGACACTGGAAAACCTGCTTTTTGGAGATCAAATCGATGTCTTCAACCAAGCGCTCTTTCCAAGTTCAGCCGATGCGGTAGGTGGCTTGGAGCCCTTCAGTTATTTTTCTGTGGGTCTAGGAGGGGTGTTTACCTGGGACAAACTCTGGATTGGGATTTCTGGCCACCACTTGAATCGTCCAAACCTGGCTTTTTATGTGCGGGATGGGCAAACGCAGCATTGGCCCAAGTATTCCATCCAAGCAGGCTACACCATTCCGCTCGATGACCCCGAATTTTGGGAGGAGGGCTCCGGGAAATTTGTGCATCTGATGGCCAACTACAAGCGTCAAGGTCCCTTCCAATTTGTAGATGCTGGGCTGCAGGTGCTGCTCAACCAGCTAGTCATCGGTGTAGGATTTCGGAGTCTTCCGATCCAATCGGACTTGCCCAAGCGGGAGTCAGTGATTGGGCTAGTTGGACTCAACCTTTCCTCTGGGCTGGCCTTTGGCTACAGCTACGACTACCCGATTTCGGATGTCGGCTCCCAGACCCTAGGTTCACACGAACTGAGTTTGCGCTACCAGTTTTTCTACGGCAGCCCGAAGTCCCGAGGGCAGCGCTCCCGGGTGCTGCCCTGCTTTTCCTACCTGCGGTGATTTACCCCTAGCCAGCTAGCTACTTGTTTCGAATTCGTGGCTTTACCTAGGATTGTTGTACCTTTGCCTCAGAATTTTGATTTATGAAGTTACACAACAACACCATCAGAGGCGTTCACACAGCCTTGGAAGCTATTTTTGAACAAGGGCACTATGCGGATAAGGTAATTGAGCGCACGCTAAAGTCCAACCCCAAGTGGGGTGCAAAGGACCGTTCATTCATTGCGGAGACCACCTACGAGATGGTGCGCTGGTGGCGATTGGTCAATTTTCTCAGCCCCTCCAAGGACCCTTGGGACCTCTTCGGTACCTATTGGTTGATGCAGGGAAATGAGCTTCCCCCTTGGGATGAATTTGCACGCCTACAACCCGAAAAAATCAAATCAAAATACGAGGGAATCACTGATCCAGGATTATTGGAATCCATTCCCGATTGGCTCCAAACTTTAGGATCCCAAGAGTTGGGGGAGAAGTGGGAAGCAGAAATCCACGCCCTCAACGAGGAGGCGGAAGTGGTGTTGCGCGTCAATACACTCAAGACCACTCGGGAGCGACTCAAAAATCTCTTGGAAGCGGATGGCATCCGAAGTTATTTGGTCAAAGGTTACCCAGATGCCTTGGTGCTGGAGGAGCGCCAAAATGTGTTTCGCCATCCATCCTTCAAGGAGGGTTTGTTTGAGGTGCAAGATGCCAGCTCCCAGTTGGTAGCCGCCGCACTCCAGGTGGAGCCAGGCATGCGCGTCATCGACGCCTGTGCTGGTGCTGGAGGAAAGTCCCTTCACCTTGCTGCGCTGATGGGCAATAAGGGCAAGGTCATCTCCATGGATGTCGAAGAGTGGAAGTTGCAGCAGGCCAAGCTCCGAGCACGGAGAAATGGGGTTTCCATCTTTGAACCCAAAATCATTGAAGGTTCCAAGACCATCAAGCGCCTCAAGGAATCTGCCGATCGCCTGCTGCTCGACGTGCCTTGCTCCGGATTAGGGGTGCTGCGCAGAAATCCAGATACGAAGTGGAAGGTTTCGCTAGAGTCGCTAGAAAAGGTACAAAAAACACAGCAGGAACTTCTCCAATCCTATCCCTCCATGTTGAAAAAAGGAGGACAGCTGGTCTATGCTACCTGTAGCATCTTGCCTTCGGAAAATGAGGAGCAGATCAAAAAGTTTTTGGCATCTGAGGCGGGCAAAGACTTTGAGTTGCTCGAAGAACGCAAGGTCTTCGCCCAAGAAAGCGGCTTTGATGGGTTTTATATTGCACGATTGTTGAAGAAGTAATTTGTCAACAGTTGACGGACCACAGTCCACTGCCAAGTCGTTGTGCAACTGGATTTAGAATCTAAATTTTAGTACGTTTTTAGTAGCACCATGATTTACAGTGAACAGTCGACCGTGAACTTTGACAACTGCCGACAGCAAGTTGTGGTTATATGAAGTTTAGCATCCGAATTTAGATAGGCACTATTCTTTACGGAGCAGAATCATCTGTGGACTGTGGACCGTTGACATCTTCCTAATTTATTTTTAGACTTTTCTGGGATTGCAACACAAATTCCATGTAACTTTGACGGGCAAATAGGGTTCCCTACCTACGATATTTGCCATGAATAAAAACTCATCGAAGTTTCTATACGAAGCACTCACCTACGACGACGTGCTTCTTGTTCCAGGATATTCAGAAGTGCTCCCTCGTGAGACTTCCACTGCTACCTGGCTCACCAAAAAAATCCGATTAAATATCCCCCTAGTTTCTGCTGCCATGGATACGGTCACAGAATCGGAGCTGGCGATTGCCATTGCTTTGGAAGGTGGTTTGGGATTTATCCATAAAAACATGTCCATCGAAAAGCAGGCTGCTCAGGTTCGCAAAGTGAAGCGCTCCCAGGCAGGCATGATTCTCGATCCCATTACCTTAGACATCAACTCCAAGGTAAAGGACGCCGAAGCGATCATGCGCGAGTTTAATATTGGCGGGATCCCCGTAGTAGATGCGCAAAAAGTGCTTAGGGGAATCATCACCAACCGTGACCTGCGGTTTATCAAGGATCCTAGCCGATTGATTCGTGAGATCATGACGAGTGAAAACCTGATTACGGCCAAGTCGGGAATCTCCCTAGAGCAGGCAGAAGAAATTCTTCAGGAATATAAAATTGAAAAGCTTCCTATCGTAGATGATGAAGGCAAATTGACTGGCCTAATTACCTACAAGGACATATTGAAACGAAAAGACAAGCCAAATGCCTGCAAGGATGAGTTTGGAAGACTACGTGTGGGCGCTGCTGTAGGGGTGACTGCCGATATCGTAGAGCGTGTTGAGGCGCTAATGCATGCGGGTGTAGATGTGGTTTCCATTGATACGGCCCACGGACACTCCAAAGGGGTAATCGATACCTGCAGAAAAATCAAAACTATTTTTCCCGATCTAGAAGTGATTGTCGGCAATATCGCAACTCCAGAAGCTGCATTAGCCCTTGCCGATGCAGGTGCCGATGCGGTTAAAGTGGGTGTCGGCCCTGGTTCCATCTGCACAACCCGTATCATTGCGGGCGTAGGCGTACCGCAGCTTTCGGCCGTTTATGAGTGTGCCGAAGCGCTAAAAGGAACCGGCGTACCTGTGATTGCCGATGGAGGAGTTCGCTATTCTGGGGATTTGGTCAAAGCCATTGCCGCAGGAGGCAGCTCAATCATGATTGGCTCTTTACTAGCAGGCACCGAAGAAGCTCCTGGTGAGATGATCATTTTTGAAGGCAGGAAATTTAAAAGCTACCGTGGTATGGGCTCCTTGGAGGCCATGGAATCAGGTTCCAAGGATCGCTATTTCCAAGACGCTGAAGAGAATATCAAAAAATTAGTTCCGGAAGGGATTGTTGGACGTGTGCCATTCAAAGGACTGGTTTCGGAAGTTTTGTACCAGTTGGTAGGAGGCTTGCAGGCAGGTATGGGCTACTGTGGTACCAAGACCATTGAAGACTTACAGGCAAATGGCAAGTTTGTCAAAATCACTACGGCAGGGGCCAAGGAATCTCACCCACACGATGTGAGTGTGACGAGCGAGTCGCCCAATTACAGCATCAAATCTTAAGCAAGGGAAACCGGTCTAAAAGCCGGTTTTCTTATTGTTTTTGTGATTATCTGCTGTGAAGGCGGTAGCTAACTAACTTAAAGGAGGCGTGAAGTTTAAAAGAATGTGCTGTGGTCTGTGGACGGCCTGTAGACTGTGGTCTGTCAGCTGTAGACGATTATCCGCCAATGTCAAACCTTGTTTAGGGCCACTTGGCTAAATTGCGGATAATCCTTTTATTTTTGTTTGATTTTACCGCTTTTCAACACTAACCAGAGAAAAAAAGGCTTGAGGTTCAATTAGGTGAGCTGTGGACCGTTGACAGCCTGTGGGCCGTGGTCCATGGTCTGTCAACGATTATCCGCAGTTTTTAATAGGCGAGCTGAGCTACTGGCATGATTGCGGATAATCTATTTATTTTTGTTCCATCCGCTTACAAAAAGCGATTTTGCTCTGCCCAGCCTCTATGTTTTCTACGGTATACAAGAAAATTCTCAAACCCCTCCTTTTTCTGCTGCAGCCGGAAACAGCCCATCACTTTACTTTTGGGATGATCAAATGGGCCTTTAACTTTCCCCTAGTGAAGCCAATTTTGCATTCCCTATTCAAATTGGAGGATCCCCGTTTGCAACGGGAAGTCTTTGGATTGAAATTTTCCAACCCTGTTGGCCTGGCTGCTGGCTTTGACAAGGACGCACACTTGATTGATGAGATGGCGATGCTCGGATTTGGATTTATTGAAATCGGGACGCTCACCCCAAAGCCCCAAGAAGGCAATCCCCAGCCCCGACTCTATCGACTGCCCCAAGATGAGGCCCTGATCAATCGCATGGGCTTCAACAATGGAGGAGTGCTGGGCGCCATCGACCGGCTCAAAAAAAGAAAATCTTCAGTCATCGTAGGAGGGAATATTGGAAAAAATAAAGTGACTCCCAATGAGGATGCACTAGACGATTACTTGTATTGCTTAGAAGCCTTGCATCCCTATGTAGACTATTTTGCGGTGAATGTAAGTTCGCCCAATACCCCCAACCTCCGGGATCTGCAGGAAAAGGAACCTTTGAAAAAACTATTGCTAGGCGTGAAGGCTGCCAATGCGCAGCACCGGCAGCCCAAGCCGATCTTGCTAAAGATCGCTCCAGACCTGAGCAATGGACAGCTAGACGACATCATCGAGATCGTACGAGAAACGCAAATTGAGGGCGTCATCGCCACCAATACCACACTGGATCGTTCCAATTTAAGTACTGATCCGACCAACCTAGAACGCATCGGTGCAGGCGGACTGAGTGGAAAGGTTTTGGAAAAAAGGAGTACGGAAGTCATCCGTTACCTTTACCAGCAGTCTGGAGGAGCTTTTCCAATTGTCGGTGTAGGAGGAGTTTTCTCCGCACAAGATGCGATTGAGAAGCTGGAGGCAGGCGCAAGCCTGGTTCAAGTGTACTCGGGCATGATTTATGAGGGACCAAGCTTGATCAAAGAAATCAAGAAGGGTCTTCAGCTATATTTCGCAAAGTAAGTTGGCATTCTTCTCACTTTTGGCTAACATTAACCTTCGTATTTTATTCGCAAATGGCATCCGAATCACCCAAGACCAATACGTTTAGAAAGAAAGCTGAAAACGGGCCCAAGGCTAGTCCGGAACCGAAAAAGACTTCCCCTTCTTTCTCCTTTGGAAAAATAGAAACCAAGCAGATTGGCCTTATTTTCGGAATTGTATTGATTTCCATCAGCATTTTTTTGGTAGTAGCTTTTGCCTCTTACCTGATGAATGGACCGCAGGATCAGAGTTTGGTAATTAACAATACAGATCAATCGATCCGAGAAGCAGCCAAAGAATCAAAAAACTGGTTAGGTTTCTTAGGCTCTCATGCGGCCCACTGGATGATTTTCCGTTGGTTCGGCGTAGCAGCTTTCCTTTTTCCTCCCTTTTTATTTTTACTTGGCTTTCGTTGGACCTTTCAGGTTTCGCTTTACTCCCTCACGCGCTATGTGGTCTTTGCCTTGTTTTTTGCGGCATGGATTGGTTTGGTAACAGGCTATGCCGGAATCTTGATCGAGGGATATTCCTATTGGAGCTTTGTTTCAGGGGGATTGGGCTATGAACTCGCAAAGCTTTCCTATGACTTTTTGGGCATTGGAACCTGGCTGCTGATTTTCGGTACCCTATTCATTTTCATCGTGTTGTTCTATGGCATACAGCAACTCAACTGGTTCCCTCCCAAGCCTGCACATGAGTTAGCAGAGGATGAGGATTCCAAATCGAGCATTCCTTCTCCATTTTTGGGAGCGGAGGAAGAAGATATTGAAGACGATGGGAGTGCCTGGGAGGTAAAGGCAGACGATCCAGAGCTTCCGATGGCTGGAGATAAAGTGGATTTTAGTTTGGTAGAAGAAACCCCAGTACCAGTTCTACCCCTTCAATACACCGACGACCTGGAGGAGGATCTCTTCGATGTGCCGCAGGTCAACTTGCTAGAAAACGAAAAGGATTCCTTTCTTCTGAAAGAAGGAAATTTCACGGTGCAAAAGGGCCCTGAAGAGGAGAAGACGGTAGATGAGGTAGAAAATCTAGACCCCTACGATCCTACCCTTGATCTGCCGAACTACAAGTACCCCACCCTGGACTTGCTCAACGGATACGATGTAAAGAAGGTCACCGTGTCCCGTCAGGAACTCGAGGAAAATAAGGACAAGATCGTGACCACCTTGGAGAACTTTCAGATTGGTATCCAAGGAATTCAGGCGACCATTGGTCCCACAGTGACTTTGTACGAGATTATCCCGAATCCAGGGGTGAAAATCTCCAAGATCAAAAACCTGGAAGATGATATTGCCTTGAGTTTGGCGGCTTTGGGTATCCGCATCATCGCACCTATCCCTGGGAAAGGCACCATAGGCATTGAAGTACCCAATAAAAATAGGGAATTGGTACCGGCTCGAGCAGTGCTGGGTACTGAAAAATTCATGAAGTCCGACAAGGACCTCCCCATTGCTTTGGGCAAAACCATCTCCAACGAGGTCTTTGTAGCCGATCTAGCCAAAATGCCACACTTGCTTATGGCAGGGGCTACGGGACAAGGAAAGTCGGTGGGGCTAAACATGATTTTGGCTTCCCTGATCTACAAGAAGCACCCTTCCCAACTGAAATTTGTCTTGGTAGATCCGAAGAAGGTGGAATTGACCTTATTCAATAAGATTGAAAGACACTTTTTGGCCAAGCTGCCTGGTTCTGATGAGGCAATCATCACCGATACCAAGAAGGTGATCCACACGCTCAATTCCTTGTGTATGGAGATGGACAACCGCTATACCTTGCTGAAAGAAGCGGGTGTACGTAATTTGAAGGAGTACAATGCCAAGTTTGTGGCTCGGAAACTGAATCCCGAAAAAGGACATTATTTTATGCCCTATATCGTGCTTGTTATTGACGAGTTGGCGGATTTGATGATGACGGCGGGCAAGGAGATTGAAGCGCCTATTGCGCGATTGGCACAGCTCGCTCGAGCCATTGGCATCCACCTGGTGGTGGCTACGCAGCGTCCTTCAGTCAATGTGATCACGGGGGTAATCAAGGCCAACTTCCCTGCACGACTATCCTTTCGTGTTACCTCCAAAATTGACTCACGCACCATTTTAGATGCTGGTGGCGCGGATCAATTGATTGGCATGGGAGATATGCTCCTTTCGGTAGGTTCCGAAATGACCCGTATCCAATGTGCCTTCCTAGATACCCCAGAAGTGGATGCAGTCTGCGACTGGATTGGGGGACAAAAAGGCTATTCCTCTGCTTACCTACTTCCAGAATATGTTGGGGAAGATGGCGAAGGTTCAGGAGTGGATATTGACTTGTCTGATAGAGATCCTTTATTTGACGAGGCTGCACGCTTGATCGTACTGCACCAACAGGGCAGCACCTCCTTGATCCAGCGCAAGCTGAAGTTGGGATACAACCGTGCCGGCAGGATCGTCGATCAGTTGGAAGCTGCTGGAGTGGTGGGACCATTCGAAGGATCCAAAGCGCGTGAGGTTTTAATTCAAGACGAAGTAAGTTTGGAACGGTTATTGAGTAGTTTGTAAGCGATGCTTTACGGATTACGGCAGACCTTCCATGAATCTTAAATTTCTTTTTTTTGCATTTTTAGCTTCCTGCTTCCTCGCGGCACCTAGCCAAGCTCAAAAAGACCCCAAGGCAAAAGTAGTGTTGGATGCCATGAGCCAAAAATTTCAAAGCATGAAGGGATTTACCGCTAGCTTTGAATATACCTTCCAAGATGAAGGAGGGGCGGGTGATCGACAGAGTGGAGAGGTAGCGGTCCTAGGCGATAAGTACCGCCTCAAACTTCCAGATCAAGAAATTTACAACGATGGCAAGACCGTGTGGACCTTTATTCAAACGGCAGGATATAAGGAAGTAACTATCAACGATGCCGCTGGGATGGAGGGCGAGTTGACCCCTTCCAACATCTATACCCTGTACCAATCTGGATTTAACTACAAGCTTTTGGCAGACAAAACGTATCAAGGAAAGCCCATTTCTACGGTGGAATTGACTGCATTAAAATCCAATGCCCCTTTCAAGCAGGTTCGCCTGCTGGTAGAAAAATCTACACAGCAGCTATTGGGTTGGGAAATGCTGGATGGGCAAGGAGGCGTTTTTACCTATTCTTTTAAAAACCTTAAAGCCTCTCCAAGCCTTCCTTTGAGCTATTTTATGTTTGATGTTAAAAAATATCCAGGCATAGAAGTGATTGACCTGAGATAAGTTTTCAAGCAGAAATCTACTTTATTCCTTCACTCCCTTTTTTTACTTCTTCCAGAAGATCTTGTCCTGCCTCCTTTACTGTGGGCAAAATTGGACTTAAGATTTCTAAAACTCCCGGAGTAAGCGGCTTGATGTAGGACAAGTACTCACTTTTTTTCTCCCAATCTTTAAAGACCTCCATCTCGATTTTTCCCAATACCCAGATGAGTAAGCTGATAAAAAAGCCAGTTCGGATGATGCCGAGTACCGCTCCACCCAAACTATCTAGGCCGCCCAATAGGACCAGGGCCATCATTTTTTTGAGCGCCTTGCCGGCTAGATTTGCAAGAAAAAGGGTGGAGAAAAAAATCAGTAAAAATGCAAGTATAGGTAAGCCAAATGCCGCTTCTTCCGTTTCGGTAGCGAGCCATTTGCTCACCCCTTCCATAAAATAAACTCCTAGAACGATAGCGAGCACAAAGCCAAGCAGGCCGATAATGCTCATCAGCAGGCCTTTTTTGTAGCCCTCATAGGCCCCTAAGCCCAAAAGGAGAAGAATGACTACGTCTACCGGTTCCAAGTTAATTTGCCAATAAGAGTTTCACCTGTTCTGAAATCGCCTTGCCGTCTGCCTTTCCGGCCAACTCCTTGCTCGCCAATCCCATTACTTTGCCCATATCCTTGGGTCCTGTGGCACCAGAACTAGCAATGATGGATTGAATAGCTTGTACTAGTTCTTCGGTAGACAAAGCCTTCGGCAAAAATTCCTGAATAATCGCCAACTCAGCCAATTCTACTTCGAGTAGGTCGGCACGATTTTGCTTTTCGTAGATTTCAGCAGAGTCTTTTCGCTGTTTGGCAGATTTGGTCAATACCTTCAATTCATCCTCAGCACTCAATTCTCCAGAATACCCTTCTTTGGTTTCTTCCAGTAAGATCAGAGACTTGATCGCCCGCAAAGCGGTCAGCCTTACCTTGTCTCTTGCCAACATGGCGGATTTAATTTCGCCTTCTATTCTCTGCTTTAAGCTCATAAGTTTTAGTTTTGTGTTATCCCGCTACAAAGGGGTAAAAATACCCATTTTTCCATGCCGAAATGACAAAGCTAAGTGTAAATATCAATAAGATTGCCACCATCCGGAATGCCAGAGGAGCCAATAATCCCAATGTAGTGAAAGTGGCGCTGGATTGTGAACGTTTTGGCGCAGAGGGAATCACCGTGCATCCTCGCCCCGATGAGCGGCACATTCGCTACCAGGATGTGTTGGACTTGTCGCAAGTGGTACGCACTGAATTCAATATCGAGGGTTATCCCGATGCACGATTTATGGAACTTATCCGAACCGTGAAGCCCGCTCAGGCCACGCTGGTCCCTGATCCACCGACGGCCATTACTTCCAATACCGGTTGGGATACCATTCGGCATCAATCCATGCTGAAGGATATAGTCGCTGAACTCAAGGAGATGGGCACGCGTGTATCCATCTTTATCAATCCTGAAGCTAGGTTCTTTGAACCTGCCAAGCTTACAGGTACCGATCGGGTAGAGCTGTATACCGAGCCTTATGCGTTGGGCTATCCTGTGGATCGTGCCAAAGCCGTGCAAGCCTATGTGGAGGTAGCCAAGTTGGCCACTGAACTCGGATTGGGCATCAATGCTGGACATGACTTGGACCTGCATAATTTGGCCTACTTCAAGCAGCAAATCCCTCAGCTTTTGGAGGTGTCTATCGGGCACGCATTGATTTGTGACGCGCTTTACTACGGCTTGGAGAATACCATTCAACTGTACCGTCGCCAATTGGAGCTGTAATTTTTTTTGTCAACGGTCCACAGTCAACGGTCCACAGTAAATTGTGCTTTGAATATAAAAAACGTATTAAAGAATTGATTCTAACATCCGTTTCAAAACGAATTGGCTGTCGACAGTGGACCGTCAACGGTTGACCAAATGACTACAGTAAATCGTGCTTTGAATATAAAAAACGTATTAAAGAATTGATTCTAACATCCGTTTCAAAACTAATTAGCTGTCGACAGTGGACTGTCAGCAGTTGGCCATAAAATATCAACAGTCCACTTTTTATAATTAAATTCAATCTTATTCATTTTTTAACATTTTTACACCTAGGATATGGCATTCAAATTTGAAGAATTAAGAGTATGGGAAATGGCAATCAGCCTTTCGGCTGAAGTAAATGTTTTGATAAAAACTTTCCCTTTGGAGGAGCGATTTGTGCTTAGTTCACAATTTCAAAGGGCGGCGGATTCTGTAGCATTAAATATTGCAGAAGGTTCTACTGGTCAGTCAACTGCTGAATTCAAAAAATTTCTAGGATATTCAATCCGATCTGGAATCGAAGTTATCAGTTGTTTGTACCTGGGAAAGAAAAGAGGAATAATCTACGAGGAAGATTTTTCAAAACTTTATACCACTTATGAATCTTTAATTATCAAAATTCAGGCGCTTAAAAACTCTTTTTGACTTGTGGTTTGATTCCTCAACGAATCTTCTGTCTACCATGGACTGTTAGCTGTTCAAAATGTCAACGGTTAACGGTCGACGGACCACAGTCAATTGTATTTCAGCAAGGAATGAAGTATTAAAATTTGGATTCCAAACTCCATTCCTATACGAACTGGCTGTCGACAGTGGACTATGGACCGTTGACCAAAAAATGTCAACAGACCACGGACCACAGTCAATTGTAATTAACTTATGAATAAAGTAGTATTATTTCGATTCTAAATTTGGTACCACCACGAATCTGCTGTCGTCTGTCGACTGTGGACCGTTGACAAAATGTATGCAGCTAAACTTCAGAAAATCCGGTTCCGGCCCACCCTTGGTTATCCTCCATGGACTTTTTGGTTCTTTAGACAACTGGTTTTCCATCGCCAAGGAACTAGTGGATCACTATACCTTGTATCTCGTAGACCAGCGCAACCATGGGGACTCTCCGCATGGTTCCGAATGGAACTATGGGGTTATGGTGGAGGATTTGCGGGAGTTGCTCGATGCCGAGGGCTTGGATTCCGTGTACTTGATGGGGCATTCCATGGGAGGGAAGACGGTGATGAATTTTGCGGTGGCCTATCCTGAGCGGGTACGCAAACTCATCGTAGGAGACATTGCTCCGAGGCACTATCCCATTCACCACCAAGTGATTTTGGAAGGATTAAATGCACTTGATCTCTCCCAACTCCAGTCTAGAAAAGAAGCGGATGATCTACTCGCTCCTTACATTCCTGAACTGGGAATTCGCCAATTTTTGCTTAAAAGCCTGGGTAGGGATACGAACGGATTCGCATGGAAAGTCAACCTTTCGGTGATCACCCAACACATCGAAGAAGTAGGGAAAGCCTTGGAAGTGGGAACCGTTTTTGAAGGCCCTACCTTATTTTTGGGAGGAGCCAATTCCTCCTACATTCAAGAGAAAGACCTTTCGGATATGAAGCGCCATTTCCCAAATTGTACCTGGGTCTCTATTCACAATGCAGGGCACTGGCTACATGCCGAGCAGCCGCAGGCAGTGGTAGCAGAGATGCGAAAGTTTTTAGGCTAAAATTCGAGTTATCGCAAAATTGGCGACAACTCGTTTTTAAACTTATTTTTTTTCAGTTTGAGGATTTTTTAGGCGATTTAAGGATCGGAAAACGCGTTAGTATTGGGTAAATACCTTATCTTATAGCTAATTAAACCCCATTTTTTTAACTATGAACAGTTCCATTGAAATTTATAGATCCGAAGGAGAAACTCAAATCGAGGTTCGATTTGAAAATGAGACCGTTTGGCTCAATCGTTCTCAAATTGCAATACTATTTGGTAGGGATATTAAGACTATCGGAAAACATCTGACTACTATTTTTTCCGAAGGTGAGTTAGTTAGGTTGGCAACTGTCGCAAATTTTGCGACAGTTCAAAATGAAGGTTTAAGAGAGGTGGAACGTCAAATAGAATTCTATAATCTCGACGTGATTATTTCTCTTGGCTACCGTGTAAAGTCTAAAGAAGGAACTCATTTCAGACAATGGGCTACCCAACGATTGAAAGACTACTTGATTAAAGGCTATGCAGTAAATCAGGAAAGGCTTTCGCAGCTTCAACAGTCTTTCCAATTGATTCGAGAAGCGGCTCTTTCAGATGATTTTTCAAAAGCTCAGGTCAAGGAAATCATTGATGTTTTGGCCGACTATGCGCTAGGATTGGATATTCTGGATGGGTATGACAAACAAAATCTTGAGATGGGAATGGTCCAACCCAACTCTATTTTTCAAATTTCTTATCAAGAAGCCAAGGTGGCTATCGAAGAACTCCGCATTAAGTTTGGAGGCTCCCTGCTTTTTGGGAATGAAAAAGATGACTCATTCAAAAGTTCGATTTCCACAATCAATCAAACGTTTGATAGTAAGGAACTTTATCCCAGCATCGAGGAAAAGGCAGCTCATTTACTTTATTTCGTGGTGAAGAACCATTCGTTTACCGATGGAAACAAGCGAATTGCTGCTTGGCTATTTGTATGGTACTTGGCCAAAAACAACTACCTGCTCAACTCGAAAGGGATTCCAAAAGTGGCCAACAACGCGCTGGCAGCAATTACCCTCATGGTAGCGTTGAGCAAGCCCGAGGAAAAGGACCTGATGATTTTGGTGATTGTGAATTCGATCAATAAGGCCAATTGAAAATCTGATTCGCTGCAAAAACACTTTATTAAGCGGTCGAAAGTCCAATGCTAGCCATCCTCTCTCTATTGAATAAATACTAAACTGCTTTGGGCCACGAAACGGCTGTCGACCGTGGACAGTGGACCGTTAGCCGTGGACAATTTTTACTTCACCTTCTTACCATGCTTCATCACCATGTCCACATCCTGTAGCAAATTGATGTAGCGCAATACATCTCCCTTTACGGCGATGATATCAGCATATTTTCCTTCGGAAATGGTGCCGTAATCTTTTTCCACTTTCATGGCCACGGCTGGCCAGTAGGTGGCTGCTTTGATGGTGAGTAAGGGATCCATTCCAAACTGGTTGACCCAAACATCCAGTTCATTCCAGGTGCTTTGGCTATGAAATTTCATTGGAATCCCACTATCCGTACCGACGAGCATCACCACTCCACTTTCTTTGAGTTGGGCAAATTTGCGGTCTAAAGTAGGTTTACGCACTGGGGTAAGTTGAAAGTAGGACATTCTACCAGGGAATCGGAGCGAGGCACGAATATCTCTTACGATAGAGTCAGGTAGACCTAAATGCCAGGAGGGATCGTCTAGTTTTTCTGGATTGTCGCGCACAAACTCGTAATTGAACAAACCCTCTACAGTTGGGGTCCAGAACAGTGGTCCCAGGTTCATTTTTGCTGCCCGTTCTTTCATCATCTTCATGATGTCTTCTGGGTATTCTGGGGCGCTACTCAATCCGGTATGCTCAAAATTATCCACACCTATTTGCAGTCCGATTCGAATCTCTTCAGGACGGTGAGAGTGGCCCACCACCATTTTCCCATACTTGTGTGCTTCATCGACTACGGCTTTCGCCTCCTCCAAGGTCATTTGGTCTTGGTCGATGAGCTTGATGACATCCACACCTGCATCGATGAGTTTCTTTACTTTGGCACGGGCATCAGCTGCTCCGTTTACGCCCCAACGGAATTCCTCGGTGTTGGGATAGGGTGCTTTTTGGATAAATGGCCCAGATACATAGATTGTGGGCCCTGGAATTTCTCCTTTTTGGATGCGCTTTTTGACATTGATGCTGGCCTCGAGTGGGGCGCCCAAGTCTCGAGCAGAGGTCACACCTGCCATCAGCAATTGATGGGCTGAAGAAGGCATAATCACAGACTCAAATACATCGATGTAGGTACTGTCCCAATGTGTGTAGTCGCTGTGCCCATTGAGCATCAGGTGTACGTGCATGTCCCAAAGTCCAGGCAAAACACTCATGCCTTCGGTGGAAATCACTTCCGCGCCCGCAGGAATGGCTAGGCTTCCCACCTGTCCAATGGCCTTGATGCGCTCCCCTTCCACGATAATCACTGAATTGCGGATAGGCGTACCTCCAAATCCATCAATCAAGGTTCCGCCTACTAAGGCTTTGAGTTGTTGTGAAAAAGAGGGGATGCTAAGCAAAAGCAAGCATGCGAAGAGAAGTGATTTTTTGAGCATGGCTGGAATTGGAGAAAGTATATACACGATGAAGATACGGATTTCGGGCATTAAATTTTATCTTTCGTAGTCATTTCAATGCCCCCATGCCCAAAGGAAAATTATTTATGATCCCTACTGTGCTGGCAGAAAACACTGCTCACTGGGTGATTTCTCCTCAAGTTCAAGAGGTAATCGCGAATACCAAGATCTTTTTAGTTGAAAATCCCCGGTCAGCGCGTCGCTACATTTCCAGTCTCAAACTGGGAATTACTATCGAGGAACTCCAGCTTGAGGTGTTAGACAAGGATACCCCTCCAGAGCAGGTGTCTCGGTTGATGATGCCGCTCTTGAACGGAGCCGATATCGGAGTGATTTCTGAAGCGGGCTGCCCTGGCATTGCCGACCCTGGTGCCCTCGCTGTGGCCTATGCGCATCAAAAAGGAATTCAAGTGGTGCCTATCTCGGGCCCCAGTTCCATGTTTCTGGCGCTCATGGGCTCTGGATTTTCAGGCCAGTCCTTCGCTTTTCATGGCTACCTGCCCATCGATAGAAAAGAAAGAGCTGCCACTTTAAAAAAATTGGAGCAGGAATCTCTCCGAGAAAAACGAGCACAGCTATTTATGGAAACGCCTTTCCGAAACAACCAATTGCTGGCCGATGCGCTGTCTACATTGGCACCACACACCAAGTTGTGCATCGCCAAAAACCTCACCGCTGCCGATGAGCTGATCCAAACCAAAACCATTGCGGACTGGAAAAATCATCCCCTTGACCTACACAAAGTTCCCACCGTATTTATCCTCCAAGCCTTCTAATATGTTTACCATCGACGCACACCTGGACCTGAGCATGAATGCCCTCGAGTGGAACCGGGACCTTACCCGCCCCCTCGCTGAAATCAATGCTCGAGAGCAGGGAATGACTGACAAGCCTGACCGAGGCAATGGGACCGTCTCCCTACCGGAGCTTCGCAGAGGAAATGTGGGGTTGGTAGTGGCTACTCAAATTGCCCGCTTTGTAGCACCAGACAATTCGCTACCGGGTTGGCACTCTCCGCAGCAAGCCTGGGCACATACGCAAGGGCAGTTGGCCTGGTACCAAGCCATGGAGGAGCAGGGGGAACTGAGACAAATTCGAAACTGGCAGCAGCTGGAAACTCATCTTACCTACTGGAATGAAGGAGAAGATAAAAGTCAAAAAGCAATAGGCTACATCTTGTCTCTAGAAGGAGCTGACTCAATCGTGTCCCTCGGCTACTTGGAAACGGCCTACGAAAATGGCTTGAGAGCGTTAGGTCCTGCCCACTATGGTCCAGGCCGCTATGCCTATGGGACCGATTCCTCTGCTCCACTTTCCCGACAGGGGAAGGACTTGCTGCGCAAAATGGATGAATTGGGAATCATTCTAGATGCTACCCACCTCTGTGACTTGGCATTTTGGGATGCCTTGGATCATTTTCAAGGACCCGTATGGGCGAGTCACAACAATTGCCGTGCACTAGTAGATCACAACCGACAGTTCTCCGATGAGATGATCAAAGCCTTGATTGCTCGTGGAGCAGTGATTGGAGGAGTATTTGATGCCTGGATGCTGAGCCCGGGTTGGATTCGAGGAACAAGTACCCCGCAGGAGCGAAACGTAACCTTGTCAACGCTAGTTGACCACTTCGATCATATCTGTCAGCTTGCAGGCAATGCGAATCACATCGGGATAGGTTCAGATTTGGATGGAGCTTTTGGAAAGGAACAGTGCCCTTCCGATTTGGATTCGATTGCGGACCTACAAAAAATCTCCGACCTACTTCTAGCTCGAGGCTACTCGGATGAAGATACCCAAAAGGTGATGCATGGCAATTGGCTTCGGTTTTTGGAGAAGGCTTGGAATTAATTTATGATTATCCGCAATCCTACTAGTGACTCAATCCTAGTGCTAACCACTGCGGATAATCATTTTCAAAATTGAAGTTACCAAACCTGATCCGCCGCTGCGGATCAAACCTTGCATAGCCCCAGGTGAAACCTGGGGAAAATAATCATAGCATTTCGCGCAACCCGCCAAGTCGGGTTGAACATAATCGAAAATTAATCCCAAGGTTAAGATGGTTCGATCCGCCTCGGCGGATCGGGAACATCTATCATTTCTATTTTTCCGCCGCTGCGGATCAACCTACTGAGGTAGGTGGACCCGCGGCTATTCAAAGTTAGATCCGCCGAAGCGGATCAATCCAGAATTAAAATCATATTCCAAAATAGGATTAGCCACTGACACTATTTTTTTACTCAGCGTGAAGGAAATCAATCGATTTTCAAAGGTTTTCTGAAAAAGCGCGCACTTCTCTCCCTATTCCTGTTTTTTAGAATACGAATCTTCGTATTTTTTGAGGGATTATTGACCGGAACAGCCCCAAACCCAAAATTACCCATGCGAAAGCCTGCCTTGTCCTTATCCCAAATCATCAACATGAATGTTGGTTTTTTTGGGATCCAATATAGTTTTGGACTTCAGCAAAGTGCTGTCAATCCCATTTACGACATGCTGGGCGCAGCTCCAGATGAGATTCCACTTCTCAACCTGGCTGGACCAATGACAGGACTTTTGATACAGCCCATCATTGGTGCACTCAGTGATAGCACTTGGAGCGACCGCTATGGTCGGCGCAAACCTTATTTCTTTATTGGCGCCTTACTTTGTAGTATCTGCTTATTTTTCTATCCCTTCAGCAGCAGCCTTTGGATGGCAGCAGGCTTGCTCTGGATATTAGATGCAGCCAATAACACCGCAATGGAGCCTTACCGGGCGTTAATTGCAGATAGTCTCCCGGAGGAGCAGTACGGCAAAGGCTTCCTTACCCAAAGTTTCTTCACTGGCTTAGGCATCACCTTGGCCAATTTATCCCTCTTCTTTTTTCAGATCTACTTTAAAGGCAGCTGGGGTGCACTCCCCGTCTGGGTATATGCCTCCTTCTTCCTAGGAACCGTCTGTTCGATTACCTCGGTACTTTGGAGTATGTCCAAAACCCCAGAATACCCGCCCTCTGAGGCAGAGCTTGCAGCCCTGAAGATTCGTAACCAGGGCATGCCTCATCCTGCTATTCAGTTTTTTCTTTCCATCCTAAGCACCTTGGTGGCCTATGCCGCTTTTTTAATCCTTTTACCTTTTACGCTAGTTGATCGCGGCCTGATTCGCAAAGTACTTTCTTGGGTGGACAGCAAACCAGCTTTGCGCGTGCTTTTTGCGCAAAACCTAGAGATCCTAGAAGCTATTTTAGTCATGCCTCCAGTGATGTGGAAACTTGCCTTGGTCTACTTATTTCAGTGGTATGCCCTGTTTTGCTATTGGCAAAATTCTGCCAAAAGCATCGCGCTTTCGGTATGGAAAGTGACTCCCTCCTCTGATCCTGCTGCCTACCAAGAAGCGGTGGGTTGGGCCGGTTTGGTGAATGGCTGGTACAACATTGTGACCTTCCTTTCTGCCTTCTTCTTAGTTACGCTAGCCCAAAAATACGGGGCCAAGCGAGTACACTTTATCTGCTTGTTACTTGCTGGAATCGGCTTGTTGATTTTCCCCATGCTGGAAAATAAGTATGCCTTATTTATCCCTATGACTGGTTTTGGCATCGCCTGGGCCAGCATGATGGGCATTCCTTACCTCTTGGTGGTCAACGAAATCCCCAAAGAACGTTACGGTGTGTACATGGGCATCATCAACATGATGATCGTGATCCCCATGATCTTTCAGACGCTGACCTTTGGCTATATCTCTAAAAACTTCTTGAATAACGATGCTGGGCAGGCCATCCTCTTTGGAGGGGTATTGCTGCTTATTGCTGCGGTAGCTACGCTGCGCATCAAAGGAAGCAAAGCCTCTGCCTCGCCAGCTCAGTCCCCTTCAGGTCATTAACCCAATTCCAACCACCAGCCCCTTGCGTACCTCCATGTCTGTAGAAAATACTTTCATTGAAAAAATCAACCACCTTTTCCAGGTCCATTCCCTAGATGCCCAGGGAGTGGACCAGGAGTTTGCATCCCGGTTTCATACTAGTCTTCCCAAAATTCAAGCCTTATTCCATGAACTCTATGGGGTTCATGAAGAAGCCGAATCTCAATTGCTCGAACTTTTGCGAAGCCTGGTTCTGGGTTACCAAGGACGAGAAGAGTCGCTTCGTGAGCGAGATCGAAAAAAGGCTACAGAAGGCAATTGGTTTCTCAGTCAGTCGCTTGCAGGGATGAGTTTGTATGTGGACCGCTTTGCAGGCAGCCTCAAAACCATGCCTTCCAAACTTCCACACCTTCAAGACTTGGGAGTAAATTTTCTTCACTTGATGCCGCTCTTCGAAAGCCCTCAAGGCGAAAGTGATGGGGGCTATGCAGTTTCCAATTTTAGAAAGGTGGATTCCCGTTTTGGTAGCCTGGAAGATTTGATAGCCTTACGCAAGTCGATGCACACCCAAGGGATGTATCTGATGCTGGACATCGTGCTCAACCATACTTCGCACCGCCACGACTGGGCAATTAAGGCCAAGGCAGGGGATCAAGAATATCAGAATTACTACTATACCTACGAAAATCGCTGGATTCCCAACGAGTTTGAGCAGGCCATGCCGGAGATATTTCCAGAAAGTGCCCCGGGTAACTTCACCTGGAATGAGGAAATGAAGCGATGGGTGATGACAGTATTCCACAACTACCAGTGGGATCTGAATTTCAGCAATCCCAAGGTGCTTCAGGCGATGGTGGAGACCATGCTATTTTATGCCAACCTGGGTGTAGATCTGCTCCGAATCGATGCGCCCGCCTTCATTTGGAAGCAAACAGACACTTCCTGCCAAAACCTTCCTCAAGCGCATACCCTCCTTCGTCTGATTAAGCAGTGTGTCCAAGTGGCTACGCCTGGGATGGCACTACTCGGAGAAGCAATCGTAGCGCCCAAAGACATTATGAATTACTTTGGAACAGGAGACTATGTGGCCCAAGAATGCGACTTTGCCTACAATGCCACCCAGATGGCCCTGCAGTGGGATATGCTGGCCTCTGGTGATACCAGCGTGATGCTCCAGGCCCAAGCAGACATTCTCTGCAAACCCTACGGCACCTCTTGGATTACCTATACCCGTTGCCACGATGACATTGGATTAGGCTATGAAGACGCCAGCATTGCGGAAACAGGAAAGGATCCCTACCTGCACCGCAAATTTTTGAAGGAATACTATTCCTATTCTGGAGACCAATGGATGAGTCCTGCTCGGGGAGCGTTGTTCTCCTCCAACCCCAAGACAGGAGATGCGCGCATCAGTGGCACGCTCGCCTCCCTATGTGGCTTGGAAAAGGCTCTTTTTGAAAGCAATGGCCCAGCAATCGAGCAGAGCATCCAAAAAATCTTGCTTATGCAAGCCCATTCTATCTTTTTGGGAGGGCTACCCATGCTCTTTTACGGAGATGAAGTTGGCTACACCAACGATTACCGGTTCCAGCAGGATCCAGGCAAAAGCTACGACAACCGCTGGATGCATCGTCCGATGCTGGATTGGGAAAAGGTAAATCGTCGAAAAACAGAGGGCACCTTGGAGTTTCAACTTTTTGAGGGAACCAAGAAGTTATTGGCCATTCGGAAATCTCAGGAGCTGTTTGCGGACCTAAGCAACGTGGCCTGGATGACGCCTCACAATAGGCATATCGCTGGGTTGATCCGCAGAAAAGGAGAGGAGAGGCGCTATTGCTTGTTCAACTTCAGTGATCAGCCTGCTGGACTTACCTGGTATGCATTCCGAGAGCAAGGGGAGCTGGCAACGCAGCTTTTTGATCACTGGACCCAGACCAGCTATACGCATGGCCCTGACCACGAGCATTTGATTGTGGAACCTTACGGGTTTCGGGTTTTGGAACCTAGGTAAGAACTTAGTTATAGGCGAGGAATGAAATCAATTTCCTATGGGTTTTCCGAAAATAGCGTGCGAAGCAAAAAGAAAGGTTGGTATTGGAGTATAGCGGAGGTAACCTTTGCTACAGCAGGGGCCTAAACTGCTTCAAAAAGCGCACATCATTTTCTGTAAACAAGCGCAGGTCTTTGATTTGGTTTTTGAGCATTGCAATTCGCTCGATACCCATTCCAAAGGCAAAGCCTGTGT
Organism: Spirosoma fluviale; assembly: GCA_945868725.1. GTDB lineage: Bacteria > Bacteroidota > Bacteroidia > Cytophagales > Cyclobacteriaceae > Algoriphagus. The sequence goes on from CAMBMU010000018.1 coordinate 24,934, forward strand.
ATTTTTTGGAGTCGATGCCGCAATTATCTAAGACGTTTGGGTCTACCATTCCTGCACCACCAATTTCCACCCATCCGCTGTACTTGCATACAGTACAGCCTTTGCCTCCACAGATTAAACAGGAGATGTCTATTTCTGCACTGGGTTCAGTAAATGGGAAGAAGGAGGGACGGAATCGAATCTTCGTTTCCTTGCCAAACATCTCTTTAGCAAAGTGGTAAAGCGTATTTTTTAGATCGGCAAAGCCTACATTTTCATCCACATATAGGCCCTCTACCTGATGGAAGATGCAATGTGCTCGGGCTGAGATCGCCTCGTTTCGGTATACTCTTCCAGGTGAAAGGGTTCGGATAGGAGGTTTTTGATTTTCCATCACGCGAACCTGCACGGAGGAGGTATGGGTTCGTAGTGCGATATCTGGATTTTTCTCGATGAAAAAAGTGTCCTGCATCTCGCGAGCAGGGTGATTTTCTGGGAAGTTCAGCGCTGAAAAATTGTGCCAGTCGTCCTCAATCTCAGGCCCCTCGGAAAGGTTAAATCCAATACGTTCAAAGATTTCGATGATGCGTTGTCTTGTAGCAGTTAGCGGATGAATCGCTCCCAAAGGGGAATTGGAGGGAGGTAAAGTCAGGTCAATGTTGGCGGTCTTCTGTTTTTGATTGGCCGCGGCAACCTTCTCAATTAGGGTTTGAAATTTTTCTTCTGCAAGTTGCTTTACCCCATTGACAAGCTGTCCAAAGGCACGTTTTTCCTCATTTGGAATGCTTCCCATGGCTCCCATCAACTCTCCGACCACACTTTTCTTGGAAATAAACTCCATTCGGTAGGCCTCCAGATGCTCTGGGGTTTGTGCATCTGCCGCAGCAATGGCAGCTTTGATTGCTTCGATTTTCTCCTGATACATGAGTTGCCGGTTAATCCTTTGGCAAAGCTACCAATTTCTAAATTTTTTGGGTAATCGCTGAGGGAAACTCTTTTGTGATTACCCTAAATCATTTACCAAGTTCGCCCACCCGGAGGTCTTCCCATCATCCAAGGTTCCTGTGGCTGCGCTGCTGGCTGCTTGAAATTGCCAAGGATGTAGGTAAAGGTGATCATGCCGTAGCGAGTGAGCACATTGGTAAACACATCCGTCACGGCCACATCCGAAATGGTACGGCTGATGCTGTTGTTTTGATTCAACACATCAAATATCACAGCCTTAATTTCTGCTTTGTTGTTTTTTGCAAATCGGAAGCCTCCTTCGAGGTTCCATAGCCAGAAATTTTGGTTGAAGCCTTCGGATAAGCCCGTGTATAATGTGTGGGCTACGTTATTGCCCATAAAAAACTTGCCGTTGGTAGAGGAGAAATACAAGCGCAGGTTAGACTCTTGCTGGTAGTAGTTATTTTCTAAGTTTTGCTGCAAGGAGGAGTTGACAATGTTGTAAGATCCAGTACTGCTGAGTGAGAAATCAACGTTCTGGCTAATGTTGGAGTTGAAGGTCAGGCCTTGGCTTAGCGTTAGGTTGTCGTTCAGATTGGTTGCCCCGTTGATGACCCCCGGCGTACGGTTGAAGCTCACCCGGGTATTCATGTTAAACTGGGTTTTCAATTTCTTAAGCGGTGCTCCATAAGTCAAGAAGAAGCTAGATCGAATGTTGCCATCTAGGTTGACCGGTCGAGAAAGTTGCCCTCCAGAACGAAGAAGAATTTCGTTGTTGATTAGCGTGTCTCGGGTAGTCAAGAAGGTGCTATTTCCTATAAAATCAGAAGTTGCCGAATGGGTAACAAATAGGAAGAGTGTTCTTGATTTTTCGAGGTTGATTTTGCTGATGTTGGCGAAAATATTGTGGTTGTAACTTTGGCCCAGGTTTGGATTACCTACGCGTAGGCTCAGGGGATTCTGGTTGTTGACCACATTTTGTAAATCGGAGACGCTCGGTTCATTGGTGCTGGTACGGTACCGTACTCTCCAGCTGAAGCCAGATTCTTTATTGCGGTAATTTAAATTTGCACTAGGCAAGATGTTGTTAAAACTTTTATTGAATATGCCTTCGGTAGGAAAAAATGCCTGGTTGTCTAGCTGTGCATTTTGGTAGTCTAGATTCAGGTTAACAGACCAGGCCTGGTTGTTGTAAGCATAGCCAGAGCGAAGGCGCTGGGTAATGAATTTATTGTCAAACTCATTGCTAAGGGCCGTGTCGAGCAGGGCTTTGCGTTCAGAGTCCAAGATATAGGTTTTTTGATCTGCGGCTGTTTTGTTGTTTCCGATTTGGTAGCCAAAGGTTCCGATCGCTTTGTCACTCAGCTGCTCAGTAAAGGTCAGGTTGACGCGGTAGTTGAATCCCTTGTTTAGGGAACTGGTCTCTTGTAAGGTGGTGTCCTGTGCTTTTCTTCTAAAATCCTTGCTGGCAGCTTCCAATTCTGAAAATTGGTCGCGATTGCTCCAGGCAGTAAACACTTCTGTAGAGAGGGTTCTTCCTTTTTTATCGAATTTATAGCGGTAAGTCAGGTTATTGGATAAGTTTAATGCGGAAGTTGTGGCATCCGTGATGGACCGAAGAGCAGAGAGTGAGTCTCCTCTACTGGTTCGTGTGAGTACATCTCGATCGCTAAAAGTACTGTTGTCCTGAAAGGAGAAACTAGGGGTGAGGACAATGGAATTTTTTGCATTGAGGTCTCCCTCAATACGCGCATTGGCTCTGTGGTTGTTGTTTTTTACCGTGTTGATCAGATTTTCTTGATAGTATTGGCGAAGGTTTTCGTTAACGACCGTTTCTCTGTTCGTGGTTTGTCTTAGGGAATTGGTGGTGTTGTTGAAGAAATAGCTTCCGGATACATTGAATTTTTTACCCCATTTATCGGAATAGTTTAGTCCGACCGCATTGGTGGTGACTATTCCGCCGCTGCTGCCTACAAGGAAATTATTATTTCCTCCGCCGCCCCATTGGCCACCACCAAAGCCTCCGCCTCCAGGCCCTCCTCTGCCAGCCCCCGCGGAGGCATTGGCAGTTAATCCAGCAAGATCTTGGCTTGAGAAGTTTTGTTGGTTGATGTTGTTAAAGAGTCCAAGGACTGAAATCCGCTTGTCCTCTTTGAAGAAGTTGACATTTCCCCCAGCAGCATAGCGATCATCGTCGCCGTAGCCGGCGTAGGTTCTACCGAAGGAGCCATTTTTTCGATCGGAGCGAAGGATGATGTTGATTGTTTTGGTGTAGCTACCGTCGTCAAAGCCCGTCAAACGGCTTTGATCGGAGCGTTGATCCAAGATTTCTACTCGGTCGATGGCATCTGCCGGCAGGTTGCGAAGGGCAATGCTAGGGTCGCTGCCAAAGAATTCTCTGCCGTCGACCAGGATTTTTTGAACCTGCTCCCCCTGGGCTTGGATTTGCCCACCCTGCATCGTGATGCCTGGCATTTTCTTGATTAAATCTTCTGCCTGTGCATTGGTTTGCGTTTTGAAGGCATTGGCATTGAAGGAAGTAGTGTCTCCTTTTTGCTCACCAACCACGCTCACTCCTTGCACGAGGACTTCTCCGAGAACTTTGGTGTCTTCGAGTAATATCAGTTCACCAAGCTCCACCGGCTCTCGCATGCTGTGAATTTTGGTGATGGTTTTGTATCCTAAAAAGGTGATTTCAATTTTCACTTGTGGGATAAAGGGTCTGGCTAGTTCAAATCTCCCATCAGCACCTGTTACTGTGCCGCGAAGTAAGGAGTCGGTGACGGTTTTGATCAATACATTGGCTCCGATCATGGGGGTTTTTGCTGCCCCATCCATTACCTGACCCGTAAACTTTCGTTCGGGACGGGCTTGGTCTGTTGGGCGCTGCCCGAAGGATGGAAGTGCAACTAGAAATGAAAAAATTAAAAGAAAAAGGAAGTGGTAAGTTTTCATAAATTGGTTGTAGTACAACTTCTTTGACTCCAATAAAGAGCAAAAGGTTTAATGGAGGCGAGGAGTAAAATTAGAATGGGGATTCTAAGGGATAAGTGGTTTATTTCCAGTCTAAAAGTCAGAAATTCAGGAGCTTTGCTTCATTATTTCCGCATAAGAGATTCCATAATGGCTTTCGTGGTAGGTCACTTTGCCCTTTTCGATGAGCAGTACTTGTGGTGATTCGTGAGGAATGCCAAAGCGCTCTGCCACCAGATTGGATAGCGATCTGAAAGCAATCAAATCCAAATAGTAAGGGGTGATTATGTCAGAGTCCTCAGTTTTCCAGTTTCGCAAAAGCCGATCCAGGGCCATGCGGCTAATGGAGCAGCTGGTACTATGTTTGAAAAGTAGTACAGGCTTCTCGGCACTTTCTGTGATCAATTGATCAATTTGTTCTTCTGAATTGAGTTTGTTCCAGTTCATGTACTCTTTTCGCTACTTTTGTAGTTCACCTTACAAAGGTAACCTAGATCTACCGAACTCTCAAGTACAATGACCGAGCCAATTTTCCGAATTTCCATTAAAAGGGCTTTAATTTTTTGGGCTGTAGCAGGACTCCTCGCTGTTTCCTGCAAGTCTTTGGATCCTGCCGCAAGCTTACCGCTGCCAGCAGTACCAAAAATAAATTCTTCGTTGAATATACCGCTAGAAATTCCTTTTTCGACCCTTATTGCGGTAGCCAATCGTGAAACCCCGACGCTGATTTTTCGTCAGCGGGGCATGGATTTAGGGAATGGTTTGGTAGGAGATTTTGACTTTTCTAGAAACGGCAAAATCCAGCTTCGCGCATTAGATCAACAGCGTTTGGAAGTAGTGTTTCCACTTAAAATTCAAGGAGAAGTAGGCTTAAAACCAGGAGGCCTCCGAAATCTCCTACAATCCAAGGTGCCGATCAATCAAAGCTTGGCTCCAGTTTTTGTGATTAATCCTCAAGTTCAGTCCAATTGGTATTTGGGGATTTCTGAGTTTGAACTTTTGGATTTGGGGGGTAAAATGGCCCTTTCTGTGCTTGGGATTGAGCTGGATTTAAGCCCGCTGGTCCGCCAAGAAATTCGCCGATTTGCGAAGCAGGAACTCACCTCCAAACCGAATTTGCTTGCGCTCAAACCCCTGATGGAGTCGATCTGGAATCAAGTGGGCAAGCCGATGGTCGTGGAGGTGGAAGGCAAAAAGACAGGCCTGTCCATCCGGCCAGATTCGGTCAAACTTCGGGAGTACTTACAGCCGAACAAGGGTTTACACCTGGATTTGGGTTTCCAAGGGCAGGTTCAAGTACACCCTGCTACAGCCCTTCCTAGCCGTGCTTTTCCGCTGCCCAAAATTTTAGCCAACATGGATGCGAGCAATCGAATTGATCTTCAATTGCCTTTGGAGTTGACCTATGGGGAGTTGGATGCGCTGATTCAAAAATCTTTTGGTGGGCAGTCCATCCCGATGAATAAAACCTACCGCTTCAATGCCACCCAATTTCGTACGCAAGCGTATGGAGATCGATTGGGAATCACAGTTGCCTTTACGGCAGTGAGCACGAAGGGAGGAGAGTTGACTGGGGAACTATTCCTAGTAGGCCAACCAGTTTATGATCCCGCGACGCAAGTGCTCCGCGTGGATAACCTGGATTTTGTCATGAAGAGCGGCAGTGCGAAAGCCATCTTGGGCACGATGATCAAAAAAGGGAAAATCCACCGGCAACTTAGTCAGCGGATGAAGATACCTTTGGTGGAGACGATTAAGGAGAGTTTGGAAGGGCTTCAGGAACGACTATCCCTACAAACTCCAGTAGCCAATTTGTCTATTCAGGGGTTACAGGTAGTGCCACTCGGGTTTTACCCCACAGCCACTGGACTGGCAATTCCCCTTAAAGCGACAGCCACGACAGCCATTCAATGGAAGTAAGGAATACTTTTTTAGTTTTTGCTTATCCTCATTTTACCAGTGACCAAATAAAAAAAGGGCTGAAGTTCAATTAAGTGGGCTGTGGACCGTCGACTGTGAACGATTATCCGCATTGGTTAATAGGTAGGTTATGCCATAGGAAAGATTGCGGATAATCCTTTTTTACTTTCTACCGGCTTTGATTTTTTCTACCACCTCTGGGTCTAAAAGTGTGGAAATATCTCCCATACCGTCTAGGCTTCCTTCGGCGATTTTTCGTAGAATGCGCCGCATGATTTTGCCAGACCGGGTTTTAGGAAGTCCAGGCACAATTTGGATTTTGTCTGGCTTGGCAATCGGTCCAATGATTTTGGAAACCGTCTCCTTTATTTCTTGAATGAGGTTGTCCTCACTTCGGTTGCTCAAATCACAGATCACAAAGGCATAGATGCCTTGCCCCTTGACTTCGTGTGGGAAGCCGACCACGGCAGACTCGATCACTTTCGGATGCTCATTGATTGCATTTTCCACCTCAGCGGTACCCAGTCTATGGCCGGACACATTCATTACATCGTCTACTCGGCCAAGGATTCGGTAATAGCCATCGTGGTCACGCTTGACTCCATCCCCTGTAAAGTACTTGTTTTTGTACGTAGAAAAATAGGTTTGCTTGCAGCGCTCGTGATCCCCATAGGTAGTTCTGATCATGGATGGCCATGGAAAATCGATGCAAAGGTTACCCTCTACGGAGTTGCCACGAAGCTCCTTGCCTTCTGCATCGACAATGCTGAGTTGGATGCCGGGCAGTGGCAGGGTCGCATAAGCAGGTTTGGTGGGGGTGATGCCCGCGAGTGGGGAGATCATAATGCCTCCTGTTTCGGTTTGCCACCAAGTATCCACAATCGGGCACTTTCCCTTGCCGATGTGGTTGTGGTACCAATGCCAGGCTTCCTCGTTGATGGGTTCGCCGACGGAGCCGAGGACTTTGAGGGAGCTCAGGTCATGCCCTTCAATAGGCTCGGTTCCAAAGGCCTGAAGGGCTCGAATGGCTGTTGGCGCTGTGTAAAAAATATTGACTTTGTACTTTTCAATAATCTCCCAGAATCGACCGGGATGGGGATAGGTGGGTACCCCTTCAAACATCAGCGTGGTGGCGCCGGCGAGTAAAGGGCCATACACGATGTAGGAGTGTCCGGTGATCCAGCCAATGTCAGCGGTACACCAGAAAACGTCTCCTGGGGTGTATTGAAATACATTTTCGAAGGAGTATTTGGTGTAGACCATGTAACCTCCGGTGGTGTGGACCACTCCTTTGGGTTTGCCGGTAGAGCCAGAAGTGTAGAGGATAAAGAGCATGTCCTCGCTATCCATTTCAGCGGCTTGGTTGACGGCTGACTGTCCCACCACAGCTTCGTGCCACCAAAAGTCCCTTCCTGAAATCATCTGAGTTTCTTGGCCGGTACGTTGGTAGACGATGACCGTTTCTACCGGCGCTTTTTCGAGGGCTTCGTCTACGATCTCTTTGATGCTAATTTTTTTGTTGCCCCGGTAGTTGCCATCTGAGGTAAGTACTGCTTTGGCTTTGCAGTCAAGAATGCGGTCGGCTAGGGAGGTGCTGGAGAAGCCTGCAAATACCACCGAGTGAATGGCGCCGATGCGTGCACAGGCAAGCATGGCGATGGCTGCTTCAGGTACCATCGGCATGTAAATGATCACGCGATCCCCTTTGCCGATGCCCTTAGACAGTAGGGTATTGGCAAAGCGGCAGACTGCTACAAAAAGTTGGCGGTAGGTGAGCGTACGTCCTGCTTCCCCAGGTTCGTTTGGTTCCCAGATGATGGCCGGTCTATCGCCAAGGGTGTGTAGGTTTTTTTCAAAAATATTTTCGGTGAGGTTGAGTTTGCCACCTACAAACCACTGTACCTCGGGAGTTTCAAAGTTCCACTCCAAGACCTTTGACCATCGTTTTTTCCAATGAAAGGAGTCTGCAATTTGAGCCCAGAATTCCTCGGGCTGTGCGATACTTTTTTGGTATTCGTGAAAGTACCCACTTAGGGTATGCAATCGGTCGCTCATGCTTCAAATAGGGTTGCGGTGAAAATCAATGGTCGGATGCTTTTCCTGCTCCTTTTGGAATGCGGATATCCTGAATGAGTTTTTGGACATGGCTGGGAGGAGGGGGTGTGAACCAAGATACGGCAAAGCAAACCAAGAAGTTGAGCCCCATTCCTATAGAGCCAATTCCCTCAGGGGAGATCCCCCCCCACCAGTGCTCGGCTGTGTTCAGTTCGGGATGGACAAACTTGAAGTAGCTAATGTAGCTGATGGTGAAAACCAGTCCAGTTAGCATGCCCGCGATGGCTCCTTCCTTGTTGGCTCGGGTAGAAAATATTCCTAGCAAGATGACTGGGAAGAAGGAGGATGCCGCCAAGCCAAACGCAAAAGCAACTACTTCGGCTACAAAGCCAGGAGGGTTGATGCCAAAGTAGCCAGCAAGAATCACGGCACCAGCAGCTGAGAGTCTAGCAATTCGGAGTTCTTTTTTATCCGAAATATCTGGTCGGAATGTCTTGAATAAATCCCGCGATATGGAGGTGGAAATAACAAGCAATAAACCTGCTGCTGTAGATAAGGCTGCAGCCATCGCTCCGGCAGCTACCAAGCCCACCACCCAATCGGGAAGCTGAGCTATTTCTGGGCCCGCCAAAACCATGATGTCTTTGTCTATTTTTAGTTCGTTGGAAGCAGGGTCTGGGAGGTATTGCACTTTTCCATCTCCATTTTTATCTTCTATTTGGATCAAATTAGTTTTTTGCCAGTTTTGAACCCATTCTGGGAGCTGATCTATGGGTTTTTCAGAGGTAGATTTGATGATATTGTACATGCCAAATGCTGCAACTGCAGGAGCTGTCGTATACAGGATAGCGATAAAAGCCAAAGCGTAGCCAGCAGAAAGTCGTGCATCTTTTACCTTGGGAACGGTAAAAAAGCGAACAATCACATGGGGAAGGCCTGCTGTTCCTACCATCAAGGCCAAGGTGATCATGAATAAATCGGGAATACTTTTCTTTCCAGAGGTATAGTCTGCAAAGCCTAGGTCACCCAACACTCCATCTAGTTTGTCCAGCAGGGGCACACCCTCGGCTACATCACCTCCAAGGCCAAGTTGCGGAATGGGGTTGCCAGTAAGTTGCATGGATATAAAAATAGCGGGAACCATGTAGGCAAAAATCAACACACAGTATTGGGCTACTTGGGTGTAGGTAATGCCCTTCATGCCGCCCAATACGGCATAAAAAAATACGATGGCCATGCCAATCACCACTCCCCATTCGATGGGAAGCTCTAGGTAGCGGGAGAAGACGATCCCCACGCCACGCATCTGCCCTGCCACATAGGTAAAGGAGATAAATAGCGCACAAATGACGGCTACGACTCTGGCCTTATTGGAGTAGTAGCGATCGCCTACAAAGTCAGGAACCGTGAATTTTCCAAATTTCCGAAGGTAAGGGGCAAGAAGTAGCGCAAGCAATACATAGCCTCCGGTCCAGCCCATCAGATAGACTGAGCCATCGTATCCTGAAAAGGAAATGATGCCAGCCATAGACATAAAAGAAGCCGCAGACATCCAATCAGCAGCTGTAGCCAAGCCGTTGGCGAGGGGAGAAACTCCTCCACCGGCAATGTAAAATTCTTCGGTAGATCCCGCACGACTCCAAATGGCAATACCAAGGTAAAGCGCAAAGCTAAGTCCAACGAGTAAGTAGGTCCAGGCAAGTAAATCCATATCAGTCTTCGTTCACATTAAATTCCTTGTCCAGCTTGTTCATCCGAATCACATAGATAAATATCAAAACTAGAAAAGCGTAAATGGCTCCTTGCTGTGCAAACCAAAATCCTAATTTAAAGCCTCCAATTCGGATGGTATTCAGCTCTTCTACCCATAGAATTCCACAGCCAAAGGAGACGATAAACCAAATAAAAAGGAGGATTGCGAGCGTTTGGAGGTTTTTTTTCCAATACTGCTCCATTTTTGAGGGAGAGGGTGACATGGTGGTGACGGTTGGTCTGGGTTTAATTTGGCGTTCATCAAAAAAAGTAAAGCAATTTTTGATGGAAGAAATATAACCTAAAAAGTAGAAGGAAAAGACCTTTTTTCCAAAGGTGGAATCACTTGGAGGACTTAAGCCTATTTAATTTTTGAAGGCACTGCGCTTCTGGGGGCCAGTCAAGTCCTTGAAAACGAGTCAGGTAAAACAGGGTATGTGTTCAGATGGGTTGAGCAGGTACCAGATCAAAAAGATAAAATCAAATTAAGTATTCTGACGCGAAGGCTAGGGCTGCTGCCAAAAAGGTAATTGCCAGCTTGTTCATCTGAAATTTGTGATGTGGGCTACTTTCAAAAAAGATGGTGGTGGAAATATGGAGGAATCCACCCGTAACTAAACCATACAAAATACCGATTCCTTCGGTAGAAAGGAGGCCCTGGTTGATAAAGAAGGAGCTAGAAAGCATGCCTAGAGGGGATGCAAGTGCAAAGACGGTCAGCAGAATTAGGGTCCATTTTTTAGAAAGGGAAGCACCTAGAACTGCTGCTAGCGCAAATGCTGCAGGGCCTTTGTGCATCAGAATACCAAGAAGGACTGTTTTATCGCTGTGCTCCTGAGCCAAGGCAAGTCCTTGCTGGGTGTCTGAAGCTCCATGGGACAATAAGGTGCCTTCCAAAAAGGCATGAATAAATAAGCCCACCATCAAGGTAAAAACGCCCTTGGAAGTACCTGATTTGTGCTTATGAATGTGTCCATGCTCGATTCCTGCAGACCAAAACTCTAAGAGCTGCTGGAGAAGAAAGCCGATTAGTATGTATCCTCCCATTCGACCTGGATTGTAGGAACCCGAAAACAATTCGGGTAGGATATGCAAGATGGTGATGGAGAAAAGGTAGGACCCTGCAAAAACAAGAACCAGCTTGAAGTATTTTTCCTTTAATACGGGTGTAATGAACACCAAGAGGCCTCCTAGTAGTGCAGTAAAAAATAGAATAGTAAAATTTAATACCATAGGACTGGCTTACCTGCAAACTGAAAAAAGGATGGATTTTTTTACAAAGGTAAAAAAATTCAACAATGTTGCACTACTTGGCGCAACAATGTTGCATAAACCAATTTATTGAATTGGGAAGGAGAGGAAAGATTTAAGTTCAGGGCTGGAGTACAGGGTGAGCCCCTTTCCTTTTTCATTGTAGATTAAAATCATCTCGATATCCTTACGTGCGGAGTCGATCCGTATTGCATCTTGCCAACCACGAACCAGTAGCGATTGCGCAAGAATAGCAGCTTCTTTTGGGGTTTTTGCCAACACAGTGGTTTGGAGAAGTCCATGGTTGACGGGATAGCCTGTTCGAGGATCCAATACCCATGCTTTTCTCAATGAATCCTGTTTGTAGGATTGCGTAAAATCTCCAGCAGTGGCCGCTCCTCGGTTTTGTAAAGCAATCCATCCTTCCTTAGCTACCCCCAGGCTATCAGGGTACTTTGTTTTTAGCTTCCAAAGTTCTTGCCGCTCATTGACCCCTTTTGCAAGGGTGTATTTTCCAACTTGCAGAAAGAAGTTTTGAATACCTTGCTTTTGCAGAAGGAGTGCCACTTGAGCCAAAGTGAGTGTTTGGCCATAATCCAAGAGGTTGATCTGAAGTCCAGTCTTTGCTTTTCGAATTAGGGTGTCGCTCAAAATAAAATTGGACATTCCTACATTCTCCAAAAGGGCAGAAATGTTTACACTATCCTTCATCGTCGCTCTTGAGGATGAAAAACTCCATCCTTCGTAGAGAGTCCCAGAGCTAGGATCCCAGGAATTTTCAGAATTTCTGGAGTCTTGGCTTACCATTCGGAGTAGCGCCAGGAGATCTTTGGAAGGCTTGGAGATTGAATCTTGACGATTGAGTTGGTAAAGCGCTGAACTTGGGGAATCCATCGAGTACAACTGAGCTTGATGGGTGAGCAATGAGTCTAGCTTGGCCTTTACATTTGCCCGCTCTGGATGGTACAAAAAAAGATAGGGCTGTTCCAAAAACTCTCCTTGCAAGCTGATCAATCCATTTTTCCGAGCCGCTTCCTCGCTAGAAGCTGTACTCCCGGTGCTATTTCTATACAAATAGACAATCAGCACCAAGCCCAACAGGACTAAGGAATAGAGTATATTTTTCTTTGCGTTCGGACTCATCTGGGATGGAAATTTCAAATAAAATTAGTACCTTTTTCTTTAACCTTTTCCGAAAGATTCAGATCCCCTCAGCTTCCGGTTTTTTTCTATTGTGGATATCCGTTTTGTTACCAGTAACGAGAGAAAATAAGGTTTGAAGTTCAAGAAGGTGGGCTGTTAACCGTGGACGGTCGTCAGTGGACGATTATCCGCAGTAATTCAATCGTATATTGAGTCACCGGTAGGATTGCGGATAATCATATTAGCTATATTTGTAGTTAGCGCACACCACATGAGAGAAGATTATTTGACAGGAGACGAAGAACAGTTAGGACCCAAGGATCGGGATTTTGAGCGTGCTTTACGCCCCCTAAGCTTTGAAGACTTTACTGGACAAGCCAAAATCATCGAAAATCTTCGCGTATTTGTTCGCGCTGCCAAAAAAAGAAATGAACCCTTAGACCATGTGCTCTTGCATGGACCTCCCGGATTGGGGAAGACTACGCTCAGTCATATTATCGCCAACGAGCTTCAGGCAGGAATCAAAATCACCTCTGGACCGGTGCTAGACAAGCCCTCAGATTTGGCAGGTCTTCTGACCAATTTGGAAGAAGGGGATGTCTTATTCATTGACGAAATCCACCGACTCAATCCCATTGTAGAGGAATACCTCTATTCTGCAATGGAAGATTACCGTATCGACATCATGCTGGACAGTGGACCCAATGCTCGATCGGTGCAGATTTCACTCAGCCCCTTCACCCTAATTGGCGCCACTACTCGTTCCGGACTGCTGACCTCCCCACTTCGCTCGCGTTTTGGGATCAACGCCCGTTTGGAATACTACGATGCCAAGCTGCTGACTGATATTGTGCTGCGCTCTGGAGGAATTCTAAAAACTCCTATTGATGAAGTTGCTGCTTATGAACTGGCTCGCAGAAGCAGAGGTACGCCTCGTATTGCCAACATGCTCCTACGCAGAACGCGGGATTTTGCAGAAATTAAGGGCAACGGAACGATCACCTTGGAGATTGCCAAAATAGCGCTAAATGCGCTGGATGTAGACGAAAACGGCTTGGACGAAATGGACAACCGCATCCTGATGACCATCATTGAAAAATTCAAAGGAGGACCTGTAGGATTGGGAACCATCGCTACCGCTTGCGGGGAAGAAGCGGAAACCATCGAAGAGGTGTACGAGCCCTTTCTAATTCAGGAAGGCTACCTCAAGCGTACCTCTCGGGGGCGAATGGCTACGGAACTCGCCTACAAGCACCTGAAGATAAAACCAACGGGAGCCAGCGGAACCCTGTTTGACATGTAAAAACAAGAAGCCCCTAGTTCAAATTCATGATTAGGGCTTTTTGCTGGATGAAGCCGGAACTAGTGAGGGGCTTTTTTAGGCGAACTTTTCAAGCGATTGCTTCAACACTCGAGCAAAGCGATACACATCCTGAAAGCTCGTATAGAGTGGAGCCGGAGCCAAGCGAATCACGTTTGGATTTCTCCAATCTCCAACCACGCCATGCCCGTACCATTCATCAAATACGGCTTTGCCTCCTTTGTGAATCAACAAGGACAATTGGCATCCTCGCTCGGCTGGGTTCTTTGGGGTGATGATCTCCAATACACCAGAATCGCCGCTGATCTCCTCGATTAGATATTCCAAGTAGCCGGTCAACTGTATGCTTTTTTCACGAATGGCAGGCATGCCTGCTTCTTGAAATAGGTCCAAAGAAGCTTGATGTACCGCCAAAGCTAGGACGTTGGAACAAGCGAGTTGCCAACCGTCGGCTCCATGCATGGGTTGAAATCCCTTTTCCATTTTGAAACGCTCGTCTTCCTGATGTCCCCACCAGCCTGCAAATCGAGGAAGGTCTGCTCGGTCGGCATAGGTTTCGTGGACAAAAATTCCGGAGACATTCCCCGGTCCAGAATTTAGGTACTTGTAGCTGCACCAGGTAGCAAAGTCCACTTTCCAGTCATGTAGTTGGAGGGGAGCATTTCCTGCGGCATGGGCCAAATCAAATCCTGCAAGCGCACCTACCTCATGAGCTGCTTGGGTGATGGCTTGGATGTCAAAAAGTTGCCCGGTGTAATACTGGATCCCAGCCAT
>CAMBMU010000019.1 GCA_945868725.1 Spirosoma fluviale
TTCAAGATCGAGCCCACTTTCGTCTGGTTCAGACACCCCAAACCTTTCAACTGAAACCGCTCCTGCAAGCATTTGCCGTGGAGGAGTTGGCAATTTTTACGGATGATGCTACCGTCTACGAACACCAAGGATGGGAAATCAGCCTGATTCAGGGCAACCCTGAGAACATTAAATTGACTACGCCCGAGGACCTGGCATTTGCTGAATTTTTGATGTTGGCTCGTTGAGCTAGCAAGGAGAAATCTTTTACCGACTAGTTTGGGGCCTTTACCGATTTTTTATATGGCTTAGCCTATTCCCTCAATGTGCCCATGGCCTTGACTACTAGTTTTGTTTGACTAAATTTAATTCACATGAACAACTTTACTAAACCACGTAACGACGGCAGTATTGCTTTTGGCGTAATCATCTTATGCATTGGGATAGTCCTCCTTTTCAGAAAGTTTGGACTTTACATTCCGGATTGGGTACTGACCTGGCCGATGATTCTGATTGCGGTGGGTACCTACACGCTCATCAGTCAGCAGTTCAAGAGTTTTTTTGGATCTGTTGTCCTCTTCATTGGAGTCTACTTTTTACTAAAAAGAGAGTTTGACCTTGATTTAGGCCTGGATCAATTTATTTGGCCTCTGGGCTTGATCGCCCTTGGTATCTACTTGATTCTCCATAAAAAGAAGGAAAATAAAACCATGGAGGAGCTGCGGAAAAATTGGGAAGGCTCTAAAAAAAACAAATCAGATGCCAACAATTCTGAGAAAATGGAGTCAGCAGAGGTGGTGGACGTAACTCTCGCTCAAGAAGAGTCTACCAAAGCTCCAGACACTGGGTTTGTAAGAGCTACTGGTACAGCTTTTGTGGACCGAATCAATGAGCGAGTTTTCTTCAGTGGGGTAAATCGAAAGTTAATGACCAAAGATTTTCAAGGAGGTAAGGCCACCGTGATTTTTGGTGGCTTTAACCTCGACCTGACGCAGGTAGATTTTACGGGCGTTGTCACGCTAGACCTTGAGGTTGGATTTGGTGGAGTCAAGTTGCTCATACCTCCTCACTGGGATGTGCGTACTGAAGTGTCCAACATTGCTGCCGGGCTTGAAGACAAGCGCATGTTCCGAGAGGGAGGAGTAGACACCAACAAAGTCTTGATCCTGAAAGGAACGCTGTTGTTCAGTGGATTGGAAATCAAGTCCTTTTAATTCATTCTAAAATCTACCCAGCCCTTGTATTTAAACGCTTTTTCAAGTTCAAGCTTTGGGAAATGGATTCTCCCAGGAATCGGATTCATCTGGTTTCTGGGAGCCTATTTTTTACTGCTTCACCAAGGAGTGGAGGAAGAGCCTGCGCTCGTGGACGCTTTCTTTTTCGCGCTCTTTTTTTTGGGAGGGTTTCTTCTTTTGGATCGGGTGTTTCGGCATTACACGCCCAACCGAAAAAATGGATTTCTTCTAGTCCTTTTTCCACTCCTGCTCAGTGGGGGATTGGTATGGGGCCATGCGCAACTCCTTAACTGGTGGTTTGTAGAAGAATCTGAGTACTTGGAAATGTTGGAATTAAGCGTTCTCTACCGCTGGCTGTTCCTTGGAGTAGTGATTCAACTTCTAGCTCTGTTGGCCGTGGTGATCTCTAAATTGGCAGGACAGGAGGAGCTAAGCCGTCGAGAGGGGCAGCTGCTTCAGCTTTCTAAGGATGCAGAGCTTGCCCAACTTCGGCAGCAACTGCAGCCACATTTTTTATTCAACAGCCTCAACTCCATCCATGCTTTGGTGCTTGCAAGTCCGCAGCGGGCCAGAGAAATGGTGCTGTTGCTTTCCGATTTTTTGAGAGGCACCCTCCGTGGCGAAGGTCAATCTTGGATCAGTTTGGCCGATGAAATCAAGTACTTGGGGATGTATTTTGACATTGAGCGGGTACGCTTTGGTCATCGCTTGGTAGTCGACTTAGAGGTAGAAAAAGGAGTCGAAGGCCTGAAGATCCCACCCTTGCTCGTACAGCCGCTTGTAGAAAATGCCATCAAATACGGCCTTTACGGAACCCTAGGTGAGGTTAAAATTAGTCTTCGCTTTCAAAAAGAAGGGAACTACCTCCAGGTAGCCGTGGAAAATCCTTTTGAAGGTCAAGTTTCAGTTCCAGGAGGGACTGGCTTTGGGCTAAGTTCCTTGGAGCGCAGGCTTTTCCTTATTTTTGGGCGAACGGATCTTTTAGAAAAAAGCGGAGCCAATGGTATATTTCGTATTTACTTAAAAATTCCTGTTGCCGGATGATCAAGACACTAATCGTAGATGACGAACCGCTAGCGGCTGGTCTAGTGAAGGAATTTTTGAGTAGCTACCCTCAATTTGAGTTGGTAGCGATTTGCCACGATGGGTTTGAGGCATTGAAGGCGATCCAACTTTTTCAGCCGGAGCTGATCTTCCTAGACATTCAAATGCCAAAGATCACTGGCTTTGAGTTACTCGAATTATTGGACTCCCCACCGGCGGTTCTATTTACTACTGCTTTTGAACAGTATGCGGTACAGGCCTTTGATGCAAAGGGGATAGACTATTTGGTTAAACCTTTTTCTGAAGCTCGATTTGCGCAGGCGATTACTCGATTTTTAAGTCAATACAAGTCAGCAGGGGATGAGTCGCTACATCCTGCAGCAGACTTCCCGATTTCCGGAGAACGAAGCAAACGCATCGTGGTTCGGGTAAAAAATGAGATCAAAATCATCCAGACCCAAGATGTCCGTTACTTCGAGGCAGAGGACGATTACATTTCCATACACACCCAAGAAGGAAAATTTCTGAAAAAGATGACGATGAAGCAGCTCGAAGAGAGCCTTGATCCAGAAAAATTTGCCCGCGTACATCGATCTTTTTTGGTGAATCTTCAGGAAGTGTCTGGCCTCGAGCCTTACGAAAAGGAATCGTACCTCCTTCGACTTCGATCAGGGCAAAAGATTCCAGTTAGCAAATCAGGCTATGCTCGGTTGCGGCAAGTCCTTGGACTCTAAATCATCGATTTTCAGTAAAAAAAAGTCCCGCATGTGCGGGACTCTCCATTAATATTCGTCTTCGTTGAAGAAAAAGTCATCCTTTGTAGGATAGTCAGGCCAAATTTCTTCAATGGTCTCGTAAGGCTCGCCATCATCTTCAAGCTCTTGTAGGTTTTCCACTACTTCTAGTGGTGCGCCCGAGCGGATGGCATAATCGATTAATTCGTCCTTTGTTGCAGGCCAAGGGGCATCTTCAAGGTAGGAGGCTAGTTCAAGTGTCCAGTACATAGTTTTTGTTTTTGGAGGTGTTCCGGATGTTAATAATGCAAGAATAGTAAATTTTTTGATATGTAGGTTGTACTCAATTTCTCGGAGAAAGTTGCTTCAAGACATAGTTCTTTACATCAATCTTTCGCTTGAGGCTGGAAAGCTTTTTTTTCATCATCATTTCGAAATCTGCAGTCTCTACTCGGAAGTTATCCGAATTGTTTTGCATGGTTTCCAATTCACCCTGGTCCCGGTGTAGGAGGTCCTTGAGAATTGAGGCTTTAATTTGGTTTTGCTCTTCCTGAGTTTTGTCGTCAAAGTCGACATACTTGGTATGCGCAAGTTTCTCCAAAAAAGCCTTTTCAAAGATAATATCCATGAAAAACTGGTAGGAGCGCGCAGGTAAATTTGCCTCCTTTGGTTTATGCATGGGAAGTTTTTTCCAATCTTCCTGAATGGTCTTGGCGCGGAGCGTGATCTCCTGACTGGTAGGTTGGTGTGCCAATTTTTTTAATTCTTCCACCATCCCCTCGATTTTGCGGAGTACTTCTCGAGGAGGCATCTCAGGACCTGGGTTGAGTGTACGCTTGTAGCGGGAGAATATCCGGTTATTTAATTTTGAAAATTCATCCCAGATGGGTTGCCGCCGTTCAGCAGGAACTTTTCCAGCGTTTTTCCACTCTTTTTGAATCCGCTTACTGATATCAAATGCCATTCTGGCATCTGGTAGGTCGTGGGCAGCACGTGCCTGCTGTAGTAGCGCCTCGTATACTTTAATATTCTCTTCTGCCTGAAGGGCAAGTCCATCGTAAAATTCCTGTCGCTGCTCAAAGAAAAAGTCGACTGCTTCAATGAATTGCGTTTCCATCTCCTCATGTACCTCCTTTTCGACAGGTCCAGTTTTGATCCAGCGCAGCTTTAATTCTTTGAATTTTTCGGTAGTATCTTTCCAGTCAGTGCTAGCTTGCATCTCGATGGCCTCCTGAATTAAAACTTGTTTAATCTCCAGATTTTTGCTTCGGTTGCCCTGGATAATTTCGCTTAAAAAAGCTTCCTTCTCCTCAAGCTGGGCGATCAACAGGGTAAAGTCCCCTAAGGCATCACTGGTAGACAGTGATTCTTTGAGGTGAATCAATTTCATCAAAAAAGAACCCTTATTTTGATTTTCTTCGATGGACGATTTTAATTGTGCGACCTTTTCTTGGAGTTGGGTATATCGAGTTTCAAAGTAAAGGATGGTCGATGCCTCGTCTCCTTTCACCTCACCGATCTCCCGGTCTGGTCTACCTAAAAATCCCTTTAGAAAGACCTTTCCGTCTTGGATATATCCAAAGGCATGTTGCATGGTACTACTCTAGGTTATAGGTGGCGTAACTCAATTTTACGCAAAATAATCATTTAGCCCTCACTTATCCTAAGAAAGGTATATTTTTGCCTTTTACTATTGTTTCTAACAGATCTAACTAGTTTACTGGCATGAGCGCAGAAAAAATCATCTTTTCCATGGCAGGGGTCTCCAAAATCTACCCCCCACAGAAGAAAGTATTAAAAGACATTTACCTCTCCTTTTTTTATGGCGCCAAGATCGGCGTGCTGGGCCTCAACGGCTCAGGAAAGTCTTCTTTGCTGCGCATCATTGCAGGCATGGACAAGGAGTTTCTTGGGGATGTAGTCTGGTCTCCAGGGTACACCGTAGGCATGCTCGAGCAGGAGCCCAAGTTAGATCCTACCAAGACCGTCAAAGAAGTGGTGGAGGAAGCGGTAGCCAGTACCGTCGCCTTGCTCAAGGAATTTGAAGAAATCAACGAAAAATTCATGGACCCGGCCCTAATGGACGATCCGGATGCCATGGACAAGCTGATTACACGCCAAGGGGAAGTACAGGAGAAGTTGGATGCTGTCAATGCCTGGGAGCTCGATGTGATGCTAGACAAGGCCATGGATGCCTTGCGCCTCCCGCCAGCCGAAGCGAATGTGGCCAACCTATCCGGTGGAGAAAAAAGACGCGTGGCGCTTTGTCGACTTCTTTTGCAGGAGCCAGATGTGCTCTTGCTCGATGAACCGACCAACCACCTGGATGCAGAGTCTGTGCATTGGCTAGAGCAACACTTGCAAAATTACAAGGGAACGGTCATTGCCGTTACCCACGACCGCTACTTCTTGGACAACGTGGCCGGCTGGATCTTGGAATTGGATAGAGGGGAAGGCATTCCTTGGAAAGGAAACTATTCGTCCTGGCTCGATCAAAAGCAAAATCGACTCAAGCAAGAGGAGAAAACCGAATCCAAGCGTCAAAAGACTCTTGAGCGAGAATTGGAATGGATCCGAATGTCACCAAAGGCACGGCAATCCAAGGGCAAGGCCCGTTTGAATGCCTATGATAAGTTGGTAGGAGAGGAGTCCCGAGACAGCGAAGCGAAGCTTGAACTATTTATCCCACCAGGACCGCGCTTGGGAGCTAAAGTGATTGAAGTCAATAATGTGTCCAAAGCCTACGGAGACAAGTTACTTTTTGAAAACCTCAGTTTCTCCTTGCCGCAAGGAGGAATTGTTGGAGTCATTGGACCCAATGGAGCTGGAAAGTCTACCCTTTTCAAATTGATTACAGGGCAGGAGAAGGCGGATTCGGGCAACTTTGAGGTGGGAGAAACGGTGAAACTGGCCTATGTAGACCAGGAGCACGATGCCTTGGATCCCAACAAGACCGTGTATCAGTTGATTTCCGATGGCAATGAGTTGATGAAGCTCGGCAACAAGGAAGTCAATTCCAGGGCCTACGTGTCCAAGTTCAACTTTGCAGGTTCGGATCAGGAGAAAAAAGTTGGGGTGCTCTCCGGTGGAGAGCGCAACCGCGTGCACTTGGCGATTACGCTGAAGGAAGGCGGCAACCTGCTGCTTCTCGATGAACCGACCAACGACTTGGACATCAATACGCTTCGGTCTTTGGAAGAAGCCTTGGAAAATTTTGGAGGCTGTGCTGTGGTGATTTCCCACGACCGCTGGTTCCTAGATCGTATTTGTACGCATATCCTAGCTTTTGAAGGAGATTCGCAGGTAGTCTGGTTTGAGGGCAACTTCTCCGACTACGAGGAAAACAAGAAGAAGCGCCTCGGCGATGTGCAGCCTAAGCGTATCCGCTACAAGAATTTGAAGTAACCTTTGAGGTCTATCAGACCTCGAAGTTTTTAATCCTCCAACCTTTGAGGTCTTTGAGACCTCGAAGGTTTTATTCCTCCAACCTTTGAGGTCTTTGAGACCTCGAAGGTTTTATTAAACCGTCGAGGTTCTTGGAAACCTCAACGGTTTTCTTGGAGACCTCGAAGGTTTTATTCCTTAAACCTCCGCCGTCTTTCTTGGGGAGCAATTGCTGTGGTAGTAAAGGCGGGCCGTCAACCGAAAAAGAGCTAACCCAAAGTGAAATATTCCGTTGCAGGCTTCATCATCCACTTCCAAGCCGGCATCACGACTATTCCATCCAGTACATCCTCCTGGTTCCAAGTCAATAGAACCCCTTTTGGTGCATTCGTTTCTGTCAGAGCATTCGATAATCCCTTGATTTCTCGCGTTAGCGTTTCGCTGTTGATTTCCCAGCAAACCTGTACTGCGCCGATGATGTCTTCGTTCCACTTGACCACAAAGTCACATTCCGAATCCTTGGACTGGAAATATTGGATTTCTTGGAATGATCTCCGAAGGTGGAGGTAGACGTAGTTTTCCAACTTTCGTCCCAGGTCCTTGCTGAAGGAGAGGGAATTCGCGGATGCCAAGGCTGGATCTACACAGAATGCCTTTTTGGGATTGGCCAGCTGCTTGCGTATCGAAGGAGAGTACATGGGGATAAGGTCAAACAGGTAGCTTTCTGCCAGGTAATCGCAGTAGTCGATCACTGTACGTACGGATTTGATCTCCAGCAAACTCCCTATACGAGAGTAGCTGAAGGGTTTGGCGACGTTGGAAGACAGAAATACGCCTAGCCGTATGAGTGCTGTTTCATTGCTGATGTTTCTTCGTACGGCCACGTCTCGGGTGAGGATGTCTCGGAGGAGTGTTCGCAGGTAGTCTGGATCCTGATTTTGCAAAAACTCCGGAAAGCCCCCTGATTGAAAATAAGTTTCAAAGCTCTCCTCACCAGCAGGGAGTTGTTTGAACAGCAAAAACTCGGTGTAGCTGAAGGGAAAAAGTTCCACTTGCTTGTATCGCCCAGTGAGTCTTGTGCCTAATTCTCGGCTAAGCATGCTGGCATTCGAACCCGTGATGCAGAGTTTCTCCCCTTTTTCGTGTAGAGAGCGGGCAAATATTTCCCAGCCTACCACCGTCTGAATTTCATCTAAGAGTATGGAGGTTTTACCCATGTCATCGCGCAACTGCGCGAGTTTGGGAAAATCTGCTGCTTCAAAATCCACCAGCCTTGGATCTTCAAAATTTAGGTAGAGCCCTGGTGCATCAACAGGGAGACTTTTTCGGATCAACACACTTTTCCCGCAGCGCCGCACGCCACTTACGACCAAGATTTGATTGCTGGGTATGGGGATAGCCATTTCCCTGGAAATAAGCTGTTTTTGGAGAAAATTCTCGTTTTGCTCCTGGATTACTTGGGCAAGAAGGTCTATGGGTATCATTCAACTAGTTGTAAATCATACAAATATAAAAGCTTGTATTTGTAATACAAGCTTTCGTGTATTACAAATACAAGCTTTTTTAACCTGGAGATCAGTAAAGAATGGATTTAGAGGACTCAGATTTTTGGTTAATTCAATTTTTGAATTGGGTTTTCCTTAAATTGTCTTGGAATTTTTCCAGACCTATTGATTGACCTATGCGACAATTACTCCTTAGACCCGGAGCAGAAGAATTGAATTACGAGATTCGGGGCATCGTAAAAAAAGCCCGACAAATCGAAGCGCTCGGCTATTCGATGACCTGGGAAAATATTGGCGATCCAATTCAAAAGAGCAATCGGCTTCCAGATTGGATGAAAGGGATCGTGGCGGATTTGCTTCAGGAAGACAAGACCTACGGTTATGCAGACTCCAAAGGGGTGTTGGATACCAGAAAATTTTTGGCAAACCTCAACAATGAACTAGGAGGGGCGCAGCTGACGGCTGAGGACATTCTGTTTTTCAATGGCTTGGGGGATGCAATTGCCAAATTGTATCAATATTTAGTCCCAACAGCCCGAATAATTGGACCTTCTCCTGCCTATTCGACCCATAGTTCGGCAGAAGCTGCCCATGCTAATTCAGCGCCAATTACCTATCGCCTTGATCCAGACAACCAATGGCTTCCAGATATGGAAGATTTGTACCTCAAGGTGAAATACAATCCCTCCATTGTGGGCATTCTGATCATCAATCCGGACAATCCTACTGGGATGGTGTATCCCAAGGAGGTTTTAGAAAACTTTGTAAAGCTAGCCAAGGAGTTTAATCTGCTGTTGATTGCCGATGAGATCTACCACAACATCACCTACAATGGCATCAAGGCAGTTGCACTTGCCGAGGTCATTGGCGATCATCCAGCGATCTCACTCAAAGGAATTTCCAAAGAATTTCCTTGGCCTGGAGCACGCTGTGGTTGGATGGAATTTTACAATCGGGAAGCCTCCCAAGAGTTTTCCAAACTTTGCCAAACCCTCGAAAATGCCAAAATGATTGAGGTTTGCTCCACTATTTTGCCACAATTAGCCATTCCGAGAATTAGGAGTCATCCGGAATATCCGGCCTATCGCGAGCAAGCCAATGCGCAAATCGGTGAAAGAAGCGATTGGATGCGGGAAATTTTGGGGAAAATTGAAGGAATTAAGTTCAATCCTACCCAAGGAGCATTTTACAATACGATTGTTTTTGACGAGCAGTTGCTCAGCACCCGCCAAAGCCTCCCCATTGAAGATGAGCGCTTGCAACAGTTAGTAGACTCTTGGTTGAATGATCCGGAAATGCCCCTAGACAAGCGATTTGTCTATTATTTGCTGGCCTCAGAGCGGATTTGTGTGGTGCCGATTTCTTCCTTTTGTTCCGACTTGAGGGGCTTCCGAGTGACCTTGTTGGAAGAAAATGAAGCCGTATTTAAGGATACCTTTTCTCGTTTGGGGGCCGCAATAACAAGATATCTCCATTCCTGATTTTCTAATTGTCGTGCAGTCGAACACGAATTTTCGAGTTGGGGCGAAGGGAATCTTGCTGTGCTTCTAAGGAATTAGGCAGCTTACTCAAATCCGGCTGCCCGGCATTGACCCAAGCGGTATACCAAAAATCAGCAATCATTTTAATAGAGCGCTTCATTTGCCGTTCCACTTGCCCATCTAGGGCAAGGGCATAGGCCTTGGTAAACTCTCGGGAATACACCCGCACGGTCTGTCCATTCCGCTCCTCGTAACTATATTTTTGATCGACTGGAAACTGCAGGCTGAGGATTTTTTCGATACCCAAGACCGAGTCTACTTGCGAATGGGCCTCCTTCACAGTTTCCCACAGTGCCTGCTGGGGGTCGGGCACATATGCTGCTTTGCCAACCCAAAAGGTATAATTTTTTGCCAGCAGCTCGGGTACTCTACTTTCCCAGAATCCGTGGATACCCGCCTGCCCGGTCAACTGACCATTGTAGTTTTTGGTGGTGTGCAAGGGGACATTCAAGTCTCCGAGGTAGTGGCCAAGGTCTGCAGATAGGCGTAGAATGGCTAATTTATCTTGCGCAGCAAAGGCTTTGGTTAGGCTGTAAAACGTAAGATAGGCTGACCAGGGACCGATGCCGTGCGCCCGCAAGGAGTCTTCTGGAAATTTTTCGATGGCCTCCGCCCAGTATTTTGGAAGATTGTACAAGGCGCTATCCCCATAGTGATCGAGGTCGATGTAGTGTTTTTCTGCCTCTCCCTTTACTGCATAGCGCCTTAGATCTGGGTTCACCGCTTTTTCAGAGATAAATCGGAGTTCCCGTTTGTAGAGGTGTAGCATCTCGGGTGGAAGTGAAAACACCGCTTGCCGATTGAGTAAAACATGTCCATAAAAGCCCCAGAAAGGAATTGGAACTGGAAAAAATGGAAAGATCAAAAAAGGAATAATTAAAAAATTCATGATTCAATCTACAGGAAATTCATGAATAAATCGGCTTTAAAGCACTTTTTTAGCTTGTTTCAGGCCTGAACTTGCAAATTTTTGATTCATCAAGCGCCACTTACTTTAGGAATGTTCAAAATTCCTTTGGCAGAATTAATTATTTCCAATAACTTTGCATTCCCGTTCAAAATAAGACGACGACAAGAATTAGAAAATTAACTAGATATGGCAAATCATAAATCAGCTCTAAAGAGAATTCGCGCCAACGATGTGAAGCGTTTGAGAAACAGATACCAGGCCAAGACCACCCGGACTTTCATCAAAAGACTCAAGGCGGCTACGGATAAAGTAGAAGCGATGGAGTTGTACAAGAAAGTATCTTCCATGTTGGATAAACTGGCTAAGAAAAATGTCATTCATAAAAACAACGCAAACAACAAGAAGTCAAGATTGGCTAAAGTTGTAAGTGCTTTAGGGTAATCTAACCCTTGACAAAATCAAACCCTGCCTTCAAGCAGGGTTTTTTTATGCCCTTTTTTTATTAGATTTAATTCACTTCATAGGCATATCCGCTTTACTGCTAAAAAAATAAGGTTTGAGGATCAATTAAGTGAGCTGTGGACCGTCGACAGTCAGCGGTCGACGATTATCCGCAGGATTTAAGTCTTACATTGAACACCTGGTATAATTGCGGATAATCACATTACTTTTTAACCTACGTATGGATACCTACCCCTCCATTAGAATTTTTGAGTTGGCCGAGGAAGATCGGCCCCGAGAGAAACTCCTCCTCAAAGGCAAAGCGGCACTTTCAGATGCAGAGCTGATCGCAATTTTGATCGGCACGGGTACCGCTGCTTGTAGTGCAGTAGATCTAGCACGGATGCTGCTGGCTTCGGTGGGTAACAACTTGGGAGCTGTAGCTAGAATGTCCGTGCCAGACCTCTGCAAGTTCAAGGGAATTGGGGAGGCCAAGGCCATTTCGATCATCAGCGCCTTGGAACTCGGGAGGAGGAGAAAAGAGCAAGAGCCTACCAAGCTCCTAAAAATCACCGGATCCAGGCAGATCTACGAGCTGATGCGTCCTGACCTACACGATGAATCAGTGGAGCAGGTATATCTCCTCTTGTTGAATCGTACCAATGGGCTGATAAAAAAGGAGCGCGTGAGCCAAGGAGGAATATCTGCTTCAGTGGTAGATCCCAAAGTGGTATTTAGATTTGCTTTGGAACAAGGGGCACATTCCTTAATTTTGATCCACAACCATCCAAGTGGTAACCTTCAACCCTCAGAATCGGACAAGCGCCTCACGCAACGGTTGCAGAAAATTGGGAAAGAGTTGGAAATACTCCTGCTAGACCATCTGATTTACACAGATCATGGCTATTTTAGCTTTGCCGATGAAGGGATAATGTAGTCTTGGGGAGCTTTCTTTTCCCTTTGCTCAAACCATGGACCTCGATGGGGTGTTTCATCTAAAGTTAAACTAGCGCACGTGAAATCAAGTCAACTTATTCTAATTCTCGCATCTCTGGTGGTCTTGGCGGCCATCACCTACATGTTTACCGCTGCAGAAAGCCCCGAGGATTACATCGAAAAAATCGAGACGGAACGGGAGCGGCAGTTCAAATACATCCGTTTTAATATTGAATCTCCCTTGACGGAGGAACAAAAACGAGGCTTGCAAAGCCTGACTTTCTATCCCATCAATCCTGAATACCGGGTGAAAGCCAGATTGCTACCCATTGAAATCAAAAAAATCAGGGAGGTCCCCCTGACAGATGGAAGTACAGAGCGATACTTAGAACATTCCTTTGCGGAATTTGAGTTGGGAGGGAAAACCAATAAACTCCTCTTGATGCAGTCTCTAAATGAGTCGGATATGCGCAATTTTTTCCTAGCCTTTTCTGATGAAACTTCTGGGAAAGAAACCTACGGTGGAGGGCGTTACCTCAATGTACGTCAGGATGGAAAAAATAGCATCACGATCGACTTCAACCTGACCTTCAATCCCTACTGTGCCTACAATCCGGACTTTGCTTGCCCCCTCCCGCCACGAGAGAATATCTTGGAAATTGCCATTCCAGTAGGGGAGAAAAATTACGATAAATGATCGCCGCTCAGGCAAATCTTTTAAATTTGCAATTTACCCACTAACTGCTCATGCACCTGGTTAGGAATCGCAAGATTCGCTTATTCAATGCCCTATGAAAATATCCATCAATAGACTCAAGGAATACCTTTATTTGAATGAAAGCCCAGAAGAGATTGCTGCGCTACTCACCCAATCGGGGCTTGAAGTGGAGCATCTGGAGCCCTTTGAGTCTGTGCCTGGAGGCTTAAAAGGACTAGTCATCGGAGAGGTACTTACCTGTGTCAAGCATCCAGATGCAGACAAATTGAGCCTGACTACAGTGGACATTGGGCAGGAGCAGCCTTCGCAGATTGTTTGTGGGGCTTCAAATGTAGCCGTAGGGCAAAAAGTAGTAGTGGCTACGGTGGGAGCTACCTTGTACCCCAGTGCGGGAGAGTCCTTTGAAATCAAAAAAGCTAAAATCCGAGGCCAAGCATCCGAAGGGATGATTTGTGCGGAAGACGAGATCGGTATTGGTACCTCCCATGCTGGAATCATCGTTTTGGACACAGACCTCCCCAATGGGACAGCTGCATCTGCTTTCTTTGAAGTGACTCAAGACCTTATTTTAGAAATTGGCCTGACGCCCAATCGCGCAGATGCGGCCTCTCATTTGGGGGTTGCAAGAGACTTGAAAGCCCTGTTGCGTAGGTCCTTGTGTTTGCCGGTGGAGCCCGCTATCCAAGTGGAAGCAGGCGGCCCTTCCCTTGAGGTGGTTGTAGACCAAAATACAGATTGCCCTCGCTATGCGGGGATTGTACTTACCGGCATTCAAGTAAAACCATCACCCCAGTGGCTGCAGCATTTCCTCCGTTCCTTGGGCTTGGAACCCATCAACAATGTGGTCGACATCACCAACTATATCTTGCATGATTTGGGTCAGCCGCTGCATGCATTTGATGCTGCCAAGATTGGGGAGGGGAAAATCCGCGTAGGCAAACTTCCGAAAGGGAGCACCTTCGTGACCCTAGACGGAAAAGAACGAAAACTTTCTGGCGAAGAATTAATGATCTGCGATCCCAAGGGCGGGATGTGTATTGCTGGGGTCTTTGGAGGAGCTGTTTCAGGCGTATCCGATCAGACCACGAGTATATTTTTGGAGTCCGCCTATTTCTCCCCAGACGTGATTCGTAAAGGGTCTCAGTTTCATGGGTTGAAGACCGATGCCTCCTTCCGCTTTGAGCGGGGTACAGATCCTAACATGCCGGTGTATGCCTTGAAGCAAGCGGTACTTCTTTTGCAGCGCTATGCTGGCGCAAAAATCGCTTCGGAGCTGATTGATATTTATCCAGAGCCAAAAGCTGATGCACAGATTGAGGTCAGTTTTGGCCACATCAACCGACTCATTGGTAAAGTAATTGATCCAGAGGAAGTTGTAGCCATTTTAGAAGGCTTAGAAATAGGGGTGTCCGCACGGACAGCAGAAGGGTTTGTGGCCACGGTGAAGCCTTACAGAGTAGATGTCACTCGCGAAGCCGATATCATTGAAGAGGTTTTGCGTATTCACGGCTTTCAGCAGGTGCCTCTTTCTGAAAATCTCAGCACCGAATTCTTGGCCGAACACCCGGTAAAGGATTTGGCGAAGTTACAGTACCGTCTCACCGAGATGCTCGCCAATCAAGGCTACTTTGAGTTGGTAACCAATAGCTTGACCAGCTCCAAGTACGTTGAAAAAGCAGGTTTTTTGGATGCGGAAACTACGGTGGAGATCTACAACAAACTCAGTGAGGACCTCGGCGTGATGCGCCAAACGCTCCTTTTCTCTGGCTTAGAGGTGTTGGCACACAACATCAATAGAAGACAAACTGACCTGAAGTGCTTTGAATTTGGCACGGTGTATCAAAAGAAAGCCGAAGGGGGTTACAGGGAGTCCAGACGTTTGGCCATTTTTCTGTCGGGCAATAGTTCTTCAGAGAGTTGGCTTGCACCCTCAAAACCGGTTGCATTCGCAGATATCTATGCGACTGTGACCCAAATTTTGGAGCGATTGCATGTGGAGGTGAGCCAAGTTGAAGTGATTGAGGCGGCGCCTTTTGCCTATGGATTAAGTCTGAAGTTGGGTGAAAAGGTAGTGGCAACCTTGGGATTGGTCGAAGAAAAGGGGCTTAAGTTGGCCGAAGTAAGACAAGAGGTTTGGTATGCCGAATTGGATTGGGACTTGCTTGGAAAGAAATCTTCTCCACTAAAAAAATTCGAGGAGCTCTCCAAGTTTCCTGAGGTGCGACGGGATCTTTCCTTGGTCATTGACCAGGACCTTTCTTATGATCGCGTCAAAAAAGTAGCAGAGAAGGCTGGAGGTAAACTCTTAAAGCAGATAGAAGTATTTGATCTCTACCAAGGAGATAAATTGGGAGAGGGCAAAAAAGCCTATGCGCTGAGCTTTATTCTTCAAGACCAAGAAAACACCTTGACCGATAAGGAAATTGATAAAACTATGAGTAACTTGATTCAGGCCTTTCAAAATCAAGTGGGGGCAATCATCCGAAGCTAAGTTATGATTCACGAGGAATTACAAAAACTTGAAAAACTTTCTGTTCAGGTAAGCAAAAAGGTAGAGGCCTTGACTGCTGAAAATGAGCTCCTAAATGCACGATTGTTGGAGCTTGAAAAGCAAGTACAAGAGCGAGATGTTACCTTGGATAATTTTAAAAATAAGATAAAAATTAGTAACATTGTGGAAAACCGACCGGTAAACTCTGAGGATACTGGTGAAATGAGTGACTTAATCAATTCCTATATACAAGAAATCGATCAGTTGATTGCCTATCTGTCCGAATAAATGGAAACATTAGCCATTAAAGTAAAAATCGGAGACCGGGAATATCCCATGCGTGTGAAGCCTGAAGATGAGGGCAAAATTCGGCATGCTGGGCGGATGATCAATGAGAAATTAAGAAAGTATAAATCTGAGTTTGGCTTGGATGATTCTACTGATTTATTGGCCATGGTGGCTTTTGATTTTATGGTAGAATCTCTTGAGACCAATGCAGGAAATGAAGAAGATAGCGTACATATGCAGCGCTCTCTTGCCCATATATCAGCCTTGCTTGCAAAGGCTGTTTGAGATTAAGTTTTTTCATTTTGCTAATTCCAGTGCCGGTAGGTGAACCTCTATATATTCACAACTATGAACGCACTCGCATTTATCATCCTATCAGCCCTCGCAGGTCTTGGAGTAGGAGGAGTCCTAACCGGCTTTTTTTTAAAAAGTAAACATGCTAAGCAGGAGGAGGAAACCAAAGATCGGATTAAATCCATGCTTAGAGAGGCGGAATTAACCGCCGAGACCATCAAGAAAGACCGTATGCTGGAAGCCAAAGAAAGGTTTTTGAAGTTGAAAGCGGAGTTTGAGGAAGAAACCAATAACAAGAAAAACCTGATCATCACCAACGAAAATAAGGTGAAGCAACTGCAGCAGCAGGTAGCTAAGGACCAGGAAAATGTAAGTAGAAAGGAAGCAGAGCTAGACAGCAAAAAAGAGATTTTAACTGCGCAGCTGCAAACAGTGCAAGTGAAAAAAGAAGAGCTGGATCGTGTCACGAACCAGCGTATTGCAGACTTGGAAAAATTAGCCGGGCTAAGCAGAGAAGAAGCACGCGAGGAACTGGTCAGTATGCTTACCGAAGAGGCACAGACCAAGGCTTCCTCCCAAATCAAAGATATTCTCGACGAGGCGAAGTTGACTGCAACAAAGCAGGCAAAAAAGATTGTATTAGATACTATCCAGCGTACCGCTACAGAGCATGCAGTCGAAAACTGTGTGTCGGTGTTCAACATCGAAAGCGACGACATCAAAGGTAAAATCATCGGTAGAGAAGGACGAAATATTCGTGCACTAGAAGCCGCTACTGGGGTAGAAATTGTCGTAGACGATACACCAGAAGCGATCATCATCTCTGGCTTTGATCCTGTACGGAGAGAGATTGCAAGACTTTCCTTGCACCGCTTGGTTCAGGATGGTCGAATCCACCCCGCACGAATCGAGGAGGTGGTGGCAAAGACAGAGAAAAACATCGAAGAGGAAATTGTTGAGATCGGGGAAAGAACCTGTATTGATCTTGGCATACATGGCCTTCACCCTGAATTGATCAAGATGGTGGGGCGTATGCGCTTCCGTTCGTCTTATGGACAGAACCTACTTCAGCACTCCAGAGAAGTGGCCAAGCTCTCCGCCACCATGGCAGCAGAGATGGGTCTCAATGCGAAGTTGGCAAAGCGCGCAGGTCTTCTCCACGACATCGGAAAAGTATGGCCTGAAGAGCAAGAATTGCCGCACGCACTCTTGGGCATGGAGCTTGCCAAGCGCTACAAGGAGCATCCAGAAATTTGCAATGCCATCGGTGCTCACCACGATGAAATCGAAATGACTTCGATGATTTCGCCTATCGTTCAGGCTTCCGATGCGATTTCCGGATCCCGCCCCGGTGCCCGCCGCGAGATCATGGATAGCTATGTCAAGCGCCTCAAGGAGCTGGAAGAGCTAGCAATGAATTTTGAGGGGGTCAACAAATGCTTTGCCATGCAGGCAGGTCGAGAGCTAAGAATCTTGGTCGATGCAGACAATGTAGACGACCAGAAGGCAGGACAGCTTTCCTTCGATATATCCCAAAAAATCGAAAAAGAAATGCAGTATCCAGGTCAAATCAAGGTGACTGTCATTCGAGAAATGAGAGCGGTCAACTACGCCAGATAAATCTTCCTTTTTAGGTACAAACAAAAAAAGCAATTCGATCGAATTGCTTTTTTTTTGCGGTCTGTAGATCCGGTTACTTGCGCTCCACTTCGCGTAGGTTTTCCAGTTTCTTGTTTCTCAAGAACCCATTGATATCTTCAAAGTGCTCCCGTACCCGCTTGTTGCCAAATTCAAAGACCTTTGTGGCTAGTCCATCCAAGAAGTCTCGATCGTGGGACACCAAGATAAGCGTGCCATCAAAAGCCTTGAGTGCATCTTTGATGATGTCCTTGGTCTTCATGTCCAAGTGGTTGGTCGGTTCATCCAGAATCAGGAAGTTGACCGGCTGCAAGAGGAGTTTGATCATGGCCAAACGAGTTTTTTCACCACCCGAAAGCACCTTTACTTTTTTGTTGATGTCGTCGCCCTTAAACATGAAGGCCCCTAGTAGATCCTTGATTTTGGTTCGGATCTCTCCCACAGCTAGCTGATCGATGGTTTCAAAGATGGTCAAGCTTTCGTCTAGTAGGGAGGCTTGATTCTGAGCAAAATAACCGATCAAGGCATTATGTCCCAACTCACACTTTCCTTGAAAATCGATTTGGCCCATGATGGCCTTGATCATGGTGGATTTACCCTCTCCATTTTTCCCTACAAAGGAGACCTTCTGTCCCAGCTCGATGGTCATGGATGCTTGGTGGAATACGACATGATCCCCATAGCTTTTGCTCATGTCCTCTACGATCACCGGGTATTTTCCGGATCGAGGGGATGGAGGGAATCGAAGCTTTAATGCGGAGGTATCTACTTCATCCACTTCGACGATATCCAGTTTTTCGAGCATTTTGACTCGAGACTGCACCTGCAAGGTTTTGGAGTAGGTGCCTCGAAAGCGGTCGATAAACTGGGTGGTGTCGGCGATGAAGCGCTGCTGCTCCTCGAAGTGTTTCTGTTGCTGCTCTCGTCGCTCCTTGCGGAGCTCTAAGTAGTGGCTGTATTTGGCTTTGTAATCGTAGATCCGTCCCATGGTGATTTCGATGGTACGGGTAGTGATGGTGTCCACAAAGGCCCGGTCGTGGGAGATGACTACCACCGCTTTGGCTTTGGTCAATAAAAATTCTTCCAGCCATTGGATAGATTCGATGTCCAGGTGGTTGGTGGGCTCATCAAGAAGGATGAGGTCAGGATTTTGCAACAAAATCTTTGCAAGCTCAATTCGCATTCTCCATCCACCCGAAAATTCGGAGGTGGATCTCGTAAAATCTTCACGGAGGAAACCTAGGCCCAACAACACTTTTTCAATTTCTGCCTCGTAGTTGATCTCCTCGATCGCATAAAATTTCTCACTGAGTTCAGACACTTGCTCAATGAGCTTGTAATAGTCCTCTGACTCGTAGTCTGTACGTATGGTCAGCTGCTCGTTGATGGCCTCAATTTCTTCCTTCATGCTCAGGTAGGAAGCAAATGCCTTGGAGGCTTCTTCCATGACCGTACAGTCATCGGCAGTCAGTAAGTGCTGAGGGAGATAGGCGACTACATATCCTTTTGGGGCAGAAACGGATCCAGATGAAGGTTTATTTACCCCTGCAATAATTTTAAGGAGGGTAGATTTTCCTGCTCCATTCTTACCCATAAGGGCAATTTTATCACTTTCATTGATGTTGAAGGTGATGTTGCTGAATAGGGCACTGCCGCCATGGATAACGGACACATTGTCTACTGAAATCATAGAAACTTGAAATTGAGCAGCAAAGGTAGTTATTCAGTGCTTTGAAAATTCACTTCCAGCCAAAATAGTGGGTTAAGGCAAGGGATTGTTTCGCTACACTAGGGAAGTGTACCAATTAGTCTACTCTTTTGGATTTCAAGTAAAAATAGGCTTGTGTAAGTAAAGCATGTGCACAGTTGGAATCTAAAACTTACCTTTGCGCCATGCTTGTAGTGGTCACAGGAGTGTCAGGTACGGGAAAAACTACCCTAGGACTGGGCTTGTCTCAGGCGCTTAGGCTTCCGTTTTTGGATGCAGACCTGTTTCATCCCCCTGCAAACATTGTAAAAATGGGGAGAGGGGAGCCGCTTACTGATGCGGATCGGATACCCTGGATAGCTGCTTTGGCTTCTAAGTTGCTGGAAATGGAGCCACAGGGAGGAGCAGTTTTGGCATGTTCAGCCCTCAAAAATACCTATCGCAAGCAGCTTCAAGTGAGCGATCGACTTCGCTGGATTCACTTAACAGGATCTCGGGATCTGATTTGGGAGCGCATGCTTGCCCGACAAAACCATTACATGAAGGCGGGCATGTTGGATTCCCAGCTGGCCATTTGGGAGAAGCCTTCCTCTGGCAAACTAATTGACATTTCAGGGACTCCAGCCCAGATGCTGGAGGCCTCCCTTTACTATTTAACAATACAAGAGATGAAAATGAATATGGGGGTGATCGGTATGGGTGTGATGGGCAAAAGCCTGGCAATCAACCTAGCTGAAAATGGAGTTTCTGTATCCTTATACAACCGCTTTGTGGCAGGCAAGGAGGAGGGTATCGCCCAAAAGGTACTGGACGAAAACCCAGAATTCAAGCAGACGGCTGCTTTTGAAGACCTTGCAGCTTTTGTAGCTTCCTTGGCTACCCCGCGTCGCATCTTAATGATGATTCCTGCGGGTGCTGCGATCGATGCCCAATTGGATGCCTTGATTCCGATGTTGGAGAAAGACGATTTGGTGATCGATGGAGGCAATTCCTTCTACCTGGACTCAGATCGGAGAGTCAATCGCCTCAAAGAACTGGGCATGCATTTCCTCCCCATGGGCGTATCCGGTGGAGAAGAGGGTGCACGCAAAGGACCATCCATTATGCCTGGCGGGAATGCGGAAGGCTATGCGATGGTGGAAGATTTCTTGGGTAGAATCTCTGCCAAAGACAAGGATGGAAAGCCTTGCGTGACCTATGTTGGTCCAGGAGGATCAGGTCACTTTATCAAAATGGTCCACAATTCCATTGAATATGCGGAAATGCAAGTGCTGGCCGAGCTCGTTCATTTTCTTCGCTTTGGCTTTGGCTGTACTGCAGCTCAGGTCTCTGAAATTTTAATGGAATGGGGTCAAGGGGAATTGAAATCTTTTCTTCTTGAAATCACCGCTGATTTATTGCTTTTCAAAGAAGGAGGAGAATTGCTACTCGATAAAATCTTGGATCAGGCTGGTCAAAAAGGCACCGGAGCTTGGTCATTGACCACTGCTTTGGAATACGGCATTCCCTATAGTCCACTTGCTGAAGCAGTAAATGCGCGAGGTGTTTCGGGAGAGAAAGCGATGCGCATGGCATTTTCCAAAACCTTCCAGCATGAATTCCAAAAGGTTGAGGGTTCCTTGGAAACTTGGCTTCCCAAAATCAAAGAGGCCTATGCCTTGGCTCGAATCATCAATCATGAGGTCGGTTTTCGATTGATGAAAACAGTTTCAGATAGCAAAGGCTGGGGGCTTAATTTCAACGAAATCGCCCGCATCTGGACCAATGGTTGCATCATCCGATCCGGCTTGATGGAGCGAATTTCAGCCAATTATGCGGATCAAGTAGCCTTCTTTGAAATCGCTGGAGTCAAAGAACAGGCAATTTCTGGAAGAAAGGCCTTGGCGGAGTTGGTGGGATTGGCCTTGACCCATGGCTTTGCTTTACCGGTAATGAGTGCGGGGATCAACTACCTGCTCGGTCGAATTACAGCAGATTCTTCTGCTTCGGTGATTCAGGCCCAGCGTGACTATTTTGGGGCGCATACCTACCAGCGCAAGGACGACCCAAGCGGAAAGTTTTACCACACCCAATGGACGAATTCCTAAATTGGATACTTGAATACAGCTGGACACTAGTCCAGCTTTTTTTTTGAATAAAAAGTGGAACCAACGATTGAATCACCTACGGAATCAATTTACCTTTTGTAATTATCCATTTTATCACCAATAACCAAAGGAAATAAGGTTTGATACTGATTCAAATCTGCTGTCGACCGTGGACAGTGGTCTGTTAGCAATTTGACCTTGCCTTTAAGCCTTGCAGATAAACTATTTTCATTTTTCCATCAACGGGATTGGATTTGGTTAAACAAGGAGCGAACTTCAAGAATCAACTGAAGTATACCCCTATGACATTCAAATCGCTTACCTTGATCCTACTTTTTGGACTTCTTTCGCTCGTGGCTTTTGGCCAAGACTTGGTCATCACGGCCGTTCATGTGGTTTCTTTGGAAACGGGAAAGATTCAGAAGGACCAGACCCTTTTGGTTAAAAATGGCAAAATTGAATCCATTGTCCCTGCTGGAAAGTTGCCAGCAGCCTGGCAGGAACCGACCCAAGTTGAGGGCAAGGGCAGTTATGTTTTCCCTGGACTTGCCGAATTTCATGCACACTTGCCGGTAGCTGCAGATGGCAATACTCAGCTCCAGGAGGAATCCATGTGGCTCTACTTGGCCAATGGGGTGGTGCGGATTCGAAGTATGCTGGGTCACCCCAGCCACATTGCCCTTCGAGACAAATTGAATGCAGGGCAGCTGATGGGTCCAAAAACCTACATTTCAGGACCCTCCTTCAATGCGAATTCCGTGACAGACCCAGCGCAGGGAGCAGCGATGGTCAAATCCCAAAAGCAAGAAGGCTATGATCACTTGAAGATCCATCCTGGAGTGCTTTCGGATGAAATGAAAGCAATCGCAACTGCAGCCAAGGCAGAAAATATCCCATTTGGAGGGCATGTGCCTTTGGATGTTGGGATTAATCAGGCTTTAGAAGATGGCTTTAAATCCATCGAACACATGGATGGGTACATGGAGGGCTTGCTACCTAGTACGGTTACCATTGACCCAGCTACCTCAGGTCCATTTAATCTGAATTTATCCTCCCAAGTGGACTGGAGCAAACTCCCCAATCTCATCCAGAAGACCTTGGATCAAGGGACCTACTTGGCGCCTACGCTCACGCTGTTTGACCGGTATTTTGGATATATCCCGGCCGACACCTTTCGCCTGGCTCCAGAAATGAAATACCTCCCAGGCTTGCAGATCCAACAATGGGTGAATACCAAAAAGCAATTGGAACGGGCAGGCATGCTGAACAAAGAAGTAGTGGCTCCTTACCTCGCCTTTCGTCGAAAATTATTTCTTGAAATGCACCGCGCTGGAGTCCCCATGATCATGGCCTCCGACTCCCCGCAAGTATTCAATGTTCCAGGTTTTTCGATCCACCACGAGATCGCCTTGATGTCGGAAGCAGGAATGTCTAACCTGGAAATCTTAAAAACAGGCTCCATAGTTCCTGCCCAATACATGGGGGCAACAGGCAGTTGGGGACAAATTAAAGAAGGCTATGAAGCCGATTTTGTGCTCGTGGAACAAAACCCTCTTCAAGATCTAAAAACTCTCCAAAAGCCCGTGGGTGTAGTGATCCGAGGAAAGTGGATCGGAAGAGAAGAACTTCAAAGTCAATTGGATCGTATCGAAAAAAATCACCTCAGAAATTGAACTGTTTATGAAAAAGCACTTTATTCCTTCTTTAAATCTCCGGTTAGGCCAACTCCTACTTTTAGTGACTTTAGCGATTAGTAGCTGTACCGCTCCTCCAAAACAAAATCCCAAATCAGAAACCACCACCTTTATGATTCAATCCGAATTGCTCACCGAATACCAAGGTCAGCCCGTGTACCGCTATGTGTTAGACAACGGCACCATGCAAGTTGAACTCTCAAACTTTGGAGGGCTTGTTTACAAAATCCTAACACCAGACCGTGATGGGAAGAAGGAGAATGTGGCCTTGACTTTGGATCGAGTAGAAGATTTTTTGTCTAAAGAAAATCCTTTTTTTGGCGCGACCGCAGGAAGAGTGGCCAACCGAATTGCGAATGCCCAATTCAAATTGGACGGAAAGACCTATGACCTGGCAAAGACCAATGGGGATAATCACCTCCATGGTGGATTAGTAGGGTTTAACAAGAAGGTGTGGACACCCGAAACGTACTCCACAGACTCCACGGTGGGGGTCAAGATGACCTACCTCAGCCCAGATGGGGAAGAGGGTTATCCTGGCAACCTGCAGACGACGCTTTGGATGGAGTTACATGGGGATAATACGCTCCGAATTCGATTTGAATCGACCGCGGATCAAGCCACCTTGGTCAACCTGACCAACCATACCTACTTCAATTTGGGAGGTATGAAGCGCGATGTGTTGGATCACGAAATTCAATTTTGGGCTGACGCCTACACACCCATCGACGAGGAGTTAATTCCTACTGGAGAGGTGAAGGATGTAGCGGGAACTCCATTTGATTTTCGTTCGCCAAAAATCTTGGGGGACCAAATCGCTGCTAACGGAGGAGGCTTTGATCACAACTTCGTGACCAAACGTGAAAAATCAAGCGAAATGAAGCAGGTAGCCCGAGTGCGTCACCTCGAGAGCGGTCGGGTGATGGATATGTATTCGGACAATGTGGGCGTTCAATTCTACACCGGTAATTTTCTAAGCAAGTTTCCCGGTGCATCTGGCCAAACCTACGATACCCATTGGGGCTTTTGTCTAGAATCTCAAAATTGGCCTGATGCGATCAATCATTCCAACTTTCCAAGCCCTGTACTTCGGCCTGGGGAAACCTACACGCATACCATCGACTACCGCTTTTCGGTAGAAGACTGAGTAGGATCAGTTAAGGGATACAAAAAGAACCTTTGGGGTATATCTTTCGTCTTCATGCTCAGCAAGCTAATTCGGCTTGGATAAGGATTTAATTAGTCATTCATCTTTTAAAAAAACATGGGCATATTTTCAGCACTTTTAGGAAATGCTGGCGCAGTGAGCCAGGAAGATTTACTCAAAAAATACGGTCAATTGCTCACCGAAGGGGAGAAGATAGAACTAGGCTTTAAGCTGGTCCGAGACACCTTTATTTTTACCAACAAGCGACTTATTTTGGTCGATATTCAAGGGATTACGGGGAGCAAAACCGAATACACCTCAATCTCTTATAAGAGTATTTCTAGGTTTAGTATAGAGACAGCAGGTACCTTTGAATTGGATGCAGAGCTAAAAATTTGGATATCTAGCGAGGTGCATCCCAGCATCAAAAAGCAGTTTAACAAGTCCGTCAACGTCTACGAAGTACAGCGCGTCTTGGCGCATCATGTGCTGAAGTAAGTTCAGGAGGATCCACAAGGTCAAGCTCTTCGCCTCAATTATCGCAGTGTTTTGCATCTTTCGTCCGTAAGGGGAGCACAAATAATTAACGATTACACTAATACTGAGTAACTGTTATTTATTTATCCACCGTGTTGGACCATTTCCCAATGGCTTCAAAAACTTCATTCAGGCCATTGGCCTTATCAGTCAACGAGTATTCTACTCGAGGCGGAATCTCCTCAAACTGCTTTCGAATAATCAGTTTGTCCTTTTCGAGTCCCTTTAATTGATCAGTA
Organism: Spirosoma fluviale; assembly: GCA_945868725.1. Classification (GTDB taxonomy): domain Bacteria; phylum Bacteroidota; class Bacteroidia; order Cytophagales; family Cyclobacteriaceae; genus Algoriphagus. The sequence goes on from CAMBMU010000019.1 coordinate 24,551, forward strand.
AGTACTTTTCTCGAAACTCCTTCAACAATTTGATGGATTTTGCCAAAACGTAGTGAGCCATTCTTTCGAATTGCATTCAGAATTGGAAGTTTCCATTTGCCTCCAATCTGCTCAGTAAAATTTAGAACAGGGCATTTTTCATTTTTCATGGTGGGCCTAGTTACTTAGTTGTTACCACTAATTGATAGTTACCTTTTGGTAACTTGTTTCTTTTTGTAACCAAAGTTAATACTATTGGATAAATTTTAAATCATTCCCATATGAAAAACGAAACACCAAAATGCGGTTGTGGAAACACCTCTGATCCAAACGGATATTGTGACGGTTCACATTTAAAAAATTCTAAACCAACTTATCGACGACCATGAAAGAACGTGTAGTAAAAATTATCCGTGTATTGCTTGCCCTAATCCTCATTATTTTTGGATTAAATAAGTTTTTAAACTTCATGCCCCTTCCTCCCATGCCTGAGGCAGCTCAAGCCTTTATGGGAGCATTAATTGAAACAGGCTACCTGATGGTGATTGTTGCCATCGTTGAGATCATTGCTGGGATATTTCTCCTAATTAACCGGTATTCAGCCTTCATGTTAATCCTTATTTTCCCTATTTTAGTAAATGCATTACTGTTCCACCTTTTTCTTGATTTAAAGGGAATAGGAGGAGCACTGCTTACTATTTCTTTGACTATTTTCTTGATGGTAAAGGCCTTTGATACCTACAAAATTCTTTTATCGAAGTCTTAACACCTTCACTTATTTATTAAGCTTAAACTGCCACTTTACTCAAAAGAGGGAGCCAAACTAGAAAAGCCATTCGCCACCGTGAATGGCTTTTTCTTTGCCCTCAATCGGACCAAAAAGCTGGTTTACCTTCCGTTCAGAACTGCTGCAGCCTGGACTTGGGTTTCAGTAAATCCTTGGTAGGCACAGATTACTGCCTCAAAATCGGACAGCTTACCCAGGTGTTTGAGTGCCAAAGGATTCCCAAAATGAACCAGGATGCAAGGCTTGGTTTTCGCTAATTCTTGGATTTCATCCAAGACGGTTTGCTCCATGCCAAATTGATTCAAGGGCTTGTGACTTGGCACAAAAACCGCCAAAATTACTTTTTCTGCATCTCCGATTGAGGAGAAAGGGAAATCCAACTGTTGGGAAAAGATACTTGGACTAGCCGTAAAAAATTCCCGGTAACCCAGTTTTCCTGCTTTTGCCAATTCCTGGAGTTCTGCCGAATCAATCGCCCTATACATCTCCGACACATAGTTTTCTGCTAATTCTTTTTGCAGCTTGGAATGGCTTTCCCAGTCAAAAATAGGAACTGCAATCGGCGAGGTTTCTAGGACACCCAAACGGGTTTTTAACCCCATCACTTTTTCAAAAATGGTATCAATTTCTGAATCTGAAGTATTCTGGGCAATTTTCTCGATGCCCTCTTTCACATGATCCGAGAAGCATAGGATGTCATTCCCTGCATGAAAAGCCTGCCATTCGAGTTCCCCTGGCTCGGGATACAGATTGGCCACAGCCTTCATATTCAAGGCATCGGAGATGACCAGGCCTTTGAAACCCATTTCTCCCTTGAGCAAGTCGGTAATCAGTTGGCGGCTGATGCTGGCCGGAATGTTTTTTCCCCCAGTCAGTGCGGGCACCGCCAAATGCCCCACCATAATCATTTCTACGCCCTGGTCTATGCCAACTTGAAAGGGAAGTAATTCCTCCGCTTCCAGTTCTGCTTTGGTTTTATGTAAAATCGGCAAGCCCAAATGCGAGTCGGTTGCCGTATCCCCATGTCCCGGAAAATGCTTCAAGCAGGCTCCGATGCCAGCTTTTTTCATTCCCGAATAGGCAGCAAAGGCCAGTTGGGATACCTTTTCAGGCTGATTTCCAAAAGAGCGGTAGCCAATCACGGGGTTATCCGGATTCGTATTGACGTCGGCACAAGGGGCGAGGTTGAGGTGAATGCCGGAGTGCTTCATGTCCAGGCCCATGCGGTAAGCCACTTCCTCCACTTGGGATTCGGCATTCCCTTTTAAGGCACCAAGCGTAATCGCAAAGGGATAGGCAGGGGTGTTTTCGATGCGCATGGCCAAGCCATACTCCCCATCAATGCTGATAAGCAGAGGGATGCTGGCCGCCTTCTGGTAGCGGTTGATTAGTCCAATCAGTTTCTCAAAAGTGCCACTCACATCCAGGACTTCTGCCCGTTTTTCAAAGTTGGCGGCTGCAGAATGCCTGCTGTGAAAAAAAGTCAGCCCCCCGATTTCCTGTTCGCGAATCAGGGTTTCGATGGCTTGGTAATTTTCTTCCGTATCGTGAATAAACGCCGCAGGAGAAAAGAGCTGCGCAATTTTTTGATTTTTATTCATGTTAGTGTCGTTGTAGGTTCTTCGAAATTCTTCATTCTTCTATCGACATTCGTCATTATTTAAATAATGAATGTCGAATGTTGAGTAGCGAATGTCGAAGTTTTAGATTTAAGACTTTATCCTACTGCTTCTTCCCAAACTCCCTCGGAAACTTCACCGTGTACGCCATCACAAATCCTGGAATCGTGGCGATCACCACCCAAACGAAAAATCCGGGATAGCCAAGCCACTGCTGCACGTAGCCGCTGAGCATGCCAGGTAGCATCATGCCCATGGCCATAAATCCTGTGGCTAGGGCGTAATGGGCCGTTTTGAAAATTCCTTCTGCCAGAAACAGCAAAAACACCATAAAGGCCGCAAAGCCAAAACCATAGCCGAGCTGCTCGATCACGACGACCAAGGCCGCAAAGTAGACGTTGTCCGGTTGAAGCCATGCTAAAAACACGTAGCCAATATTGGGAGCATTGATTGCAAATGCCATGGGCATCATCCACTTGCCCAATCCATCTCGAGAGATGAAGATGCCTCCCAAGATCCCGCCAACTAATAAGGCAATCACCCCTAGCGTACCGTAAATAAATCCCACCTCGGTCGTGCTCAATTCCAAGCCTCCATCGGCACGTTCATCCAAAAAGAAGGGAGAAGCCATCTTCACGAGTTGGGATTCTCCCAAGCGGTAGAGAAGTACAAAGCCCAAGGAAAGACCTATATTTTTTTTAGTAAAAAAGGTGGAAAATACCTTTCCAAAACTGGGCTGATCTTCTCTGGCGACTCGTTCTTCAATCACCTTTGGTGTAGTGAGGTAATTAATCCCCGTCAAGACTAACATCAAGCCCCCCACACCTAGCATGGTCCAAGACCAGGCTTGGGCAGGATTTGCAAACTTTTCTTCTAAAAAGCCGGCAACAATCACGATCAATCCCTGACCTGTAATCATGCCCACCCGGTAAAAGGTGCTGCGCATGCCCACAAAAAAACTTTGCTGCTCGGGTTTAAGCGCAATCAAATACAGGCCATCCGAAGCAATGTCGTTGGTAGCTGAGGCAAAGGCACCCATCCAAAAAAAGGCGAGCGTGAGCGTAAAAAAATGCGAACTACCCGTAGTCAATCCTACCCCCAAAAACACCAGAGATAGGATAAACTGCATGCTTAGAAACCATTGCTTTTTGTGACCAAAGAGTTCTAGAATTGGACTCCAAATGGGTTTGATTACCCAAGGCAAATACAAGAAGGAGGTGTATAATCCAATGTCCGCATTGGAGATGCCCAGGTTTTTGTACATCACCACCGACACCGTTATGATGAGTACATAGGGTACCGATTCGGTGAGGTAGAGCGTGGGAACCCACAGCCAAGGGTTTTTGGAGGAGCTTTGGGTCATGATTTGCGAAGTAAATTTTGGTAGATGCTGATTTCTGAGCCTTCGATGACTTTGGCGCCAACAGCCTTTTCATAGAATTCCGCTGGTCCTACGCCACCAATGATTGCATAGGCATAGCCCATTTCTCGCATGGATTCCAAAGATTTGAGGAGCAAGAGTTTGCCGATGCCTTTGCCTCGCTCAGACTCCAAAGTGCCTGTGGGCCCAAAAAAATTCCGAGCCGTACTTTCGTAGCAAGCAAAACCCAAAATAGCATTGCCCCGCTGCGCTATCCAACAAGATACGGGTTGACGAGAAAATGCCACCTCCACCTCCGAATGCCAATAGGCACCAAAGGCTTGCATGACCCAGTCACTCACCAAGTGCTTTTCTGGTGCTATCGCTCTGCGCACCACTATTTTTTCCTTCTCCAAAAGTTGCTGCTCCAGTTCTGCGCCTGAAGGAAGTTCTAGAAGTCGAACGAGCATGTCTTTCATGGCTGTGAAAATTTGGTGAGTTGGAGCACTTGGCTTTGGATTACTCTGCCAAAGCTATCCACCCAGCGGATAGCCAGGTAGTTGCTATTTAGCTGAGGGATGTCTAGGCTAGACTTTTGGCTGCTTCCTACCCAAACCTTGTGCATGGTGGCCTGATGGATGCTATTCAGGTCATTGCCGCCTTGAACTAGGGCATAGCGAATGCTAGGATCCAAACCCTTTTCAAGTTTTATTTGGATTTTTCCAGGAGAACCCTGTATATCCAATACCACTGGAGGACTGATACTCAGCGGAGTTTTGGGCTCAAAAGCAGGGGGCAAGGCTGGCTGCTCATATACCTCCTTTTTGAGGAGCTGCGCGATGTCCTGGTTTTTGGTATAAATAGACCGTGCTGAGAAAAATGCATTTCCTTGGATCTGAGGGAGCGTTCTACCGTAATGAACTTGCGTGATGAGTTCCTTAGGTTCCTTCCAGGCTGCATCAGAATCTTCTCGAATCTTATAAGGGCCATTTCCGAGATAAACAGGTACTCCATAGCTGTTATTGGACCACCAGTCAGCCAAGATTCTATGGGAAGCCAATCGATGCTCCATGCTCCAGTAGAGCTGTGGGATTAGGTAATCAATCCAACCATTTTTCATCCATTTGAGCACATCGGCAAAGAGATCGTCGTAATTGGTTTGTCCCGCTTGGGTGGGCGAGCCTTTGGGATCCTTGCTTTGGTTTCTCCAGACCCCAAAAGGAGAGATTCCAAATTGAACCCATGGCTTCTTGCTTTTGATTGTTTGGCTGAGTGCTAAAATCAGTTCATCCACATTTTGTCTTCTCCAATCGTCTTTGGATTGGCCTGGCTTTTTGTGAGCAGCATAAGAAGCCTGGTCGGGAAACTCCAAATTGGGCTCTCGGTAGGGATAAAAATAATCATCGAAATGGATGGCATCAATGTCGTAGTTTTCCACTACTTGGTCGATGATTTGAAGCAAATGGGTTTTCACCTCAGGCAGCCCTGGATCATAGTACCACTTGCTGCCGTATTTGAGCATCCATTTGCGGTGCTTGTGAAAATCATGGTTGGGATTCAGCCCGGCAGTATTCAGATCCATGGTAGCTCGGTAGGGATTGAGCCAGGCATGGAATTCCAAGCCACGCTGGTGAGCTGCTTCAATCATCCAATTCAGTGGGTCTTCCTGGGTTTTAGGTGCTGTCCCCTGTTGTCCTGTAAGGTATTTGGACCAGGGGGCCAATTTGGTAGGGTACAAAGCATCACCGGAAGTACGAATTTGAACGATTACGGCATTGAAATGCAGCCCTTTGTAGTAATCTAAAAGCGCGAGGTAATCCTTTTTTTGCTTTTCCCAAGTATCTGTTCCAGCAACGGGCCAGTCGATATTTGCTACCGTGGCAATCCAAACTCCGCGAAACTCCCGAGGGATTTCAGGAAGGGAATGGGACACATTTACAAAGGAGCTTGCACGCGCTTTTTCAGAACCAAATTGGGTTTTAGCCGCAGGACTGGAGGCTGTTGCACTGCTTTTTGAGGCAAGCGGATCCAGTTGCTGGGCGGGACTTACCCTCCAGAGAAAAAGATAAAGTAGAAAAAGAGAGGTAAACTTTAGGTCCAGTTTCATCGCAGCATTAAGGCGTGGGCAGGGGTTTTAGATTCAGATTAATCAAATTTTTCCGCAATCGAATCATAAATGAATCTCCTGGATCTGACTTTACGGTTCGGTAGTTGGGATCCGTCTCTTTCCAAAGCTCTGTTTTTTGGAAGCGCTGGTACTCGTGATGTCCAATGACGTAGTCGATCGGATACTTCCGTTTTAGGTAGCGGATGAGTTTTTCGTTGGCATCTAGCTGGGCTTTGGTGAGGGGCATGTCGTCGCTGCCAATGTTTTCGATGCCGATGGCGAGGTAGTTGAGGCCGATCACGTGCCGAGCAAAGGTGGTTTCAGGCAATAGCCGAAAAATGGTACCATCTCGATCAATCAAAAATTGACTGGAAACATTCAAATTGCTAGCTCCGGTGAGGTCGGCACGTCCTCCCAGGGTGATGGGATTGAAGACGTCAAAGGTTACTTCTACAGTTGGAATGGCCGTCCAGTGAACTACCACCATTTGGGGCTTGATCGTGGCGGTTGTTTGGATGAGTCCGTGACGTTCCTTGAGGTAGTTCAGCGAGAGCTGCTCACGTTCTGCATTCCAAGTGATGGGCTTGTCAATGATTCGAAAAGTAGCTTTTGGGCTGCAAGCAAACAGGCAGATGCAGGTCAAAATACATCGAAAAGGGATTGTCAATCGGTTCATGGTTTAGGAAAATAGATGCGTTTTTACCGACTACTAAGCTAACTAGAAAAAAGCAGGAATGCATTTTGATTCCGCTAGAAAGTATCATCCTCCCCCCCCTAAATCAGAGGGTTAGGAATGGGTAGTTAAAACTGGACTCCAAACTTTTTTCCCAACTCACTCAGATCTTGGACCACAGGATCGAGTAAAGGAATTCCTTCTAGTTTACGAATGATTTCCAGTTCTCGCTCTGGATCTCCTGGGATCAAGACTTTTTCATGTCCAGGCGTAGTTTCGGCGGACCGAAATCTACGGATCCACTGATCCATGTGCCCTTTAAATTCTTCAGCAGGCCTGAAGGCATCTATCCGCATGGCACCAAAAAAGTGGCCCACACCTTCCCCCACTAGATTAGGAAGTGGGTCCAAAAAAGCCACAAAAGGAGGTACCCAAGGGCCATAATTGGCTCCTGAAAGCACGCCAGATAAAATATCTACCACCGCCCCGAGGGCATATCCTTTGTGCGAGCCATGTTCACGGTCACCACCGAGAGGTAGTAAAGCGCCCCCGTCTTTTACTCCACTAGAGGAAATGGTTGCATTTCCGTTTTTATCCTGTACCCATCCAGTGGGAGTGTCTAAGCCCTTACGCTGGAGAACTTCTAGTTTCCCGTTGGCAGCAGTAGCGGTAGCCATGTCTAAAACAAATGCAGGCTCTTCCTTCGCAGGAATAGCCACTGCAATGGGATTGGTACCCAAAAGTCGTTCCTTGGAAAAGGTAGGGGCTACCAGCGGGCTTGCATTGGTCAGGGAGATACCGATCATGTCCTGATCTAAAGCCAACATGGCATGATAACCCGCGATTCCATAGTGGTTGGAATTTTTAACAGACACCCATCCTGTACCTACATTTTTGGCTTTTTCCATGGCCACCTTCATTGCAAAAGACCCCACTATTTGACCGAGGCCTGCATCTCCATCAACTACAGCCGTTGAGGGGGTTTCGTAGGTCACGCGCACTTTCGGGTTGGGGTTAATTCTGCCCTTTTCCCAGAGGCGCACATAGACACTTAGTCGCGCCACCCCATGACTATCTACTCCACGAAGGTCTGCCGAAAGCAAGACCTTGGAGGCAATTCGTGCATCCTCATCCGGGCAACCAATTTTTTTGAGAATGTCGTAAGTAAATTGGGACAAGTGTTCATAGGAAAAATGTTCCATGGATGCTTGGAAATTAGAGTGGGCATTCATTGCAATATAGAAAGCAGTGGGGATTGATTGTCCGATTTAAAATTAATAATTTATTAAAAATCAAATTTCCAAGCTTAATACCGGGAAGTCTAGGGGGCTACTAGCCGCTAGTCATGGAGGTCAATCTCTCCAGAAAGCATTCTAGAAACCGCCCCTTCCTTCAAAGAGTAGTGGGAGCAGTGCATACTTTCAACGGAGAGGTGTTGAAGGATAAAGTCAATCAGACAGCTGGCTACCACAATCATGTCTACGCGCATGGCAATCATGCCCGGGATTTGGAGCCGTTCCTCACGATTTTTGCTGATCAAAAGCTTAAAAAGTTGATAAAAATCGACTACTGGCAAATCAAACACGTGCTGCCCAGTAAGTTTGCTCTCCAGCATTCCCGCATAGTACATGTCTACCAAGGTGTCAAAAGTACCGGATGCACCTACAAATCCACTGGGCTTATACCTCGCAATTGCATCAAGCAAGGGTTGTAACTTTTCTGCACAGTACTGCTCCAACTTTACCACCTCCTCAGGCAAAATTGGATCGTGGTAGTGAAAGGCATCTAGGAGGCGCTGCCCTCCAATTTCAAAACTTTGTTTCCAGAATGCCTCCTGGGCATTGCCGATGATAAATTCTACAGATCCTCCGCCAATGTCCATCATCAAATAGCTGTGCTCATCGAGCGCCCCAGAAAAATGAATGCCTTCGTAAATCAGTTGGGCTTCTTCTTCCCCAGAAATGACGTGGATTTGTATGCCGAGTTCCTCCTTGACTTTTTTGACAAATTCAGGTCCATTGGTTGCATTTCTGACAGCAGAGGTGGCAAAGGCAAAAATTTGGTCGATGTTTTCCCCTTCAATCAAGTTTTTGAAATGTCCAAGGGTATGTAAGGCTCTCTTCTCAGCCTCCGCAGTAATCTGATTCTGTGTGATGCCTCCTTGACCGAGTTTGACGGCAACTTTTTCTTTGTAAAGGGTGTTGAACTTTTTCCCACACAATTCCACCAACAACAAATGAAAGGTGTTGGTCCCCATGTCTATCACCGCTGCCTTTTTGGGATGTGTCATTGTCCTTTTTTTGGATGAGCGAATATAGATAGTTTTTTAAAAGTTCTATTTTAAGTTATTGTACATCTGTTAAATCACAGGTTAACAACTAGTTGATAGAAATTAAGAAATCGACTTCGAGAATAAAGGCTTTTTCTATTCGCGCCAGCGTTTATATTTGATCCTAGAAATACTCCCCGAAATGACAGATCCAAAAAACCCAAATTACAACCCATCAGGCCATCTGGAGAAAAACGCACTATTGGCAAAAAAAAATGCAGAAGCTGAGCTAGGTGGAGGGCTTGCACGAATTGAAGGGCAGCACCAAAAAGGGAAGCTCACCGCCAGAGAGCGAATCGCATTGCTTGTAGATGAGGGGACCTTTGAAGAAATTGACAAGTTTGTGATGCACCGAGCCAAAGACTTTGGCCTGGACAAAGAGCATTACCTTGGAGATGGTGTAGTGACGGGTTATGGGGAAGTAAATGGACGCTTGGTCTATGTGTATTCCCAGGATTTTACGGTCTTTGGCGGATCTCTTTCTGAGACGCATGCCGAGAAGATTTGCAAAGTGATGGAGTTGGCACTAAAAAATGGAGTGCCGATTATAGGTTTGAATGACTCGGGTGGGGCACGAATACAAGAAGGGGTTAATTCCCTTGGAGGCTATGCCGATATTTTTTACCGCAATACGCTGGCATCCGGAGTTGTCCCTCAGATATCTGCCATCATGGGTCCTTGTGCAGGAGGGGCAGTATACTCCCCAGCCATCACGGACTTTATCTTGATGGTAGAAAACACCTCCTACATGTTTGTGACTGGGCCCAATGTAGTGAAGACTGTAACACAGGAAACGGTCACTGCCGAGGAGCTGGGCGGTGCTTCTACCCACAGCACCAAATCTGGGGTCACCCATTTTGCCTGCGCCAACGAGATGGAGGCCCTCAAGCGGATCAAGTCCTTGCTGAGTTATCTCCCTCAAAATTGTGAGGATAGAGCGCCAGTTTACCCTTACGAACCTAAGAAAGACGAGACTAGAGCCATTCTGGATTCCCTTATCCCGGAAAACCCCAACCATCCCTATGACATCCGGGAGGTGATTGGCGGTATCGTGGATGAAGGTTCTTTTCTAGAAGTACATGAAAACTATGCGGACAATATTGTCGTTGGCTTTGCACGAATCGCAGGGAGAAGTATTGGTATCGTGGGTAATCAGCCGCAATCCATGGCAGGGGTATTGGACAATCATGCCTCAGTGAAGGCAGCTCGCTTTGTTCGCTTTTGCGACAGCTTCAATGTTCCACTTCTGGTATTGGTAGATGTGCCTGGATTTTTGCCAGGTACCGATCAAGAGTGGAACGGCATCATCACCAATGGAGCCAAATTGCTCTACGCCTTTTCGGAGGCCACAGTACCTCGCATCACAGTGATTACTCGTAAAGCCTATGGCGGTGCTTACGATGTGATGAACTCCAAGCACATTGGGGCAGACCTCAACTATGCCTGGCCTACTGCCGAAATCGCGGTGATGGGGGCTAAGGGGGCAGCAGAAATTATCTTTAAAAAAGAAATTGCCGAAGCCGAAAACCCCGAAGCTAAGCTTCAGGAAAAAGTGGAGGAGTATACGGCCAAGTTTGCCAATCCCTACCGTGCTGCGCACCGAGGGTATATTGACGAGGTGATTCTCCCTTCTGACACACGAACTAAGTTGATCAAAGCATTTAAGATGCTGGAAAACAAAGTGGATAAATTGCCAAGGAAAAAGCATGGCAACATTCCTTTATAAGTAAGCGGAAAGAGGATGTTAAATCCTTCATTTTCGTAATTTTCAATTTTCTAGAATAACTAAGCATCTGTGCTCCTTGAGCCTGATGCAGCTATCCCCTAACCTATGAATGAGAATCAGTTTCTAACCAACTACCTCAACAATGCCTCACCCACAGGGCATGAGGCTTCTGGACAACAAATCTGGCTGGATTACATCAAGCCCTATGTAGACAGCTACTTTACCGACTCCTATGGTACCGCGGTAGCAGTGATCGAGCCCGATGCGCCGTATCGGGTGGTGATTGAGGCGCATGCCGACGAGATCAGCTGGTTTGTCAACTACATCAAAGACGATGGATATATCTATGTTCGCAGAAATGGGGGATCAGATCACATGATCGCTCCCTCCATGCGGGTCAATATCCACACCGACAAAGGGATGGTGCCAGGAATCTTCGGTTGGCCAGCCATCCATGTTCGGAAAGAAGGGAAAGAAGATGCACCTACCTTGGATAATATATTTATCGATGTGGGGGCACAGTCCAAAGCTGAGGTGGAGGAATTGGGAATCCATGTGGGCTGCGTCATTACATTCAAGGATGAGCTGACCGAATTGAACGGGAAGTATTGGTCTGGAAGAGCGCTAGACAATCGGATTGGAGGATACATGATTGCTCAGGTGGCTCGAAAAATCAAGGAGTCAGGCAAAAAACTTCCGTTTGGCTTATACATCGTCAATGCAGTGCAAGAAGAGATTGGCCTTCGCGGCGCGGAGATGATTGCGCAGCGAATCAAACCTGATATAGCCATCATCACCGATGTATGTCACGATACCACAGCTCCGCTTTACAGCAAAATTACCAGTGGAGATCAGGCTGCTGGCAAAGGCCCTGTCCTTACCTATGGTGCTTCGGTTCATAAAAAGTTACTAGACTTGATCATTGCCACGGCTCGAAAGCAGGAGATTCCCTTTCAGAGGGCAGCAGCTTCGCGAACTACTGGGACGGATACCGATGCTTTTGCTTATTCCAATGGGGGGGTCCCATCCGCACTGATCTCGCTTCCATTGAAATACATGCATACTACAGTAGAGACGGCCAGCAAAAGCGATATTGAGCAGGTCATCGAACTGATGTATGCCTTCTTGGTGGACTTTGATCCCAGTTTTGACTTCCGTTACATTAGTTAAGGAGAAGTTATCCCCATTTGTAAAATTAATTGGCAAGAGGCTGCGACTTTTTTTTAACTTGTTGCTACAATTTTGAATCTGTAGAAAATCAAATTTGCAGACAGTATTAAAAAGTGAAAAGCACGAGGGTGAATTGGTTCAAAAACTAACTAAAAAATGAAAAAAATTGCTGTTGTACTGGCACTTTTGGTAGGGATTGGATTTGGGTGCAGTCCCAAGTCTCAAGAATCTACCACTGGATTGGATTCTCTGGGGACCGGGGCTCAGTCCGAAAATGCATTGACTCCTGAGGAGCAGGCTGATGGTTGGATTTTGTTATTTGACGGCAATAGTATGCAAGGTTGGCGTGCCTTCAATGGGGACACGACTCCGAGCAACTGGGTTATTGAAGAAGGAGCGATGAAAGGATTAGGTGCAACTGGTGGAGAAGATTTTGGAGGAGATGTGGTGTATGAGGCACAAGAATTTGAAGAGTTTGAGTTGAAATTTTCTTGGAAAATCTCCGCAGGGGGTAATTCAGGGGTTTTCTACCATGTTGTAGAGGGGCCAGCCTACAAGGCTCCTTATTATACAGGACCGGAATACCAGGTGATCGATCAGTTGGGCTTTGCACAGCCTCTAGAAAAGTGGCAGTCTCTTGCGGGGGATTATGCCATGTATGAACCAGACTATGAAGGAGTGGTGAAGCCGGCAGGGGAGTGGAACGAGTCCAAAATTACCTTTTCGGAGGCTGGGGCAAGTTATTGGCTGAACGGAAAGCAGACAGTAGCCTTTGTTCCTTATTCTGAGGACTGGAAAGCGAAGCGGAATTCAGGCAAGTGGAATGATTTTCCCGATTACAAGATTGCTCGCAAAGGGCTGATTGCATTGCAGGATCATGGGGATCCTGTATGGTTTAAAAACATAAAAATCCGACCCTTATGAAAAAGATATTTTTAGTTGCGCTTTTGGCAGTAACCGTGCAAGTTGTTTTTGCACAGAAGAAAGAGAAGTTGTTTAACGGCAAAGACCTTAGCGGTTGGAAGGTGTATGGCACCGAAAAGTGGTATGTAGACAATAACGGCTTATTGGTATCAGAGAGTGGTCCTGATAAAGGCTATGGGTACTTAGGCACTACGTCTTATTACGGTGATTTTGAGGTAGAGCTCGAATTCAAGCAAGAGGCGAATGGAAACTCTGGGGTGTTTATCCGATCTACGGTGGATGGTACCAAAGTTTCTGGCTGGCAGGTGGAGGTAGCTCCTCCGGGAAATGATACAGGTGGTATTTATGAATCCTATGGAAGGGGCTGGTTGATCAAGCCAGATCCAGAAAAGGACAAGGCCTTGAAATTTGGAGAATGGAACAAAATGAAGATAGTTGTTCAGGGTGATCGAGTGATCTCCTATGTGAATGGTGTAGAGATGGTCAATTATGCCGACGAGAAGATTGGTGCAGGAAAAGGCGGTGTTTTGCTTCAAATCCACGATGGAGGAGGAATAAAAGTCTATTGGAGAAATATAGTTTTGAAAAAATTATAGTTTACCAAATTTTAAATAAGTTGATGCCCTGTAAAATCCAGTTTACAGGGCATTTTTTCTATAAATTTTTCTTGTTCAGGCTCAAGCACTTGTGCGATTCCAGGGTAGAATCTTGATTTATTCTTGTCAATTGGATTCTTTTTACGATCTTTGCACTCCCAAAAGGGGGTAAAGTTTCCGATGAGTTATTGTTAGGTGATGAAATAGGGGATTGTTAGATGAGGGATTTATTAAATTTATTTCAACAAATTTCTTGTTGTGGAGTGAAAGGCTGTTACCTTTGCAACCCTGTTTGGAAGGAACGGGAGAAAGATTGAGTGTTTTTAGGGGGTTAGACCTCAAAAATGTACGTGTTCCAAAAATGTTTGGAAGCAAGTTCTTTGAAGTGATGTAAGGCAAAAAAGATTAACCTGAGAAAGGGGTGGTGCATGAGTATACTTTACTTATGTACTGATTTATAAGAATAGACAACATACAATGGAGAGTTTG
>CAMBMU010000020.1 GCA_945868725.1 Spirosoma fluviale
TGCGTAAATTGTTCGCTTACCGTCACAGGCAAGATTCCTTTGGCGGGCTTGGCTCCAAATAAAATCTGGGGCACAAGCTTTTGGGTGAAGGGAGAATTCTCATAGGCAAAGACCACATGCTCCAAGCCTTCCAGGTATTTGGCTGCATAAACATTCCCAAAAAGCACCGTCACCACTTTTTGTCTTTTTTCCAAAGCACGGATCAACTCCAAATCCCCTGGTGCGACGCCAAATCCACGCTGGGGGCTATTGGTGATGCCCATCAAACCCACTACAATCACCTCGTAGTCTTCCAACTGCTTCATCAAGTTGTAGTGCGCAGACTCACCGGAAGCCTTCGCAATCTCAAAGTGGTCTACCTGGGTGTAGCGGTTGAGGTAGCTGCTGAAATTTTCGCCAGAACCGCCAATACTTAGGCTGGCGATTTTTCGCTGATCTAACTGGCCTAAGGGAAGTAAATCTCCCTTATTTGCCGCTACAGTGATGGCCTCACTGTAGAGTTTTTCGATGACTTCCGAGGTAGCTGAGGTCGTCAGGCGATCTGCAATTTTGTAGGTGTCTAGGGGAGAAAATGAATGGAGACCAGCCCAATACTTGGCGTTCAAGACTTTTTTTACCCGTCGATTGATCTCTTGTTCGCTGATGAGCCCCTGAGCCACTGCATCTAGAATAAGTGCTTTTGCCTTGGCCACATTTTCTGAATGCAGCAGGATGTCGTTGCCAGCCAGTAGTGCTTGCAACTCTACTTCTCCCAGTTTATTTCGGATGGCTACCCCCTCCATGTTCAAGGCATCGGTAAAAATCAAGCCTTTGAAATTCATCTGCCGCTGCAGTAAATCGGTGACAATTGGTTTGGATAGGCTGGTGGAAATGGAAGATCCTCCATTGAGGCTAGGGACATTCAGGTGGGCCACCATGACGGACATCAAGTTTTCTTTGAATAGCTCTTGGTAGGGATACAGATCTACCTCCCATATTCTTTTTTCTTCATGAGCAATCAAGGGTAGCGAAAAATGGCTATCTGTTTCTGTATCTCCATGCCCTGGAAAATGCTTTGCATTGGCAAGGACTCCATTCTCCTGAAGCCCTTTCATGTAAGCCACCGCTCGTTGGGTAACTCGATTTTTATCTTCACCAAAGGCCCGAAAGCCGATGACAGGATTTTCGGGATTGGAGTTGACATCTACTACAGGGGCAAAATTGACATGCATGCCCAACACCTTAAACTGCCGGGCGATTTCTGCCCCCATTTCCTGAACTAAGTTCGGGTCTGAGATGGCTCCCAGAGTCATGGCTTTTGGAAAATTGAGGGTAGAATCTAGCCGCATCCCTATCCCCCATTCCGCATCCATCGCAATCATCAAGGGGGTCTTTGCTTGTGCCTGGTAGTAATTAGTTAGGCGAGCTTGTCGGTTAGGTCCTCCTTGAAAAAAAATAAGTCCTCCTAAATTTTCTTTTTGGATCAACGCACTGATTTCATCTACATGTCGCTGATCTTTATTGGAGTAGGCCGCTACCATAAAGAGCTGCCCTAGGCGTTCTTCAAAGGTGAGTGCATCAAACACACTATCTACCCAAATCTGTTGGAGATCGGATTTTTTTGTTTCCAATGAGTCCTTATGAACCTCAGCAGAAACCCGCTTATTAGGAATAAAAATTCCCAACAAAAGGACCCAGAGTAGGTTGAGCAAATGCAGTGTTCTCATGGAATAGAATACATTTAATTCTGTATTTTTACCTAAATTTACCCAGTGATTTAGGGCTTTTTAGTTAGAGTAAAGGCCTTCATGTCGAATAAGTCTCTAAAAAAAAGGCCTAAAGATTCAAGATACAAAAGTTTGTAAAACTTCTACTCGACTTTGGAATTTTCTAAGGACTAAATACCAAAATCCAAGAAGGGATTCCACCCCATGGATGAGAAACCCAAGTACCCTTTTCGAAAAACTGAAAAAACATGAAACTCCCTTCCATATTTAAGACTGCCTCTCACCAGCGTTTTTCAATCAAGCCTAGGTACTATGATCCAATTAAAGAGGAGATCGAAGAGCGTACTTCTAGAATAAAAAAGGAGCTTGAGCAAGAAGGATTAATTGATCCGGAAGAGGGTGACTCCCCCCAACCCAAGTGGACGGCAATGAAAGGGTCATTTTCCGCCCGTCGAGGAGAGAAGTCCCGAAATTCTACTGTTTTTAATTCCACCGGAATTATCCGCACCCTACTTTTTTTGGGCATGGTCACAGCGGCATTTGGATATATCTACCTAGGACCATCAATTTTCACCTACTTGGGCTATGTGGCTATCGGAGGTGCTGGGTTTTATTATTTGCTGAAATTCCTCAAAAAAGGAAAAAATGCCTGATTACATTCAGCTTCTTCCCGATGCCATTGCCAACCAAATTGCTGCTGGTGAGGTAGTTCAACGGCCAGCATCTGCACTCAAAGAGTTGCTCGAAAATGCCGTTGATGCTGGAGCCACACAAATTCAAGTAGTAGTCAAAGATGCAGGGAAGCAGCTGATTCAAGTGATCGACAATGGGAAAGGAATGTCCCCCACCGATGCACGCATGAGTTTTGAGCGACATGCTACTTCCAAAATCCGTACCGCACAAGATCTTTTTGCCATTCGAACTTTTGGTTTTCGAGGGGAAGCCATGGCTTCTATCGCCGCAGTGGCGCAGGTCGAACTAAAAACCCGAACCCAGGAAGCTGAGGTGGGTTCCTTGATTCATATTGAAGGTTCCGAAGTTAAAAAACAGGAACCCGTAGCGGTACCCGTAGGTACTTCGGTGGCCATGAGAAACTTGTTTTTCAATGTGCCTGCTCGAAGGAATTTCTTGAAATCCAATTCAGTGGAAATGCGGCATATCGTCGATGAATTTCAACGTGTAGCTCTTTCTTACCCAGAAATAGCCTTCTCCCTGTACCAGCAAGATTTGGAAACCTACACCCTTCTTCCCGGCAAACTCAGCCAGCGCATTGTGGGGATTTTTGGGAAAGGAATCCAAAATCAGCTCGTTCCCTGTGAAGAAGAAACTCCCCATCTCAGTATCAAAGGCTATGTAGGCAAACCAGAATACGCCAAAAAAACGCGGGGTGAACAATTTTTCTTTGTCAACAATCGCTACATCAAAAGCAGCTACCTCCACCATGCAGTAAATACTGCCTACGAGGGATTAATTCAAGCAGATCAACACCCTTTTTATGTGTTGTTTCTGGATATAGATCCTGCTACCATAGATATCAACGTACATCCAACCAAAACAGAAATCAAGTTTGAGGACGAGCGAACCATTTACGCAGTGATTCGTTCGGCTGTCAAGCAAGCCTTAGGGGCCCATCAGGTCATGCCTGCATTGGATTTTAGCATGGATGTCAACTTTCAAGAAAATTGGACGACCAATTCTCAAGTGTCTGTGGATGTGGAACGCGAATACAGCTACAAAACCTACAATACTCCTGAGTTTCAGCGAGCTTCTGTCTCAGGATGGGAGCGACTTTTTGAAGGAGATTCTCCAGCTTCCATCTCCCAAAAATCTCCTGCTTTTTCGGTTGATGATCAAGAGCTACTTACTTTCCAAAGTAGAGCTTCAGCAGGAGAGGTTTCGTTGGCTTTACAACAAGAAGCTGGAGAAGGAAATGGAACGACCTTTCAAGTAGAGCGAAGCTATATTGTGGCCCAAATGTCCACGGGGCTGCTTATCGTCGACCAACAAATGGCGCATGAGCGAATCCTATACGAGCGGTACCTCAAGCAACTACAAACGACGCAAGGGGCTTCCCAACAATGCTTGTTTCCGACCGTACTGACCCTGAATCCAGCAGACTTTGCCTTGGTGATGGACATGCTGCCAGAGTTGGTTAGCCTAGGCTTTCAAGTAGATGAATTTGGCAAAGACTCGGTGGTCATCCGAGGGGTCCCTGCAGAAACGCAAGTAAAAAATGAAAAGGAACTCTTTGAAGGATTAATTGAGCAGTATAAAAATTTTAAAAACGAGCTTTCCCTAGATAAAAAAGAAAATCTGGCTCGGTCTCTATCCAAAAGATCCTGTCTTAAGAAGGGTCAGAAGCTAGATGCGCAAGAGATGGAAACCTTAGTTGGGCAGCTTTTTGCTTGTCCAAACCCAAATTATTCTCCTTCTGGAAACAAAACCTCCGTGAAATTGGATTTAACTAGCATTCACGCCTTCTTCGCTAAATAATATGTTTAGAAACATCACACCGGTCGTTCAAAATCTATTGCTAATCAACATCGCTGTTTTTTTGGTGGCCAATTTTGTGTTCCCTCCCTTGAACGAATGGTTTGCCCTCTACAATATCCAGAGTTCCTACTTCAAACCCTTCCAATTCCTTTCCTACATGTTTATGCATGCCGACTTTTGGCATCTATTCAGTAACCTCTTTGGGCTGCTGATATTTGGTCCCTTATTAGAGCAGTTTTTGGGTCCCAAAAAGCTCTTTATCCTTTGGATGGTCTCTGGAATGGGAGCAGGAGTTCTCTACTCTGGATATACCTTGGTTCAGTATCGGACGATGGAGGAGAAGGTATTGGCATTTGAGGCGGATCCAGATCCTGAATATTTTAACCGGTTAGTTATCGAGAATCGGGGATACTTCTCTCCCGAAGTATTTGATTTTGTGGATCAGTACAGCAGAAACCCAGAAGATCCTATGAATATCGAGCGCGCTGAGCAAACCTTGAATACTATTTTGGAGCTTCAAGTCAACCAACCCATGGTCGGCGCTTCAGGAGCACTATTTGGGATATTAATTGCTTTTGGGATGCTGTTTCCAAATACTCAACTTTTTTTACTTTTTCCACCAATACCAATTAAAGCAAAGTATATGGTATTTTTCTATGGGCTATATACGGTATACAATGTGCTATTGACAAGTTCTACCGATAATGTGGCCCACTTTGCACACCTCAGTGGTCTAGTGGTCGGTGCGATCCTGGTATACTTCTGGAAAAAAAATAGAAATAGCTTCTACTGACATGTATTCGAGCTTTTGGGACAATTTAAAAAATGCATTTAACCGGCGGGACAATAGCTTATACAAGCTAATGGCCATCAACTTGATTGCTTTTTTTGTGCTGTTGATTGCACGAGTAGTGCTGACGCTTAGCGGCTTTGGGGAGCTCTACAAGGAAGGACTGAAGTGGATCATGATGCCCGCTTCCGTATCTACTTTTGCCACGCAACCCTGGTCTCTCTTTACCTATTTCTTTTTGCATGAGGGGCTTTTTCATATTTTGTTCAATCTCCTCTTCCTGTATTATTTTGGACTCCTCGTCCATCAATATTTAGGGAGTAGGAAACTTACCAACTTGTATGTGCTCGGCGGAGTGTTTGGAGCAGGATTTTATGTGTTGATGTACAACATTGCTCCCTACTTTTCAGGTGCAGTTGACACCTCTTTCATGCTTGGCGCCAGCGCGGGAGTATTTGCTGTAGTAGTAGGAGCGGCCACGCTTGCACCACAAACTACTTTTGTGCTTTTTCTTCTAGGGCCAGTCAAAATTGTTTACATCGCTGCATTTTATGTCATCCTATCCTTTGCCAATTCAATTGGTGAAAATGCGGGTGGAGAAATAGCACACTTGGGCGGGGCGATGATTGGCTTTGGCTACATCTACTTGTTGCGAAAAGGCTGGGACTTGGGAATCCCTATTCAAAAAGTGGGACTATTTTTCGAAAATTTGGGGAGTAGACGTGCTCCAAAAGTAAGCTACAGAAGATCTTCTTCCACCAAATCAACCGTTACAAATCCAGTGAACAAGGAGACGCTCAGCCAAGAGGAAGTGGATAAAATCCTCGATAAAATTGCCGATAAGGGCTACGAGGGACTCACGAAGGAGGAAAAAAGAAAGCTGTTTGAGTACAGTAAGAAGTAAGTGCAATCAGTCAACAGTCCACTGACCACAGCCAACTGTGTATTGTCAACAGACGACGGTCCACGGTCCACAGCTCACTGAATTGAACTTCAAGCCTTGTTTTATTTGGTTAGCACTTAAGAAGTTGTATTCAGTAACCACCCACTTTATCCTCAAACCAAGCGACTGTCGACCGTGGACTGTTAGCTGTTGACAATATGTCAATCCTTACTTTCCAAGTGGAAAATCGAGACCGAAGCGAAAGTAGGTTTGCTGAATTCCTTGGCTTTGAAATTTGAATTCGGTACTCAGTCCCACCCAGTCTGTGAGTGGAACTACAGCTCCCACCCCTACATTCGCACCACTGTAGTTCCGCTTTGTTCCTGCAGCCGAAGCTTGTGGATTTTCTGAGGTTAGACTGTAGCCTGTCACCACATAGACTTGCGACTTGTCCTTAGAGAGGTAGTAGCGCAGGTCAGCGCTAAAGTTGCTCGCTCTTCCTACGGCTGGAAAAATCTGCGTGTAGCTTGGCATCAGTCCAAACTGAGGTGCAAAAAAATACTCCCAACCCAATCCGATTCCGGGTTCATCCATGCGTAACCCATACTGCCCCAAGACATGAAGCCTGGAATCACCCTGCTCTTGTGCCTGAAGGATAGTAATGGAGCCAATAAGAAAACAAGTGACTAGGAGAAGCTTTTTCATCGCATCATTTTTTGTGAAGCTACCAAATCCCGCGAATACCCCAAATTATTCCAACACCTTGACCAAACGTCCCAATCTTCCTTGTCGGTCTATACCCTCTAGGATCAGTAAATGTCTACTTGCTGTCTCAGAATTGTAATAGGACAGGGAGGCCTTTCCACCTTGATCTGTCTGAATAAGTGGATTCCAGTACAAGGTAGCGCGCTGGTCAGGGATGGAATTGGTGGAGGAGTTTTCATCGTACTTGGGGTTATAGAAAACACGAGGGGAGGAGTAGCCGCTGTATTTGGTCACTAAAGTTCCTCCCACCGTGGAGTAGGTAGTGCTGGTACCCGATTTGGTGTAGACGGCGATGACGCCATTTCCTCCTTGAGAACCAAAGATTGCCGTCCGAGCAGGATCCTTAAATACCTCCACACTTTCCACATCTCGTGGACTGATTTGAGCGAGTGTATTTGCATCTACTGGCACATTGTTAAGCATGTACATCGGTTCTGTACCCGCCTGAAGCGAGCCTACTCCTCGAATAAGTACGGTGGCATTGAAGCCATCAAAAGTGACACGAACCCCAGCCACACGGCCTTGGATCAGTTGAAAAATATTGATAAACCCTTGCCCACCAGGAATGTCATCTGGCTTAATAATCGCATCCCCATCCCCATAGATTTTACGGGACTGGGTTTGTTCTTCTTGCAGTGTTGTGGCCTCAACGGTGATCCCCTCCAACTCTTTATCTATTGGAGCAGCATTGAGTTGTTGCATCTGGTTCCGTTTGCGGACAGTTGCAGCCAATCCTTCTGGCCAAATGCTAGTGGCAGGGTACAGGCCTCCCAGCTGGAGAAATGGCAGTTTAGGTACTGCTATAGATAGATTTATGAAATTCCGAGCACGAAGGTCCTCTGCAGTAAGAGTGACTGCAACAGAATCTTGGTACCGAAGATCTGTCAACAAAAAGTCGCCATCTGGACCATATTCCGTCGAAAGGAGTTCAATTCCATCCCCTACAAGGGCGGTGATTTTTCCTCCCCCCAATCCTTTTTTGGTAGGGCTTTGCTCCTTTATTTTTCCTGAGATGGTGATCCCTTGTTCGATGTAGTAGCCTTGGTCTGGCAATCGGTTTTGGACTACGGCACCCCAATCAAATCGAGTCCAGCCATGGGTAAGCATGACCAAATCGAGTTCCTCGGAAGCATTGGGCAGGTCTTTTCTAAAGTAATACCCAGGTCTGTAAACAGTCCCCTTCAGGTCGCTAGTCAGGAGAAGGTGAGAAAAGAGCGTTCCCTGCAAATCACTTTGATCCTCTACTTGATCGAGATCCACTACCGACAGTGAGAAGCTTGCCGGGGCAATGCTATCTAGGAATGAACTTTTCAAATCCAAGTTTACTTTTCCACGGGGTCGAAGTGCTGCGGTTGAAGTAGACACCTCAAGGGTTAACTCATCTTTATTTTGAACAAATACCAGCCGCTCGAGAAGGGGTCTTCCTTGCTCATCGAGGAGGGCAATTGTATGAATGCCACTTGGAAGGTTTTTCTTTGGGATGCGTACGCCCCATACCCCATTTGTCAGGGTTCCTTCCGCTATGTAATTGACCAATCCTCGGGTATGGCTTACGAGCAGGAGCTTTTCTGTGACTCCTTCACCTTGGATAATTGCGGAAATAAAGGTGCCGTCTTTTGGGTTTTGAACTTGAATGCTTAGGCCTTTATCCAAGGCTTTTGGAAATGGGATTCTTCGCGTTACTCCCAGCGTACTGTCTTTGATGGTGGCGAAATAATCGGATTTTATGGGAGTAAACTCCAGTTTCCCCAACCCAGCTTCATTGGTGGTAAACTGAGTTCCTTCGGCACCTTCTATCCTTCCTTGAAGTTTGAGGGGGCTGCCATCTGGAAAAACCGCACGAAGGGCTACCGTTGATTTCTTTCCGATCACCCAATTTCCACCTTCTGGCAAAAATTGAATATCTGCAGCTTCTAAGGCATAGGGAAGCTTTATCTTTTGAGTGATGATGTACCCTGGGCTTTCTTCGAACGAAAGTGCAAGGTGTTGGGAGGGATGGGGAGCGTTGGGGATGGAGAAACCAAATTCCGTAGTGCCCTGTGCATTGAGCTGGAGGGTTTGACTGTACAATTCCTCGTCGCCCGCGATTGCCTGCAACTTGATCGGGCGATTGCTTAAGGGCTCACCGGCTGCATTGACTCCTTGGAGGGACAGTTTATACCGTACCTTTTCATTTTCAATCCGAATGTCGAGCACTTCCACTTTAGGTAAAAAAGCACCGCCCAAGCCATCAACTACCTGAACTTGTTGCGTGAAAAAGTAGTCTTCTCCAAAATTTCGCATCCAAGTGGTGTAGGCCTTGAGTTGGTAGGTGCCCGTCTTTCCAAAGTTGGGAAAGTTAAAATCTCCAGCACCGCGCCCATTTTCAAGGGATATAATTTTTTGAGCAACGCGCAAGCCATCCCCGTCAAACAAGTCTACGTAAAGCGTTTTGCTGAGTGGGGAAGGGAGTTGCTCACCTCCTGCAACTACATAGGCTGCAAACCAGAGATCTTCTCCTAGCGTGTAGGTAAATTTATCAAGGTGGAGGTAAGCTTTCTCCACTGGAAATTCATCCTGGGAGCTTTTAAAATGGGTTTGGATTTGCGTTGGAAGTCCTTCTTGAGCTAGGGTAGGAACCGAAAAAATCAGAAGACTTAGTGAAAAAAGTAGGGATTGGATAGCTCTCATTGAAAAATTGGAATGGTATAGGGTTGTATACCGATTTTGGTAGATTAGGGTTGCCTCAAGCGTTAGTATCAGAGGGTTGAAGTTGGGCTACTTCGTTTTTATTGGCAAGTTGCCCACAAGCAGCATCGATGTCCTGACCTCTAGACTTGCGCACCTTAGCGATGATTCCTTGTCCTTCAAGTACGCGGAGATACATGTCCACTGCTTCTTGGGATGCCTGTCTGAATTCTCCTTCATCGATGGGGTTGTATTGAATGAGATTCACCTTGGAAGGGATGATTTTACAAAATTTGGCAAGGGCCTTGGCATGCCGCTCGTCGTCATTGATTCCTTCCCAGATGACATACTCATAGGTCACTTTTCGTTTGGTACGGCTGTACCAAAAAGATAAGGCTTCGGCCAAATCTTCCAGCGGGTTCACCTCGTTGATGGGCATCAGACGGGTTCGCGTCTCATTGATCGCAGAGTGAAGGGAGACGGCAAGGTTAAACTTCACTTCATCCTCGGCCATTTTTCGAATCATTTTTGGGATGCCTACCGTGGAGAGGGTGATTCTACGGGGAGCCATGCCCAAACCCTCCGGAGAGGTGATTTTATCGATGGCATCGATCACATTGGCATAGTTCAGCAAAGGCTCTCCCATCCCCATAAAGACAATATTGGTGAGGGGTCGCTGAAAATAGGTTTCTGCCTCGTCTTTGATGGCGACCACCTGGTCATAGATTTCATCAGAATTCAGATTTCGCATGCGCTTCAATCGCGCCGTAGCGCAAAAGTTGCAATCCAAACTGCACCCTACTTGTGAAGAAATGCAGGCGGTAATCCGTTTGGTGGTTGGGATAAGTACTGATTCGACAATTTTGTCATCGAAGAGTTTAACCGCATTTTTGATGGTGCCGTCACTACTGTGCTGCATCAAGTCTACGCGAATGTGGTTAATCGTAAAGTGGGTCTTGAGTAGCTCGCGAGTGGAAAGTGAGATGTTGCTCATCTCATCGAAATTTTTCAGCGACTTTTGCCAAAGCCATTCATAGACTTGCTTGGCACGGAACTTTTTTTCTCCCTGTTCCAGAAAGAATTCTTCCAGTTCGGGCAATGTTAATTTACGGATGTCTTTTTTCTGAAGTTCCACGGCTCAAAGGTAGGAATTGAATTTGGGAAAGCAGACAGGATTGGGGGATTGCGCTCAAAATTAATGGGGCGATGCAATCTGTTTAAATTGCGAGTTTCCTTCTTCCTTTTCTTGGAAAAAGAAGGGGATTCAAGAACATATCCCTTATTTTTGTACTGAAAATTCTAACCCCTTCCTATGCGCCAATCTTGGTGGAAATTTCTGACTGTAGGGCTATTGTTGTACACGCTCGTTGGCGGCTTGCTGCTGGAGGCTCCTCGGCTTCCAATCTTGAATGAGACTATCCGTGCGCTCCATTTTCATGTGACCATGTGGTTTGGGATGATTTTAATGCTTCTTGTTGCAGCATGGCATAGTGTGAAGTATTTGAGAAGCAATGATTTGAAGCACGATGATATGGCCTTGGAGTTTACCAACGCGGCGATTTTGTTTGGCGTACTGGGGATAGTAACGGGCATGCTTTGGGCTAAATTTACCTGGGGAGATTATTGGAGTGGGGACCCCAAGCAGAATGCCTCTGCTATCGGATTACTGATGTATTTTGCCTATTTAATTTTGAGGGGTAGCCTATCAGATGCACAGCAGCGGGGGAGAATTGCTGCGGTGTATAATCTTTTTGCTTTTGCTGCCTTTATTCCTTTGATATTTGTATTGCCTCGACTTACCGATAGCCTTCACCCTGGAAATGGAGGCAACCCAGGTTTCAATGCCTACGATTTGGATTCTAAACTCCGACTGGTTTTTTACCCTGCGATTTTAGCATGGACACTTTTGGGAACTTGGATCGCCACTGTTCGTGTTCGTATCCGTAGGCTAGAGCGAGAAGTGGAGGAAAATCTTGTTAACGATTAATCGATGAAAAAAATAGTTACATTACTGTTGATGATTGTTTCCTATGCTGCACAGGCTCAGGAAAAAATCGCCGTTACTGCTGCCGATTACAGCAACAATGAAGTAGAGATGGCTGATGTCATGCGAAGTGAAGGCAAAATATATGTGTTGGTGGGGATCATTGTGTTGATTTTCATTGGCTTGCTAATCTATGTGATTCAAACAGATCGTAGGGTTTCCAAGTTGGAAAAAGTAAGACAAACTAAATAGGGATTTGGCATGAAGAAGGGACATTTAATTGCCTTAGGAATTATTGCAGTAGCAATTGCAATCATTCTCAGCTCAATTGGTGATGCGAGTAGCTACGAGAGTTTCACCACTGCCTTAGAAATGAAGCAGGATGGAGAGGATAAGGCCATCCATGTGGTGGGTAAGCTGAAGAAAGACGAGGCTGGACAAGTAGCAGGGATCGAAGTGAGGGAAGATAAGACCTCCTTTACCTTTATGTTGGTGGACAATGAAGGCACCGCACAAAAAGTGTTTTACAATCAGCCGGTGCCGGCAGATTTTCATCGATCCGAGCAAGTAGTGGTCATTGGTAGCTACCGAGATAAAGAAATTTTTGTGGCAGACAAGATCCTCATGAAGTGCCCTTCCAAATACCAAGAAACAGACGTGCAAGCTGCGGGCATCTGATGGTAAATTCTACTCCAAGTAAATTCGTATGATAAATACCTTTGTGGGCAATTTTGGTCACCTGACTACCTTGGTGGCCTTCGTGAGTGCCTTGGTTACAGCTTTTGCGTATAGTCAATACTTTAGAGCCAACGAACTGGAAAAAGACAGTTGGAGGAGATTTAGCAGGGTAAGTTTTTATGTCCATGCGCTATCGACCAGCTTAATTGCGGTATCCTTATTCGAAATCATCTACAATCAGCGCTACGAGTATTTTTATGCCTACTCGCACAGTTCCAAGGCTTTGCCCGTTCATTACATGATTTCCAGTTTCTGGGAAGGTCAGGAAGGGGCATTTATTCTGTGGGCATTTTGGAATGTAGTGCTTGGGTTAATTTTGGTGCATACCAACAAGTTTTGGGAAGCGCCCGTGATGGTTGTTTTTTCCTTGGTTCAAGCTTTCCTTGTTTCCATGATTTTGGGAGTAGTGGTAGGGGACTTGAAGATTGGCAGTTCGCCATTTATCCTACTTCGGGATGCTACGCAAGCACCGATATTTGATTTAAATCCGGACTTTGTTCCAGAAGATGGCACCGGCCTCAATCCGCTCTTGCAGAATATTTGGATGGTGATTCACCCGCCCACGCTCTTTTTGGGCTATGCTTCTACCCTGGTTCCTTTTGCCTTTTTAATTGGTGGCCTAGTCACCAAAAAGTATGCAGAATGGATCCGTCCAGCCTTGCCTTGGGCGATTTTCTCGGCAATGATTTTGGGGATGGGAATTATCATGGGTGCTTATTGGGCTTATGTCACCTTAAATTTTGGGGGCTATTGGAACTGGGATCCAGTGGAAAATGCTGTCTATGTACCCTGGCTGATCTTGGTGGCCTCTATTCATACCATGATTACGTTTAAGAAGAGTGCCACTGCCTTGAAGACCTCTGTCGTTTTGGTGATTCTCAGTTTCATCCTGGTGTTGTATGCCACGTTCTTGGTTCGCTCGGGGGTCCTAGGGGATGCCTCGGTGCACTCATTTACCGATTTGGGCCTTTCTGGGCAGCTGCTAATTTATTTGCTATTTTTCATGGGCGTGGCGATTTTCCTTGCTGCGCGAGCTTGGAAGCACTTGCCTACATCTGAACGAGAGGCATCGGTTTATTCCCGTGAGTTTTGGATTTTTCTGGGAGCAATGACACTAGGACTGATGTCCTTTCAAGTGATATTGCCTACCTCCATTCCTGCTTGGAATGCATTGGTGGAAAGCTTTGGAGGGATCTCCAACATGGCTCCACCTGCGGATCAGATAGGTTTTTACACGAAGTTCCAACTGTGGTTTGCCGTGGTGTTGGCCTTATTGACTTCCGTAGGACAGTTTTTCTGGTGGCAAAAAATCGATCGAAAAACCCTGGGTGAATCCCTAGTGGTCCCGTATGTGGTCTCGATAATCCTTTCCACAGCTGTGATTGTTTTGGCGAAGGTGTACGATTGGAAATACATCATTATTGTATTGACAGGGATGTTTACCATCGTAGCCAACGCATTTATTTTAGTCAAGCTACTTAAAAAATCGACCTTCAAACTTGCAGGAGGATCCCTTGCACACATTGGCTTGGGAATGATTTTGATCGGCATCATGTTTAGCTCTGGCTATTCGGAAGTGATTTCTATGAATATGTCGGGATTGACCTACAGCAACAGCTGGGAGGATGAAATGAATAAGGAGCATGTGTTGCTTTGGATCAACAAGCCTACTCAGATGAAGGACTACACGGTGATCTACCGTGGCAGACAAAAGAAAGCAGTTGGGATTCCCGAATACGTGCCGGCCAAAATTTTGGCTGCAACGGGTGAGGTGAATGAAGCGATAGCATTGGAAGATTACAAAACCTACTTCAAAAAAGGGGATACGGTAATGCTTGTTCTGGAAGAGAACGATTACTTCAAAATTGATTACCTACAGAACGAGGCCTTGCAGTTTTCGCTTTCGCCCATGTCCCAGTTCAACGAAGGGATGGGAGGCTTGATTTCATCTCCAGATTCCAAAATTTACCTCAACAAGGATTTGTATACCTATGTAGCAGCGATGAATGATTTCGCAGATCCAGAGTGGAAGGAAGATGAAACCTATGAGGTGGCCCCTGGGGAGCAATTTCATGTAGCTGACTTTGTTGCCTATTTCGATGGGGCCGAAGTGCTCAAAGAAATCGATGGCTACACCTTGAAAGAGGGGGATGTGGCAGTGAAGGCTAAAATCCGTGTGCTGGATTACGATGTTGAAAAATTGCTGGAGCCTACCTTTATCATTCGTGACAATCAGGTTGGAAAACTTCCCGTGGTTGATTCTGAATTGGGGATTAAAATCAGCATGGAAAACATTCTACCAGACCAAAATAAGTTTGTCTTCAAGGTAAATCAGTACCAGAAAGACTATGTGGTCATGAAGGCTATTGTTAAGCCTTACATCAATGTGCTTTGGATTGGAACGATTGTGATGTTGTGCGGATTTACGGTAGCCATTTTCCGACGATTTGATGAGTTTGTCAAAATGCGAGACAAGGGGATTGAATAAAGGGTGTCGACGGTTGACTGTCCACAGCCCACAGCAGGTTTTAATGAACCTCAACATTTATTTTTTATTATTATCCTCTTTTTCACCACTAACCAAAGAAAATAAGGTTTGAGGTTCAATTAGGTAAGCTGTGGTCCGTTGACCGTGGACTGTTGACAATTATCCGCAGTTATAAATAGGCATGCTGAGCTACTGGCATGATTGCGGATAATCATATTATTTTTTGTCTAGGAAAATCCGGGCCAAGGTGCTCGCTACCCCATCTTCCTTGTGGTGCGAGGTGATCTCATTGGCCACCGCCTTTACCTCGGGGAAAGCATTTTCTACTGCCACGCCCCAGCCCACTTGCTGGAGAAGGTCGATGTCGTTGTAGCCATCGCCGAAAGCCACTACTTCGTCCATCCCTATGGTATATCCATGATCTAGAATTTTTTTCAAGCCTGTGGCTTTGGAGATCGGTTTCGGCGCAATTTCTAGGTAGGTATCCTTGGATCGGTAGAGGTGCAATTGAGTCCCCAGCCTTTGGAGAAGGGTTTGGTAGAGCAGGTCGATTTTTGCTGCATCTCCCATGCACATCACCTTGTGGGCACCGTGATTATCCGCTTTCCAACGTTCAATGACTACCAAGGGGTCTGTCCAGGAGGGAACAACTTTTGTATTTTCAATTTCACGGATCGCAAAATAATCTTCATTCAGGGTATGCCATTGTTCTCCATAAAGTAGGCTCAAATGAAGTTTAAGTTCATTGGCCAGGAGTACAATCTCTTCTACCAAGTGGATAGGAATGGGGATGGATTCGAGTTCTTTCCCTTCCGCGTCCAAAACCAATGCACCGTTGTAGGCGATGAGGGGTTCTTTGGGGCGATTCAGGTCTTGAAGTAGGTGCCGCATGGCTGCAGGCATGCGAGCACTTGCAAGAAAAAATGGGATCTCTGGAGAGATGGAGGAGACAATGGAGATGAGGTTTGGGGAAAGCGAGCGCTCTGAGTTGAGGAGTGTGCCGTCTATATCTGAGCAAATGGCTTTAAAAATCATGGATGATTGGATCGAGGAGTATGGAATGGGGCTGATCACAAATCTAGGGAAACTCCTTCGCTTGAGATTTAAAAATCCCTGGTGTCGAAGGTGTATTCTTCTAGGGAAACATTTGCGGGGTTGTAGGGGTCTGTTTGTACAAACTGTATGGTGATCTTCTCGTAATCCGCTGCTTTTTCAAAGTCTCTAAGGTAGAGTTCGGCACAGTTGCGGGCTAAGAGCTCCCGCTGCTCGGCCATGATCTTTGGATCCCCATTTTGTAGCTTTAGAAAAATGGTGGACTCTTGCACGTCATTTTGAGTCGAAGTGGATAGGTTGACGCTGATACCTTCAAATTTTCCTAGGGCTCGAAGTTCTTCAGAAGGCATAAATCCATCTCCTAAAAGTCCTTCCATGCCATTAAAGGCAAATTCAGCGATTTCTTCGGGGGCACAGGCACAGCTTGATACCGAGACAATTAGAAATAGTGCCCAAAATTGGTTTTTCATAGATCTAAGGTAAGCGTCCTTTCAGAAGAAGTAAAGGAGGATTAAGATTTTGACAATGGAAAAATTAGGGTTTGCCTTACCTCATATAAGGTGATCTGATTATCCGCTTTGTCACCAATACTGAAAGAAAATAAGTTTTGAAGTTCAAGTAAGTGAGCTGTGGACCGTGGACAGCCTGCAGACCGTGGTCTGTCGACGATTATCCGCAGTAATTCAAAGAAATCTTAAGCCACTGGTAAGATTGCGGATAATCATATAAGGTGATTCCTTAGTTTCCATTTTCAAAGGTAATCCTATAGAAGACGAAGCGTTTATCTTGAGAATTTTTGATTCGTGTAATTAGAGGGAAGCCATTTTTCTCCTCGGATTGTTTGTTGATCGATTTGATAAGTCGCGAACGTTTGATTCGTTTGGAGTCAAAGTTGGTAATCTCGTGAATGCCCAAGACTGAATCAAATTCCTCTGTATTCAATTTTTCACCATTATGAAGGAGTAACCTCTGAAGAATTTCTGCGTTTTCCTCTTCAGATTCTTGCTCTCCTTCAGTTTCTGTCTCCGAATCTAGCGGAGTTTGGTCTGCTCTATTTTTCCTTTTTTGAATCTGTATGCCTAGCCAAAGGGCAAGTAGAAATACAATAGGAAAGCCAATCCAAGGGAGTGCCGATAAAAGTGAGGCGTCAGTAGTTTTTTCTGGGGCATCAAGGACGACTACCTGCCCAATTTCACGCGATTGGCTGCGAATTAGACCCAAGTCAATCAGGACTTCTTTTCCCTCGGTATTGCTAACTTCATCGTAGTCAAAGTAGACAATTTTATTTCCAAGTATCTCTCTATATGGGGAATTGATGGCCTCAAAGCTTTTTGGTCCTTCGTATAAAAGTAATTTACCACTTGCTTTTTCAACTAAGACCCAGACGTTCCATCCTAGGCTGGGAAGTTGGGTGTTGATTATCAGTAATCCGTAATCTTGCGTTTCCAAGAAATAGCTTGGATTGGTGGTAACGATCTCTGAAAGATCTAAGCCCCGAGTTTCAAACTTGATGGGGAGCCATTTTTTTTGTTTCCAGTCTAGAAAAAAACCTTGGAATTCTTTTTCTATTCTCGGGATACGGGGGTTGGTGTAGTCTCCAAATAGGGTCGTTATCCCGCTCTCGGTATGAAAAACCCCGATCGGGAAGTAGTCCAGGGCTTGATTTTTAGTTTGGGTGAATTCCCAGGAGCCCGCTTGGTTATCGAAGCGCAACAGGTCCATGTGATTGGTCCAGAACCCTTTTCCTCCTAAAAGATAATAGTTTCCCTCTTTGAGGAATAAGCTGGATCCACAGGTGTAACCTCTGTTTTGAAATTGATATTCTTTTATTAGTCTACCTTCCACGACCGAATAGAAATCTAGGGAGCATTGGATAAATACCTTTAGGGAATTGCTCTCTTCCGAGTAGAGAAACTCGTAGTTACTCGGTGTTTTTTTATAGATACTATCCAGCTGTTCAAGGACTGATCTTTGAACATGGCCATTCAGAAAAGAATCTCGGTTTCCATATACCCATTTATTGGTGGTAACCTCCAGCTTATAATACGGAGGAGTGGCCGACTGTGCTGCCTGGCAAATAAGTACTAAAAAAAAGAGTACTGTAAACCTAATCTTCATAAAAATGGATATTTGAAAGTTGTAAGCTTTTCCAAAAATCGAGGGATTTGAAATCAATTTTTTATTAAGATAATGTAGTTTTTTTTAAGAGTCAAGAGGAAGATGCACAGAAGAGAATCGCTAATCAATGTCTTACCTTTGAGGTCTCCAAGACCTCGAAGGTTTCAGATGAGTCTCCTTTGCAAGTCATCGGTAGAGCTTACATAGTACTTGTTGGTTTTCAGGCTAAAAAGGATGTAGATGGAATACATAGTAGATTAAAAAAATAGATAAAAAAAAGGGCCCCGCAGCATTGCGGGACGCTCCCCGTAATTCTACGGGGCAAACTATCCAGCTGAGCTAATCCCCTTTCTGAATTAGCCACTCGATGTAGTTTCTGCTCTTTTTCTTTTTGATTTCGAGTTCTCGCTTGAGTGCAGCAGTTCTATCGGGGACTGTTTCGGTATATCGGATCTCCCAATCTGGTGCACCTGATTTAGTGGAGGGGGTAGATCCGGCATTGTGATGTTTGAGTCTGACGGCTAAATCATCTGTGGAGCCAATGTAATAGCGGTTGGTCTTATCACTAAAAAGGATGTAGATGGAGTACATAGTAGATTAAAAAAATAGATAAAAAAAAGGGCCCCGCAGCATTGCGGGGCCCTGTGGAGGATAACGGATTCGAACCGATGACCCCTACACTGCCAGCGTAGTGCTCTAGCCAGCTGAGCTAATCCCCCATTTATATTTCTAAGATTCGAACTGATGGTGCTCCCCGTAATCCTACGGGGCAAGCTATCCAACTGAGCTAATCCCCCCTATTATTCTAAGATTCGAACCGATGACCCTCCCGCATTGCTGCGGGATACTCTAGCCAACTGAGCTAATCCCCCTTTTATTCTGTGATTCGAACTGATGACCCTCCCGCAATGCTGCAGGACGCTTAGCCAGCTGAGCTAATCGCCCATTGAAGTGTGCAAATATAGCCCCTCTTGGTTTGCTTCCAAAAGAATTCTTTACTCCTGTGAATAATTTATTCGGGTAAGGATACTTCTGCCGAGCGTTACTTCATCGGTAAATTCAAGTTCACCTCCGACAGGAATTCCTCGTGCGATGCTGGTGATTTTTACACCTAGGGGAGTTAGCCTTTTGCCCAAATAGAAAGAAGTGGTGTCTCCCTCCATCGTGGCAGAAAGGGCCAAAATGATTTCTTTTATCTCTCCCTGCTTCACTCGTTCTACCAAACGCTCGCAGGTCAACTCCTCCGGTCCAATGCCTTGCATGGGGGAGATGACTCCTCCCAACACATGGTAAAGGCCCTGGTATTGATTCGTATTTTCTATGGCCAGTACATCACCGATATCTTCTACCACACAAACCAAGGAGCGGTCTCTTTTGTGACTTTGGCAAGTAGAGCAGAGCTCCTCATCTGCAAGTGCAAAGCAATTTTTGCAATACGAAACTTCAGCTCTCATTCTGGTCAAAGCCAAGGAAAGAGCTTCTGTATGTACTTCATGTTGCTTGAGCAAGTGTAGCGCTAGGCGAAGGGCCGTCTTTTTTCCAATGCCCGGAAGTCTGGAAATTTCTGTAACGGCGTCTTCAATTAGTTTGGATGGGAAGTTCACGTAGATTTAATTTTATAGGATGGCTGCTTGGATGCCTTCATCCAAAATTGCCTCACAAAGCGGCTTTAATTCGTGCCGAGTACCTTTCTTCACTGCACACTTCCCTTTGTAATGGATGACCAACGTGCATTGCTCTGCTTGCTCATGGCTATGCTTACACACCTTCATAAGTACCGCAGTAACATGCTCAAACGTGTTTACATCGTCATTGAACACAACCAGGTCTAATGCTTCCTGGTCGACGAGATCCTCGAGGAGGACCTCAATTTCTTCTAGATGGGGAAGAGGAGTACTGAAGTGGTTCATTTTGCAAAATTAAGAATAATGGGCAACTTAGCGAGCGACTGACGCTTACAATATGAATCCGCAACTCGTTTTACTAGTAATTTCAATTTATTTTATTTTCCTTTTTTTAATTTCTTGGTGGACGACCCGAAAGGTGACCGCAGACACCTTTTTTACAGGGGATCGTAACTCCCACTGGTTTTTAGTTTCCTTTGGAATGATTGGTGCTTCCCTTTCTGGTGTCACCTTTATTTCTGTTCCTGGGGAGGTTGGTAATTCTAACTTCTATTACTTCCAAGTTGTTTTGGGTTATACCCTCGGGTACTTTACGATTGCCAAGGTGCTATTGCCACTCTACTATCGGTTGAATTTAGTTTCCATCTACAGCTATTTGGAAGATCGATTTGGTTTTTGGTCCTACAAAACTGGAGCTTTTTTCTTTATTCTTTCTAGATCATTGGGATCCTCGCTTCGCCTGTACTTGGTGGCCAGCGTCCTTCAACTGATTTTATTTGATGCATTGGGTATTCCTTTTTGGGTGTCGGTGTTGATTACGGTTGGCTTGATTTGGCTCTATACCTATCGAGGAGGAATCAAAACGGTAGTCTGGACGGACACTTTTCAGACGACATTTATGCTGGCTTCGGTCCTGATTACGATGGTGTTGATTGGGTCTGAATTGGAACTGAAAAGTTTGGGCGACTACGTCAGCAGGATAAGTGAGGACGAGCGTTCGACGATTTTCAACTGGGATTGGAAGGCGGGTACCAACTTCTTCAAGCAATTTATTTCGGGAGCATTTATTACCATCGTGATGACGGGACTGGATCAGGACATGATGCAAAAAAACCTGACTTGCCGGACGCTGGGCGATGCACAAAAAAACATGTTTTGGTTTACCGTGATTTTGGTAGTGGTCAACCTGCTGTTTCTATCCCTAGGAGTGATGCTGTACTTGTATGCCGAAACCAAGGGAATTGCCATTCCTGCAAAGTCAGATGGTTTATTTCCGCTGTTGGCAACTGATTATTTTACCCCTTTTGCAGGAATTGTATTTGTACTTGGGATTGTGGCGGCAGCCTATTCCAGTGTAGATTCTACGCTTACAGCACTCACTACCTCTTTTTGTTACGATTTCCTTCAAATCGAACGGAATTATGCCCCAGAACGACGAATATTCATCCGCAAGCTTGTGCACGTTGGCTTTACGTTTCTGATGTTTTTACTGATCCTTGTCTTCTACTGGCTCAACGACCAGAGCGTCATCAATTCGGTATTTATCCTAGCAGGCTATACCTATGGGCCACTTCTTGGGCTCTATTCTTTTGGTCTATTCACTCGCTATCAAGTCAAAGATGCTTGGGTGCCAGCGATTGCTGTTGTTGCTCCTGCGCTCACCTTCTTGATCACTTCCAATTCACAAGAATGGCTTTGGGGCTATACCTTTGGCTTTGAGGCGCTCATCCTAAATGGGGCGCTGATGTTTCTAGGCCTATACCTGCTGCGTAAAAAGTTTTAGACTCCGAGCTCTAATTCTGGATCCCAAAAGCGAGTAGGGAAGTCCTGCACTTGGTCGTTCACTACCTTGACTCCATCGGCAAGAAGCAGTTCCTCCATATGAGTAGGGGTAGCAAAGTGGTGCTTTCCCGTCAGTAAGCCTTGCCTATTCACCACGCGGTGGGCGGGGACCTCTGGGAGGGAATGGGCAGCATTCATCGCGTAGCCAACCATTCGAGCCCCTGATTTGAGCCCTAGATAATGAGCGATGGCTCCATAACTCGTGACGCGGCCCTTAGGAATTTCCCCCACCACTTGGTAAACGAGCTCAAAGTAATTCGGCTTGTCTGAGGGCATAGTTCCAGTCGATAAAGGCTTGGTTAAGGGCTTTTTTCACCAAAATTTCCGTGGGTTTCTCTCCTGATTTGATTGGAAACTGGTAGCGGATCAATAGGCTCTCCGGCCTTCGTTCCAAAATATTAAGTTGGGCACCTTCCTTCACCACCACATCCGGATATAGGACTAAAATCTGTTGGAGGGACTCTTCGAGTTGGTTGAGGTGAATCTCATTTTTTGAAGTGATTTCCGCATCAAAGATGACTTGGTGGGTGTTATTTTTGGAAAAATTGACCACATCTTCGGCCAAGGCCATGGTATTTGGAATTAAAATGATCTCCCCGGCATCGTTTTTCAATACCATATTGATCAAAGTAATGTCTCGAATAAAGCCGGTATGCCTTCCGATTTGAATCTTGTCTCCGATTTCAAGTTGGTCCGAAAACATCATGATCAAGCCATTCACAATATTGGTGATGTAGTCCTTGGTCAGCAAGGCTAAGGCCGCAGCCACGATGGTGATGCTGGTCAAAAATTCCAAGGGCTGGATTCCAAAAGCAAGCATCAGGGAAATAAGGATAGCAACCAAGTTGAGTAAAAATTCAATTCGATCAATGCCAAGCATAAAGTTGGGCTGCACCTTGGTCTCCTCCCGCTGTTGCAGGTAAATCCGAAGCGTAATTATTCTCCCTAATGAAAAAATCAAGTTGGCACTCAGGAGAAAAATTAGTGCCCGAACGATGTGATTTAAAATCTCGTGTTTCTCTAAGAAAGGAGCAACGATGGTGTCACCGGCATAGAAAACCTGTAAAACAATCAGGAGAATGAGCTTAACCGCAAAGTAGGTTTTGCGTACATTTTCTTTAACCCGGATACTGCTTTTGAGATGATTCATGGTTCAATCGAAAAATTAACCCTATTTTAGCAAATATAGGAAGGATTTGACGGACTGATGAGCAGAAATATTGTAATTACTGGCGCGGCAGGCACCCTAGGCGCTGCTGTCGTGGAAAAATTTAAACGAGAGGGATACTATGTCATTGCTTTGGTAAGGCCTGAGGCAAACGAGCAGTCAGAGGAGGCAGATGTGACCTATGAGGTGGACGTAACGGACGAACAAGCGGTAGCTGATTTTGTCAAAGAATACGAAGAGCAATTTGGGGACTTGGAAGCGATCGCGATGCTTGTGGGAGGATATACTTCTGGGAACCTTGAAGCCACCAGTCAGCAGAAATTGACCCGTATGATGCAGCTCAATTTTTTCAGTGCATTTACCGTAGCCAATGCTTTTTTGCCACTCCTAATTAAGCAACAACGAGGCGCTTTATTTTTTGTAGGTGCACGTACTGCAGTAGAACCCAAAGAAGCTAAGGAAGCAGTAGCCTATGCGTTGAGCAAGCAATTGGTCAGTGGCTATGCAGCACTTGTGGCAGAAGAAGTGAAAGGAACGGATATTCAGACACATGTATTTGTTCCCAGTATTTTGGATAGTCCAAGCAATCGAGCAGCCATGCCCTTAGAAGATTTTTCTAAATGGGTGAATCCTTCCGATATTGCAGAAGCAATGCACTATGCCTTGAATACCCCCGCCTTAAGAAATATGACCTTTACCCTGTATGGAAGAGTTTAAATCAATGAAAAAAGTAGGCCTTCTTGTTTTATTTTTGACCAGTCTAGCCTGTTTTCCTGCAGTTGCACAAACGGCCGAGCAGGAATTGGAAGCGGTGATCCGCTCGCTTTTTGATGGAATGAGACAGAAAAATGCCACGATGGTAGCAGATGCCTTCTACACAGAAGGGCTGATGCAAACGGTGCAGCAGAAGCCTGAGGGAGCCACAGTAGGCAGCAATGCTGTCGCAGATTTTGTAAATAGAATCACCAATACGCCCGAGGGAACTACACTGGACGAACGGATAGTATCCTACCATATCCGAGTGGATGGGGCTATGGCATCGGCTTGGACTCCCTACCGTTTTTATGTCAACGACACCTTCTCCCACTGCGGAGTGAATTCTTTCCAGCTAGTGAAAATGGCCTCTGGATGGAAGATCGTCTACATCATCGATACCCGAAGAAAAGAACCTTGTGAAGAGTAAAATTGTATGAATGAATTTAAAAATGCGGTCTACCAGACTGCTATCAGCCACCTGAAACAAAAAGAAGCACTTCTCGCAGAGGAGCGCAAAAATATCATTGAGAGCATTCTCGAAGAAGAGAAGAATAGCGCTGGTGACAAATACGAAACTAGCCGAGAGACGATGACACAGGATCTCAATTCCCTCGAAAAACAAATCAAACAAAGTAAGCTGGATTTGGAGGAATTGTATCGCCTCCAAGCTATTAAAGATACGCCGCCAACTGTCCAAGAAGGGGCTCTTGTGCAACTGGGTACGGATTGGTTTATGCTTGCAGTAAGTATAGGACAGATGAAGGTGGCCGACAAGCAGGTGTTTTTACTCAGTAAAAATTCCCCCCTTGGAGAACTGTTACTAGGTAAGAAAAAAAATGAATCCCTGCTTTTTAGAGGCAAGCAACAAACCATCACCACACTCCTGTAAATTCCAACATTCCTTTACAGCGGGGTAATTTATCGCGGATTCAATTATGAAATTGATAAGTTTATTCACTTTAATTTATTCTTTAGGCAAAAAAATCTGTTTTATTCTTTTTTCTTTGCATTTGACACCCTAACTTGTTTAATAAGGGACTAAATTTGTAGTGTTATGGTTTTTCCCATCCTTCAGTTGATTTTTGTACTACTTTTTTCCTCTGGAAAGCTGCAAGCAGTTCATTTTCCCATTTTGGGAGGCGGGGTTTTTTGGGTGAATTTATGCCCATGCGGGGGTAATTAGTACATCCCCACCGACCTCTCTTTCATCCCCCATCTTTCCCTATTTGCTATGAAAATCATCAAGTTTGGAGGTTCTTCAGTTGAAAACTCCAATAATATTCAACAGGTGTTTCGCATTCTTGAAGACAAACTTCAAAGCGACGAGGTAGCTGTGGTTTTTTCTGCATTTGGAGGGGTGACGGAGCAGCTATTTTCATTGGCCAAGATGGCAAATGAAGAAAATCTAGCCTATCGCGCGGTCTTGCAAGCCCTAGAAGAAAAGCACCTTGCTGTGGTGGATGAGCTTCTTCCAAGTGATCAAAAAATTCAAGTAGTGGACTTTATAAGGCAGAGGGTTCAGGAATTAGAGAATCTGTATCATGGCATTTACTTGATCAAAGAACAATCTCCGCGTACCCTAGATTATGTGGCAAGCTTTGGGGAAAGGCTTAGCACATTTATATTGGCGAAAGCGCTTGAGTCCAGGGGTTTATCCACTTGTTTTGTCGATGCACGAGAAATCATCCGTACGGACGATCGCTTTGGACATGCTCGAGTGGATGAGGTGCAGACCACGACTCTTATCCAAACCTATTTTGCCAAGCACCAAGGAATTAAGGTAGTCACAGGATTTATTGCGGCTACAGAAAAAGGAGAGACTACCACTTTGGGTCGTTCTGGTTCAGATTATACCGCTGCGCTATTGGCTGCAGCCTTGCAAGCCGAATCTTTGGAAATTTGGACCGACGTGTCGGGGGTACTTACCTGTGACCCAAAAATGGTGTACGCTGCCTTTACCATCCCTCAATTGAGCTATGCCGAGGCCATGGAACTTTCCCATTTCGGGGCGAAGGTCATTTTTCCTGTGACCATGCAGCCGGCGATGAAGAAGAACATCCCAATTCATATCAAAAACACCTTTGAGCCACATCATCCTGGTACCCTAATCCAAGGAGCGCTACGCCAAGGAGGCTGGATCAAAGGGATTAGCTCTCGATCTGAACTTTCTTTGCTCACTTTGCAAAGTTCTGAATGGATGGTAGCAGGAGGAAACTTAGGGAGAATATTCAAGGTGTTGTCCCAAGCTAAGCTCTCAAGTTTACTTATTTCCCAAGCCTCATCCCAACACAGCATTTGCTTGGCCATGCCTTCTCAGGAAGCCCTATTGGCAAAAGAAGTGATTGAGCAGGAGTTTTTCCATGAAATTAAATTTGGAGAAATGGATGCAGTGACGCTTCTCCCTGGCTTGGCTTTAGTAGCGGCAGTAGGTGAAAATATGAAGCATGACCTGGGCACATCTGGAAGGATGTTTCGTGCCCTTGGCCAAAATAACATCAACGTGGCCGCTATCGCTCAGGGGAGCTCTGAACTGAATATCTCAGTGATAATTCCGCAGGCCGATTTACAGAAAGCCCTCAATGCCCTTCACGAAGCTTTTTTCCTTTCCGAACACAAGGTAGTTCACCTGTTTTTGGTAGGTACTGGGCTCATTGGAAAGGCACTACTTCGCATGATGGCCCATCAAAAGGAAAAGCTCCTCCGAGAAAATCAGTTAGACATTCAAATCCATGGAATCGCGAACAGCCGCTACATGGCTTTTGATGAAGACGGTTTTGACCTTAAAAATCTACCAATTCTTACCGGAGAAAATGAAAAAATGGACTTGGGTAAGTTTATCACAACAATTGAGGAAATGAATTTTTCCAATGCAGTGCTGGTAGATTGTACTGCGAGTCAGGAGGTAGCCCAGTGTTATTCAAGAGTCTTGGCGGCAAAAATCGCCATTGTTACTCCTAATAAGAAGGCCAATTCGGGCTCCTTGGACAGTTACCTGAAGCTGAAGCAACTAGCAAAGAGTCGTGGGGTTCATTTTCTGTATGAAACTAATGTAGCAGCAGGTCTTCCTGTGATTACTACGCTACACGATTTGATGCTCTCTGGAGACCGAGTCATTCGAATTGAAGCGGTATTGAGCGGCTCCCTGAATTTTATTTTTTCCGAGCTCGAAAAGGGAGCGCCTTTTTCGGAAGTGGTTGCACAGGCCAAAGAGAAAGGATATACCGAACCTGATCCACGAGATGATTTGAGTGGGATGGACGTCGCACGTAAAGTGGTGATCTTGGGAAGGGAAGCTGAACAGCCCCTTGAAGTGGAAGATGTAGTTATTTCATCCCTAGTGCCTGAAAAAGCGAGACAGGGTGTTTCGGTGGAAAAATTCATGGAACTTCTGAAAGCCGAAGATGCATCCTATGCGCAGCTGTTGCAGCAGGCAAGAGAAAAAGGAGAAAAACTCCGGTTTATGGCGACTTTGGAAGATGGAAAAGCTGAAATAGGGCTTCGTTCAATTCCAGCTTCACATCCTTTTTATAGTTTGGAAGGGTCGGACAACATGATTTTGCTTACTACTGACCGCTACTACGATCGACCCATGATCATCAGAGGTCCTGGAGCAGGAGCTGAAGTGACGGCTGCTGGAGTGTTTGCTGATGTAATCCGTGTGGGGAATTATACTCGAGATTAAAAAATGTCCACAGTTGACAGTCGACAGACCACAGTACATGTACCAAGTACCAAGTACGAAGTATGGATCCTAAACCCATCCCAACAACGACTCGGCTGTCGACAGTGGACGGTTAGCTGTTGACTAAAATAACGTTCACAGTTGACGGTCGACAGATCACAGTCAATTGCCGTCTGCTACAAAAAACGTATTAAAATAACATCCTAAACCCGTCCAAACAACGACCCAGCTGTCGACAGTGGACGGTTAGCTGTTGACTAAAATAACGTCCACAGTTGACGGTCGACGGACCACAGTCAATTGCCGTCTGCTAAAAAAAACGTATTAAAATAACATCCTAAACCCGTCCCAACAACTACCTGGCTGTCGTCAGTGGACTGTTAGCTGTTGACTAAAATAACGTCCATAGTTGACGGTCGACAGACCACAGTCAATTGCAGTCTGCTACTAAAAACGTATTAAAATAAAATCCTAAACCCGTCCCAACAACGACCTGGCTGTCGTCAGTGGACTGTTAGCTGTTGACTAAAATAACGTCCACAGTTGACGGTCGACAGACCACAGTACATTGTACCAAGTACGAAGTACGAAGTATGGATCCTAAACCCATCCCAACAACGACTCGGCTGTCGACAGTGGACTGTTAGCCGTGGACTGTCTATTTAGCCACTGTCGAAATTGCGGATAATCACCCCCTACTTTTTCCGTTCGATGGAGTAGACCACCAAATCTCGAAGAGAAGACTTGTAATCCGAGTCAGGAAATTGCTCCAATAGGGCTAGGGCTTCCTGGTAGAATGCGGTCATCTTTTGCTTGGCATAGTCCAAGCCACCACTCTTTTTTACAAATGTAATTACCTCGTTCACTGCCTTTTTATCTTCGGAGCGGTTTCGGATGAGGTAGATGATTTTCTTTTTTTCGAGCCAGTCGGCGTTTTTAAGCGCATAAATAAGTGGGAGGGTCATCTTTTTTTCCTTGATGTCTATCCCTAATGGCTTCCCGATTTCATCCTCTCCATAGTCAAACAAATCGTCCTTGACCTGGAAAGCCATGCCCACTTTTTCTCCAAAATCCCACATTTTTTGGATGGTCGCTTCGTCTGTACTTACACTAGAAGCTCCTACTGAACAGCAGGACGCAATGAGGCTAGCGGTTTTTTGGCGGATGATCTGGTAGTATACTTCCTCATCTACATCCAGCTTTCTGGCTTTGTAGCTTTGTAAAAGTTCACCTTCAGACATCTCTCGTACGGCATTGGATACAATCCGTAGCAAGTGAAAGTCATTGTGTTCTACACTCAAAAGCAAGCCCCGAGAGAGAAGGTAATCCCCAACCAATACGGCAATTTTATTCTTCCAAAGTGCATTGATAGAGAAAAATCCCCTACGGTAGTTGGCATCGTCCACCACATCGTCATGGACTAGGGAAGCGGTGTGCAAAAGCTCAATAAGTGCAGCGCCTCGGTGGGTAGATTCATTGATTTGTCCACAGACTCCTGCCGTCAAGAACACAAACATGGGACGCATCTGCTTCCCTTTTCGCTTGACAATGTAGTGTGTGATGTGGTCGAGCAGCTTGACCTTACTTTTCATAAAGTCCCTGAACTTATGTTCGAACTGAGCCATCTCGGACTCAATGGGGACTTGAATGTGTTTGAGGTCTAGTTTCATCACGGTTGGGAGCTGTAAAAATACCACGCTTTTTGGCATGGGCAAGGGAATACTTCTTTCCTTTTTTAACCACCAAGGGGCCAAGACGTTTGTACTTTTTTGTAATTTATACCATCCTTTCACCAAAACTCCCCTAGCTGACTATGAAAAAGTTCCGGACTGAAATAAAATGGGGCATCCTCTTCTTCCTTTCGGGCCTTGCCTGGATGGCTTTGGAGAAAAATTTGGGTTGGCACGATCGCTTGATTGAACAGCATTCGGTATATACCCTGCTTTATGCTCCGCTAGCAATTTTAATTTATGTCTTTGCCCTTCTGGAAAAGAAGCGAAAGACGTACTCGGGGAGCATGACCTATATTCAGGGGTTACTTTCTGGTTTTGTGCTTACGCTAATCGTTGTATTGTTGACCCCTCTGAGTCAATATATTTCCCACAGTATCATCTCGCCTGCTTATTTTTCCAATGTTATTCAGCTCACTGTAAACTCGGAAAAGATGACCTTATTGGAGGCAGAAGGGTATTTTAACCTGATGAATTACATCACTCAATCCCTCCTTTTTGCTACGGTGATGGGATTACTTACGACAGCTGTGGTGATGATTTTTTTGAGGTCAAGCCCAAGGGTAGACCTACCCGAATAATTTAGATAGCAACAGTTCCTTTTTGTTTATCTTTGAATTAGTTTAAAAACAGAACTACCACTTGGAGGAGAACTATATCAAGCACCAATATGCTCCCATTTTGCCCAAAAAGGACGAATGGCCTGTGGTTAAGCTCGCTCGTGAGCGTAAGGAGTTTGTAAAAAAGGTAGCAGGCCTTTCCGAGGAACGGATTTTAGATTTAATCGGGAAAAACCCCGAAATTTTAAAGGAGGAGCTTGAAACAACGCTCTACAGAGAAAAGCTTCGTATCAAGCAAAACCCTTGGGATGTAGATCCCGATGATGAAGGGCCCTTCTGGGGGGAAGTAAAAAATAGCTTGCTTCAAATTCACTCCGAGGTTTCACTTTCTAATGCGAAGAAGCTTGAAGCCTACAAAGCTGTATTGAGTAAAATTACCAGTCGCTATTCCGAAGAAATTGCCTCTAATTTTAAAGCTACCCACTACAAATTTACCCGGAGGGTGGTGACCTATGGGTTTTCTCGACTTCTCAATGCCGCACGGGTGAAGGGCTTTGGATCTTTATTTAGTAACCAATTTTCCCTTCAGGATAAAATTCAAATTACGGGGCAGACTGATCAAATTCGTGAATTGGCAACCAAGGGAACCATTGTCATGGTTCCAACCCATTTTTCGAACCTTGATAGCGTCTTGATCGGCTGGATAATTTCGGTCTTGGGAATGCCTCCCTTTATTTATGGGGCGGGTCTCAACCTCTTCAATATCTCCATCTTCGCGTATTTTATGAATGCACTTGGAGCATACAAGGTGGATCGCAGGAAGAAAAATCTGATGTATTTGGAGACCCTTAAAACCTACTCCAAAGAGGCAATTCAGTTTGGCTGCCACAGCTTGTTTTTTCCTGGAGGAACCCGCTCCAGAAGTGGAATCATTGAATCCAGGTTGAAATTGGGGCTATTGAGCACCGCTATAGAAGCGCAGCGGGCGAACTTTCAGCAGGGCATTTCAGATGTTTCCGGGAAGATTTTCATCGTTCCTGTT
Organism: Spirosoma fluviale; assembly: GCA_945868725.1. Classification (GTDB taxonomy): domain Bacteria; phylum Bacteroidota; class Bacteroidia; order Cytophagales; family Cyclobacteriaceae; genus Algoriphagus. The sequence continues at coordinate 30,091 of CAMBMU010000020.1, forward strand.
ACCATCAATTATCACTTTGTCCTAGAGGCGCCCAGCCTGATTCAAGATTACCTCAGCCAGACAGGTCAGGAACGCTATTACAAGGAGAACGACGAGTTTTCTAACTCCTACAAGATCTCCAAATTCCTTTTCAAGTTCTTCACCAAAGGCTCCGACATCTCTGTTTCCATAGGTCATGCCATGGATGTGATGGGTAACTATGTCGATGAAGAGGGCAATAGCAGAGATAAATGGGGCAGAGAAGTGAATACCGAGGAGTATTTTATCTCCAACGGCAAAGTGACTGTTGATGCCCAGCGGGAAGAAGAATATACCCAAATGCTTGGCAAGCGAATTGTTGAGGAATTCCATAAAATCAACCGGGTGTTTAGCTCCCATCTGGTTGCCTTTGTAGCGTTTGAATTGATTCAAGCAAAGAATGACAAAATGGATTTGTTTGACCTTATTCGTCTCCCTCAGGAGGACTTGGTGGTAGCTTACGAAGAATTTAAAACCGCCTGTCAACGGGTACTGGATCAAATTTTTGAGTTAAAAGCCCAAGGAAAAATTGATGCTGCGCCCCACCTCTACCGATCTATGGATGAAATTATCACCCATGGACTCGAAAATGTCGGAATGTACCATGCCAAACGTCCACTGATCAAAAACAAGGATGGCAATCTAGAGACCGAGGACATGAGTTTGCTTTATTTCTACCACAACAGATTACATGGGTATGGCATTGAAAAACTCTTCTAAATCTCGCCCCATAGGTGTGATCGGAGTGGGAAGCTTCGGTACTGCGATTGCCAACATGCTCGCAGAAAAAAACGAGGTGATGGTCTACGCCCGTAAGCAGGAAGTGGTAGATGAAATCAATTCGCAGCATAGCGCCTCTGGAAAATTGCTGAATCCAAAGATTCGTGCTACTTTTTCTCCTGAAGAACTCTGTGACTCTTGTGGGGTCTTATTTTTAATGATTCCCTCTGCGGCATTCTTGGAGGTAGCACGTACGTTCGCTCCTTTTTTACATCCTTACCATCTCGTCATCCATGGTACCAAAGGCTTAGCTGTTCAGCTAGCGGAGGGCGAGCAATGGGATACCGTCAAAAAGCTCCGTCGGAATCAGATCATGACCATGAGTGAAGTCATTATTCAAGAAACCCTTGCGGTACGCGTAGGCTGCTTGGCTGGGCCAAACATTTCCAAGGAGCTTAGCAATGGTCAGCCTGCCGCCACCGTTATTGCCAGTAAATACAATGAAGTGATTCAAGAAGGACAGCGGCTCCTTCGCTCCGAAAAATTCCAAGTATATGGCAACTTTGATATCATTGGGGTGGAGCTTAGTGGGGTGCTCAAGAATATCATTGCCATTGCAGCAGGTGCTTTGGCAGGCTTAGGATTGGGGGAAAACGCAAAAGGGCTGCTAATTTCACGAGGGATGGTAGAAATGGCGCATCTGAGCAAAGCCTTAGGAGGCACGGTCAGTTCCGTAATGGGGCTAGCAGGGATAGGTGACTTAGTGACCACCTGCAATTCCCCTGATTCCAGAAATTTTACGGTAGGATATCGCCTAGCAAAAGGAGAGACGCTTGATCAAATCCTAGAAACCATGGAAGAAGTGGCCGAAGGAGTCAATACGGTACGTATTGTGGATGCCTTTTTGAAAACAGCAGGTATCCGAGCTCCGATAACAGAAAATCTACATCGGGTATTATTTGAGGACCTATCCATCGAAGAAGCACTTCAATTTCTAATGAAGTACCCCTTCAGTGTGGATGTGGATTTTGTTTAATATGATTATCCGCAATCCTATCCAAGGATATATAAGGAGTTAATCACTGCGGATAATTGCCAACGGTCAACGGTCAACTGACGACAGCCGATTCGTTGTGTGACTGGGTTTAGATTTTAAATTTTCTTACGTTTTTAGTAGCAGACCACTAATAACTGTGGTCCGTGGGCAGTTAGTGGTGGACAATTTTCAGTCCACGGTTCACAGCTCACTTTCTTGAACTTCAAACCTTGCATTTTTCTATACTGCTGACAAAGTGGATCGTAATTTTGTCTAGGTAGGTTCAGGTATAGATAGTGATGAGCCTTAGTTGGAAGGAACTAGCTTGATCAATAACCCCGTACCCTCTGTGATTGCGTAAACGTAGCCATCTGGACTCAAGGATACCTGTCTGACACGACCTATTCCTGGAAGTAATTTTTCTTCAGCCACAGGTTTTGTTCCATTCATTTCCACCCGAGCAATGTGGGTACCCGCAAGTGCAGCTACCAGAATATTTCCTTTCCAAGCAGGATAGCGATCTGAATTCACCATAGTCATTCCACAGGTGGCAATCGAAGGAACCCAGTACTTGACCGGCTGTTCCATCCCTTCTTTTGCTGTAATTTCCGTGATTGGTGTGCCGTTGTAGTTGATGCCATAGGTGATTACCGGCCAACCGTAATTTTTTCCTTTTTCGAGTAGGTTCAGTTCATCACCCCCACGAGGGCCATGCTCCACTTCCCAAAGGAGGTTGCTGGCTTTGTCAAAAAATAGACCCTGAGGATTACGATTTCCATAGGTCCAGATAGAAGGGATAGCTCCGGAAGTAGCGACAAATGGGTTGTCTGTAGGGATACGCCCATCGTCATGAATGCGATGGATTTTTCCGTGAGAATTTTTTAGGTTCTGCGCATTGTCCTGACTGCCGCGCTCTCCATTGCTGAAATACAAGAAATTTTGATTGTCAAAGACAATTCTACTCCCGTAATGCGTCCCCCCTTTCCATTCAGGACTGGTAACGATCAGTTCTTCAAATGAGACAACAGCAGTTCCTGATAATTTAAATCGGGCAATTGCAGTAGCGCCACCATCGCCTACAGGCTTCGCATAGGCTATGTATATCCAGCCATTCTGAGCAAAATTTGGATGTGTAGTAATGTCTAACAATCCAGCCTGGCCAGTGGTATAAAACTCAGGGAGACCTGTGATTTTTTGGCCAGTGAATTTATCTTTTTTGAATAGAAGTAACTCACCCTTCTTTTCAGTGATCAAGAGGGTCTCCGCATTGATCCAGGTCATCCCCCAGGGGTTTTGGAAGCCGGTGTGGAGGGTATCTACCTTGATGACCATTTTTTCTGTTTTCGTCGTGAATTTTTGAGAGGTTAACGAATCAGGAACTGGGTCTCCCTCCTTGGCTTGGCATGAAAAAAGAGGCGAAATCAAAGCTAGAAGGAATAAAAGATAGGCTGCAAGGGTTTTCATAGTGTTAAGGATCAAGGATATAGAGGTTTAACTCGCAATTGATGGTAAGAGTTTTCGTATTGGAAAATTAACTTTTTTTGATTTCAATTGAAGGATTAGCTAACACACTTTTTTCTAAAACCAAAAAAGGCCTTTCGATCGAAAGGCCTTTTGGAATATTTCTAGCAAAGCTTATCGGATGGGAAGCAACTTGACCAATAGACCTGTTGCTTCCGTAATCGCATAAATGTAGCCTTCTGGGCTTTCAGCTACCTGTCGTACTCGTCCCAAGTCTTGAAGCAGTTTCTCCTCCTTCACATAAGCGGTTCCATTCATCTCCACGCGAGCGATGTGCTGCTTCGCCAAGGCGGCAACTAAGATATTTCCTTTCCAAGCTGGGTATTTGTCAGACGTGACCAAGGCCACACCGCATGTAGCAATGGAGGGTACCCAATAATGCTTGGGCTGTTCCATACCTTCTTTTTCTTGAATATCGGTGATGGGTGTTCCATCATAGTTGATGCCGTAGGTGATCACCGGCCAACCGTAATTCTTTCCTTTTTCAATGAGGTTGAGTTCGTCACCGCCCATTGGGCCATGCTCTACTTCCCAGATTCTGTCGTTGGCTTTGTCGTAGATCAAGCCTTGTGGGTTTCTATTACCATAGGTCCAGATTGAGCTGGTGATGCCTAAAGAATCTTTGAAGGGGTTGTCTGCAGGGATGCTGCCATCGTCTTTGATGCGGTGGATTTTGCCATGCGCATTGTTCAGGTTCTGCGCATTCATTGGGATGTTACCCTTGTCTCCGTTGGAGAAGTACAGGTAGCCTGCCTTATCAAAGATGATTCGGCCACCAAAATGGCGGCCACCTTTCCAAGCGGGACCAGCTACAATGAGTTCCTCCTGATTGACCGCGGTATTCCCATCCAACTTGAATCGAAGAATGGTGGTAGCAGCGGTGCTATCGGCAAAGTTTTGCGCATAAGAAATATAAATCCAGCCATTTTCCGAATAGTTGGGATGCACAGCAACGTCCAAGAGACCTGCTTGATTTACGTTGTGAACGGCAGGTAAACCTTGGATTTTTTCTCCTGTAAATTTATCCTCCTTGAAAACCAGGATTTCTCCTTTTCTTTCGGTGACGAGCATGGTGCCATCTGGAAGCCAAGTCATGCCCCAAGGGTTTTCCAAACCGGTATGGAGGGTATCTACCTTAATCAGCAACTTTTCTGTTTGGGTTGCGAAGGTTTCGTCGATAACGGGTGTTTTCGGTCCACAAGAGGTCCAAGTGGTGACTGCCATTGTCAAAATGGCTAGAGAAAGGTACAGGGAGCGGTTTGCCATAGGTTGTTACAGTTAGAAAAGTAAATGTAAACATCTCTTACCAAATCTTAGCCAATTTTTGAAAAGTGGTGATTCGAGAGGATTAGCGTGTAGACATTTCTCCTTGGGTCCTGATTTTTAGGTGGATTATTCATCTTTGCCTAACTTCACGGCAACTAATATTGGTACTCCTTTTACCTATGAACAGGACTTTGCAAGTGTACAAATTTGGTGGGGCTTCCGTAAAAGATGCGGCTGCACTCCTGAATCTCCATACCATTCTCCATTCCCGGCTTCAGACCAACAAGCTTATCGTAGTTTCTGCCATGGGAAAAACAACCAATGCCCTAGAAGCAGTATTGGCAAAAAAGTTGGGGCAAGCCAATTTTTCCCAGGACTGGAAGCAGATCAGGGACTTCCATGTCGGAGTCTGCGAGGAACTTTTCCCAACTTCTCACCCAGTAGTTGAGAAAATAGAACAGCTGATGGATACCGCACAACCCATCTTGGACTTGCCTATTTCAAAAATCAATTACGATGAAGTGTATGACCAGCTGATTTGTTACGGGGAATTGCTTTCTTCCCTTGTCGTCTCTGAATACCTAATTTTTAAAGGATTATCCCTTTCTTGGCAGGATGCACGAACTGTGATCCATACGGATTCGGACTTTAGATTTGCAAAAATAGATTGGGAAAAGACCCGTAGTGCTTGCCAGAATCAATGGGCTGGCCTATTGGAGCACAAAACGATCTTGACCCAAGGATTTATTGGGAAAGACCCTCAGGGTCGAACAACCACTCTAGGAAGAGAGGGATCTGATTTTACAGCTGCGATTCTTGCCAGCAGCTTGGATGCGGAGTCGGTGACCATTTGGAAAGATGTCCCTGGAGTGCTCAATGCAGATCCCAAACTGTTTCCAAACACCCAAAAATTTGAAGAACTCAGGTACCGCGAGGCCGCAGAGATGACCTACTTTGGAGCTTCTGTCATCCACCCCAAAACGATCAAGCCACTAGCAAATACGGGGATTCCGCTTTTTGTCAAGTCATTTTTAGATCCTGAAGGGGCTGGAACTAAAATCCACGAGTATGCAGCTGCACACGAGGTGCCTACCTTAGTTTTGAAAAAGAATCAAGTCCTTGTCAGCTTTAAAGTCACTGACTTTACATTTATCGAAGAAAAACACATTCACGCCATTTACGAAAAGCTGAAAGAACTGAAGCTGCGCGCCAATATGCTGCAACTTTCTGCCATCACCGTTTCTCTCGTTGTGGATACCCAACTTTTTAAGCTGGAGCAACTGGTGGAGAGTCTCAAATCCAGCTTTGAGATCCGTTACAACGAGGACTTGGAGCTCTTGACTATCCTCAAGCCCCGGGCAGAAGACATTCCGGCCTTGATGGAAGGTTACGAGGTACTTTTGGAACAGACCACCCGAACCTCCTATCAGGCCGTTCGAAGAAAAAAGTAGGTTTTGGTGGTACTTGAAGTAGGGATTTGCTAACTTTTTATCCACTAATCCCTGATCAGTTATGACCACACGCCGACATTTTCTCCAACAAGCGGGCCTTACGACGCTCGCTCTCAGCATCCCTTTTTCAGATAGCATTGCCCAAGCCTTGGGGAAAGAGCCCAAAGTTTTGCGTGTCGCGATCATGGGGCTTGGAAGCTACGGCTCTCGGGTCGCCGAAGCGATGAAAGACTGTGGTAGAGCCAAACTAGTGGGTGTCATCAGCGGCACTCCATCCAAAATAGCCCAGTGGAAGGAAAAATATGGGCTATCCGCTCAAAATTGCTACAGCTACGAAACTGTAGACCAGATCAAGAACAACAAAGATATCGATGCGGTCTATGTGACTACTCCCAATGCCTTGCACAAGGAGCACACCCTTGCACTTGCCAAGGCGGGCAAGCATGTCATCTGCGAAAAACCCATGGCCACCACAGCCAAAGAGGGCAAGGAGATGGTAGATGCTTGTAAGGCGGCTGGGGTTCAGCTTTTGATAGGCTACCGCATGCACTTTGAGGCCAATACCCTTGATATTGTTAAAAAGCAGCGGGCAGGAGAATTTGGCAAAACGCTGTTTTTCCAAGGGCTTAGTGGGTTTGTTATTGGCGACCCTTCCCAGTGGAGACTAAATAAGGCCCTCTCAGGAGGAGGAGCGATGATGGATATTGGAATCTACTCCATCAATGGGGCTCGCTACTTATTAGGGGAAGACCCAATTTGGGTGACGGCGCAGGAAACGAAAACCGATCCCATCAAATTTGGAGAAGGTGTAGATGAAACCATCACCTTTCAGATGGGCTTCCCATCTGGCGCGACCGCTTCCTGCTTATCCACCTATTCGCTCAACTATCTGGATAAATTTTTTCTGTCTGGCACCAAAGGATTTGCCGAAATGCAACCCTCTACAGGATACGGTCCCATCAAGGCTAAGACTCATTCCGGTCCACTTGAGCACAGCCATGTGACCCATCAAACCACCCAAATGGACGAAATGGCGGCGATTATCTTGGATGGTAAGCAACCGCTTATTCCAGTAAATGGGGAGGAAGGACTGAAGGACATGCGAATCGTGGATGCTATTTATAAAGCTGTGAAAACAGGCCAAAAAATTAGTCTTTAGCTTAGATTTGGCTCAAGGATTAGTAAAAATTGATAGCGTTATCGTTTTCCAACTCGCTTTTCTATGCTTTAAAAACCTGGGGGTGGGCTACTTTTAGGTGGCTGATCAATGCATCTAAAGCAGTATCTAAAATGCGGTACACGTTCTCAAAGTCTTCTTCCCCACCGTAGTAGGGATCAGGGACAGCGAGGCCTGCAGCCCCTGAAGCAAAGTTTCGCATCAAAAAAATTTCTATATCTGGAAAGCGAGACTGAAGTTTGAGTTGCTTTAAATTTTCTAGGTTGTTGTTATCCATGGCAATGATATAGGCAAAATCCCTAAAATCTGACAGCTGCACCTGTCGCCCGCGGTGCTTGATTCCCACCCCATGTCTTTGTGCACAGCTTAGGGTACGCTCATCTGGCAGCTCTCCAATATGGTAGTCTGAAGTTCCCGCACTATCCGATTGAATGCTCTTTTCTAATCCTAAGCCCTTGATTTTGGCATTGAAAATACCCTCGGCCATGGGAGACCGACAAATATTGCCCAAACACACAAACAAAACTTTAATCATTTGATTTTTATAAAAACCAATCACAAACTAGCCCATATCAAGGGATTACAGTATAAAAAAAGTAAGCTAAACTTTTTCATCCAAGCAAAAGCTAAAAAAAATTATGTGTATCCGTATCAATGCACGTATGGGTGAACTGACGCAATAATCAATCGTTCGAACAGTTTTTCACCAAAGTACCTGCGATTCAGTTTGTAAACGAATTCATTTAAGTAGTTCTGCAAGTACTTGTAAGTGACCATATGGTAAATCCCCAACAGGTTCCGCTTCAGATTGCTGATTGCCTTGTGAACCCATCTGAGGGTATCGTTAGTCTCCTGTTTCCCGGAAGTTACTGTAAAATGGGTATTTACGATCTTATTCAAATTGACGTAGGCGGTATTTCTATCTGTGAAAAGCACAACATCTCCATCTGTATTTCTTTTGATAAACTGATTTACATTTTCACTGTCAGCTTTAGTCAATACTTCCATTTT
>CAMBMU010000021.1 GCA_945868725.1 Spirosoma fluviale
AGAGTTAAAAGAAAACATAAAAAACCAAGGACAAGCCTCCCTGTTTCCTACATAGGGGCTTACTTTTCAGTCTAGACTGAAAAAGTGCTTATATTTATTCCATTCAAACTATTTTTACTGGTGGTCGACTTTAGTCGGACACTAGTGAAAAAAAAGATAAAAGTTAATCCACAAAAAAGCCCTCTGTTTAGGAAGTAACAGAGGGCTTTTAAGATTAATAGCCAGCTTTCAAGGGAGGAGGTCCAGACGGAACCATCCCTTTGTAGACATAACTTCCTTTTTTCTGTGCAAACTCTGCTTTGATCTCGTTGCGTAGGGTTTCGTTTTTGAACAAATCCACCATGGTCATGGCAAGTGCCTTAGAAGCATAGCCCATGCCTTTGTGGCCAATTGACATGCCTACAGAGGCAACAACGGCCCAAGAGTGCCATGGCGTACCGGTAGGGGCAACCGTTGCACCCATGCGGATGGTCGGAACCACCCAGCTCACGTCGCCTACGTCTGTGCTACCGCCCATGCTGTGTTCAAGGGTTTCTTCCATGGGCTTGATTTCGGAAAGTACGCCCACAAGTGGTTTACCGTTTGCTTCTTGAATTTTCTTTGCAAAGGCCTGCTCCTCATCTGTATAAGAGATGGCACCCAATGCCTCGATGTTTTGCTGCATCACGGCGGATCCGGTACGGTTGACCAAGATTTCGTGTACTCCAGAGACCAAGGTCACTTTGTGGCTTACGTTGGCCATGATAGCGGCTCCTTCAGCCATTTTTTCCACTTGCTTGTAAACGGGTAGCAGTCCATCTCTGCTGGAGTCACGCACGCGCACCCACAGTCGGCTGTAGTCAGGTACTACATTGACTACCTTACCTGCATCTTGGATGTGGTAGTGAATACGTACGGTTGGCTTGATATGCTCTCTGTAGTAGTTGATTCCATTGGTGTATAGTTCTAGCGCATCGGATGCGGAGCGGCCATTCCAGGGATCGCCTGAAGCATGCGCCGCTTGGCCGTTAAATTCCACTAAAAAATCCACCAAGGCTAGTCCTTTTTGAACTTCGGTTTTGGTTTCATCGGCAGGGTGCCAATCCATCATGATGTCTACATCATCCATCAAGCCAGCTCGGATCATCCAAAGTTTACCGAAGTATTTTTCTTCGGCAGGAGTTCCGTAAAAACGAATCGTTCCTTTGAGTTCTCCTGAGGCAATCAAGTCCTTGATGGCCGAAGCCGCGCCTAGGGAGGCTACGCCAAAGAGATTGTGTCCACATCCGTGTCCGGGAGCGCCTGCATGCAAGGGGCTTTTGAAGGGCACTTTGTTCTGAGACAAACCGGGAAGCCCATCAAATTCACCCATGATGCCGATGATTGGAGTTCCAGATCCATATTCAGCCACAAAGGCAGTTGGGATTTCGCCCACGCCTCTTGTCACTTTAAATCCAAGTTTCTCTGCGTAGGCAGATAAGGCGGCGGAAGATTGGCTTTCCTGAAAAGCAATCTCTTCAAAGGCCCATATTTTATCACTCAGTTCAGTCATGTTTGTAAATTGTGCATCAACGGATGCCTGAACAGCTTGTTTGAGTGGATTTGCTTTTACAGGAGCTTTTTTCTGCGCATGCAGCGAATGTCCAAGTCCGAACAACGCTAGTAAGAGGAGTAGGTGAGGTCTTTTCATAAGTAGATTATATACTAGTCAAATTCAAAAGTAAGATAAGAAGGGTTTTGGATTTGTAGCGAATTAATTGATGGGAAGAAGTTTTCTACACCTAACTTTTGTGTTTGAACCGAAGGATGTAATACATTTATTGCACTAATTTCAACCCATACCCATCAAAAACCTGCAGGCATGAACTTCCATTTTTTTTCTGACTTTGAGTCAATGAGTACCAAAGGATTTGAATTGATCAAAAAAGAGGTGGAAAAAAAGCCTGATCTTTTGTTTTGTGTAGCCAGTGGTGGATCACCATCCGGCACCTATTCCAAATTAGCGGCTTACAAGGAAGCCCATCCTGAGTTTGGGGATCGGCTCCGTGTCATTAAACTAGATGAATGGGGAGGCTTGGAACCAGATTCCCCATTTACCTCTGAATTGGATGTGCAACAAAAGTTTGTGCAGCCGATGGGAATTCCAAATGATCGCTACTGGACCATTGACCCAACTACTTCAGATCCTGAGGGGGCTTGCTCTAACATGGAGCAGGTTTTGGAGCGAGAGGGGCCTTTGGATATCTGCATTTTGGGAATTGGGATCAATGGCCATATTGCGCTCAATGAACCATTAGAAGCCCATCAACTTCCGTATCATGTATGTGAATTAGCTCCATCTACTTTAGCCAACGGGATGTTGAAGACCTTGAAGCAACCGCCGAGTTTTGGAATGACTATTGGGCTTCGGGGAATCATGCAATCCAAACTCATTCTATTATTTATTGCGGGATCCGGCAAAAAAGAAGCGTTTGAGCGCTTGAAGGAACCTGGCGTATCGGGTCAATTTCCTGCATCCTTTCTTTGGTTGCACCCCAATGTGCAGGTCCTGGTGGACCAGCGTGCCGTTTGACGCTGCCAAAACCATATTTATTTGTTTGATAGCGAAGGAGATACTTCCTCCTTATAAAAAAATAAAGTTGATTTATTGCGGATAAGTTCCCTTTTTCTACCTTTGCACCACTTCAAAAGTGAAGGGAAACGGAGTGGTAGTTCAGCTGGTTAGAATGCCTGCCTGTCACGCAGGAGGTCGCGGGTTCGAGTCCCGTCCATTCCGCATCGATTATAACTTACTTATTTTGAGTTCGTTACTAGTATTTATTTGGGCAATTAATTTATTGATTACTTGTCTTTTCTAACCTTGGAGTGGTAGTTCAGCTGGTTAGAATGCCTGCCTGTCACGCAGGAGGTCGCGGGTTCGAGTCCCGTCCATTCCGCTTAAAGTCCCTAAGAAATTAGGGACTTTTTTGTTTTGGGGCAGTTTGAACCTGTGTGGAAGCTAAGACTGAGGATGTCCTTGTCTTTGTTTAGAGGGTTGTTCTTGAAAACTGGATTTTAAGTCCGCTGTTCTCCTGCCTTTTCAGTCAAAATTTCCATCAGAGATTAAGACTAATCCTTATATTTGTTCTTCAAAAATTTACGGAAATGGTCTTAGAATTTGAAAAACCCATTGCTGATTTAGAGCAAAAATTGCAGGAGATGAAGGAGTTGGCAAAGGGGAGAAACATCGACCTAAGCAAGGACATTCAATCTTTAGAGGGTAAAATTTTAGCTTTGAAAAAGGAAACCTTTGCGAATCTTACGCGCTGGCAGCGGGTACAGCTCTCCAGACATGCAGACAGGCCTTATGCTTTAGATTACATCTACGAAATCACCAACGACTTTATTGAATTGCATGGGGACCGTACGGTGAAAGACGACAAGGCCATGATTGGTGGCTTGGGAGATATTGACGGGAGAACAGTCCTTTTTATTGGACAGCAAAAAGGTAGAAACACCAAGCAGCGTCAAGAACGTAATTTTGGAATGGCCAATCCAGAAGGATACAGAAAGGCCCTTCGCCTAATGAAGATGGCCGAAAAATTCAATAAGCCCATCGTAACGCTTATCGATACTCCAGGTGCATTTCCTGGTTTGGAAGCAGAAGAAAGAGGCCAGGGGGAAGCCATCGCCCGCAATATCAAAGAAATGTTTATGCTCAAAGTACCGGTGATCTGCATCATCATTGGGGAAGGAGCCTCCGGAGGTGCTTTAGGCATTGCCATTGGAGACAAAGTCTACATGTTGGAAAATACTTGGTATTCTGTGATTTCTCCTGAATCCTGCTCTTCCATTTTGTGGAGATCCTGGGATTACAAGGAGCAAGCTGCTGAAGCACTCAAGTTGACCGCTACGGATATGAAGTCCAATGGGCTGGTAGACGATATTATTCCGGAACCACTCGGAGGGGCACACAAAGACCTTAAAGGAATGGCCAAAACCCTCAAGGAGGTAATTGGTAAGGCTTTAGCTGAATTGGATAAAATTGAGGCAGAAGAACGCATCTCTCAGCGAATAGATAAGTTCTGTGCGATGGGTGTTGTTGTGGAATAAATCTTCCCGATTTTTCGATTTCCAATTTAGGCATCCCAATTCTTCAAACTAGTAGATAGGATTTTAAATTCCGCTTTAATCACCATAAATGGAGCTTTTCACCGTAGACACAGGTTTTTTTAAATTGGATGGCGGGGCCATGTTTGGTGTGGTGCCTAAATCCATTTGGTCAAGAACCAATCCCTCGGATGAAAACAACCTCTGTCCATGGGCCATGCGCTGCCTACTCGTTTCGGATGGCAATCGATTGGTCTTAATCGACAACGGAATAGGGGACAAGCAAGATGCCCGTTTCTTTTCACATTACTACTTGCATGGGGATGCTAGCTTAACCAAAAGTTTACAGCAACTCGGGGTACACCCAACCGATATCACAGATGTTTTTTTGACCCACTTGCATTTTGACCATTGTGGCGGCGGTGTGAAATATGGTTCCCATGGGCAATACGAACTTACTTTTCCTCGTGCGACATATTGGACAAATGAAGACCATTGGAACTGGGCAACGGTTCCAAATCCAAGAGAAAAAGCATCCTTTTTGGAGGAAAATATCCTTCCCTTACAAGAGCATGGAGCGCTCAAGTACCTAGACTTAGCCACTAAATCCTTATTTCCAGGGGTTGACTTCCTCACAATGGATGGGCATACGGATAAGCAAATGCTTCCCAAAATGCAGTACAAAGGACATACGCTGGTGTTTATGGCTGATTTACTTCCTTCAGTGGGGCATATTCCTTTGGCCTACGTGATGGGTTATGATACACGGCCCCTGTTGACCCTGCAGGAGAAGCAGCAATTTCTGGAAATAGCAGCCCGAGACCAGTATGTGCTTTTTCTAGAGCACGATTCGGTGCATGAATGTTGCACGGTAAAAATGACCGAAAAGGGCGTACGTGTGGATCAAACTTTCCGGCTCGATGAACTCTAAGCCAAGCATTGGAATTGCCTTTTCTGGCGGAGGAGTCAGAGGAATCTCGCATTTGGGGGTGCTAAAGGCACTGAATGAAGTGGGTATTTTCCCAAGCCAGGTGAGTGGCAGTTCAGCGGGTGCCATTGTAGGCGCCATGTATTGCCAGGGATATAGCCCAGATGAGGTGTTGAAGATTATCATTGAAACCAACTATTTCAAGTTGATCCGACCTGCCATCTCTTGGAAAGGCTTGTTTAACATGGATAGCTTGGCCCAGCTACTAAAAACCTACCTTCCGCACAATGATTTTGCTTCGCTGAAGGTTCCTCTTCATGTGGCGGCAACAGATATAGGAAAAGGGGAGGTGGTTTATTTCAATTCCGGCAAGCTGGTCGAACCAATATTGGCTTCCTCCTGTATTCCAGGAATGTTTGAACCTATTTTTTATGAATCTCGGTACTTGGTTGATGGAGGAGTGCTGAATAATTTGCCTGTGGAACCCTTGCAAGCCAATTGTGAGATCCTGATTGGGGTCAACTGCAATCATCTACCTGAATTGGCAGCGGTTCGAAATGTGAAAAATCTTTTGGAACGTGCAGTCATGATGAACATGAATTTCAATGCCTACAGCCGTAAATCGGCTTGTACTTATTTTATTGAGGCCCCTGGATTAGGTAAGTTTGGCGTCTTTGACTTGAAAAAGGCTCCGGATTTCTTTCAAGCAGGTTACAACCAAGCGATGAAAGTCATTGAAGCCAATCCTAGTTTACTAGAAATTTCTACCCAGTTACAACCCCAACCTAGCGATTTATGATGAAGTTACTTTCCCGAATTATATTTTGGTTGGCCGGATGGCGCTTGAATCCAAATTGGCCTGTTGGTGTGAAAAAGGCGGTATTGATTGCTATTCCCCACACCTCCAACTGGGATCTTTTGTATGCTAGAGCTGCCTTCTATTTGATGGATATTCCCGTCCGCTTTACGATTAAGAAAGAATCAATGATTGGCCCTTTGGGTTGGATGTTGTCTGGCTTGGGAGCGATCCCAATTGACCGCCAACGTATACCAGGAGGCAAGAAGCAAACCTATACAGAGGCCATGATCCAAATGCTCAATGGGAGAGATGATTTAGTGGTGATGGTCACTCCCGAAGGCACTCGAAGTGCAGTAAGTAAATGGAAGTCAGGATTTTACCACATTGCACTTGGAGCAAATGTACCGATAGTGATTGGCTATTTGGATTACAAAAAGAAGGAAGCAGGTATTGGACCTTGTCTGTACCCCAATGGGGATATGGACGGTCAGATTGAGGAACTTAAGGCTTTTGGTAGGACCGTTGTTCCCAAGTATCCAGAAAAAGGAATTCGCTAAAAGAGCTATTTTTTTTGTTTAAAGGGATTGTTGTTGACTAAAGACCTCAAGACCTAGATTCCATCTGACACCAGGCGGAAACCTACATTTGAGGTTCCAGAATCAATGGCCTGCCCTTGTCTTGCTGCAGGCCGGTAATTCACACAATAATTGGAGGCACATAAAAATGAGCCTCCCTTTATTACTCGCTCCACGGCGTAGGGGTTGCTTGGGTTGTAGCAGGGGTTCATGGCTTCATCCAACTTGGCCACTTTTCCAGCAGTTCGCGCATGCTTTAACGCATCAAACCAGTCCGAAGTAAGTTCCCATACATTTCCAATCATGTCGTATGCCCCATAGGCATTGGGAGCGAAGGATTTGACAGGAGCTGTAGCATTAAATCCATCCTTACCCTCATCTTTTGATGGGAAAATCCCTTGGAAGGTATTCGCGAGATAGGTACCGCCCGGTGTAAATTCATCGCCCCAGGCAAATTTTTGCCCTTTGAGTCCCCCACGAGCAGCTAATTCCCATTCGGCTTCGGTAGGCAATCGCTTGCCAACCCAGTTGGCATAGGCTACTGCATCCTCATAAGCGATATGTACTACTGGGTGATTTTCTCGCCCTTCTAGATTGCTTTTGGGACCTTCTGGGTGCATCCAATTGGCTCCTTTTACCCAAATCCACCAGGCTGAGAGGTCTTGTAGTGAAACAGGCCGGGATGGAGCAATAAAGACCATGGATCCGGGAGCAAGATCTTCATCCGACAATTTTGGTGTATTGGGAGGAAGTTGTTTTTTAAGTTCATCCCAGGAGATGGGCCGTTCTGCCACGGTCAGGTACCCCGAAGCTGTTACGAATTTTTGAAATTGCGCATTGGTAACTTCGGTGGGATCCATCCAAAATCCGGTGACGGTTACATTCACAGCCGGCTTTTCAGCAGCATAGGCCCCAGGGTCATCACTTCCCATAATCAGCGCAGCACCAGGAACCCAAACCATGCCATTTTTGGTGGTGGGAGGAGAAAAAGCCAGATCACCTAGAGCTTGGCTTGTATTTTCTGTTGCATTGGAAGCACAGGAAGCGATTCCAATCAACCCTATAAATCCTATAAAAGAGCGCAAACTAATCATTGGAGTAAGTTACACGGATTGAAATTCAAGCCAAAATATATTTCAATTTTTTGACGTCATGTCCATAGCTTCAAGTTTAAGATAAACCTTTTTACGAAGGGTATTGAATACCTGGGTTCGCTCTTTTTCACCTGATCCACTCATCAAACTTGATTTTTTGATTATATTCTCCATATTTCGAAAAACCAGCTCATTAAATTGGGGGTCCTTGGAACCCACAAAATAGAGGACACTATGGTTGAGATAGGTGATTTTACTTTCCCCTAGCTCTACGAGTAAGGTATTGTCCCCCGATACGATATCGTTTAGGTAAAGTCGGTATTCTCCATGGTCGGAAGCAGGATTCTGGCCCAAAAGAGACTTTTTGCCATCAATAGCCATTTTTTCGAGGTGTCCAATTACATCCAATACACTTAAATAAATCAACTTGGTAGTTTCGCTATTTTCAATCCAACCCATCTCATGGTAGGTTTCAATCTGTCGTAGGGTTGTGTTTAGGGTGTCCTTATTCCAGATTTCTGTACTCGGAACCTTGGCATAAGCTCGAATGATCCGTTGGGATAATTCTTCGTAGTTGAACAGCTGCTTCTGGTTGAGGCAGAATTTTTCGAATTGCGCTTGCCCATTTGGTAAAATGGATTTAGTCCAGAAAAAGAATTTAAAGCGAGCAAGCACGGGATGGAAAAAATGGTGAAAGGGGGGGAGATCCTTAATTAGGTGATACAAGTGCCTATTGGGGTAGCTATTGATGTAGTACAATTGCTTGTATACATCCTCCAACCATTGTTTTAAGGCATCCTTTTGGGAGGCTTTGGTGCCTGTCTGAAATAAGATGGTACCGCTGTTCAAACAGAAAAATTCGTCCACGGAAATGTTGAACCCTCGACAGAGTAAACTTATTTCATCGAAGTCTAGGAGTTTTTCCCCTCGGATCCTCCGATAGGCGCTATCCAAACTTACATTGAGGGTGATGGCTACTTCAGCAGCCAAGGAGGAGTAAGGCGAAACAGTCGGTTTTAATCTTTTGAAAAATTGCTCTTGTGTGTTCATAAAAATAGGTAGCGATTAAAAAACAGTAAAACAAAAAAAATATTTTGTTAAATAAATTAAAAAAAATTAAATAAACAGCTATTTATTTTAAAAAATATAAAAATATAATGTAATAATTAAGTTATATGATTATCCGCAATTATTCCAATGGCTCAATAGATGCCTATTAAACACTGCGGATAATCGCTCACAGTCGGCTGTCCACGGTCCACAGCTCACTTAATTGATCCTCAAACCCTATTTTCTTAGGTTAGTGGTGAAAAAGCGGATAATCATAAAACTGATAAAACTAGTGAGTGTAATGAATAGATATTTCGTAAAAAAATGACACATAACTTCGCTTCCAGTCTGGATTTTTCAGAATGGTGTGAGTAGTCGACTCTTAAAAAAACGAAATCTACTATTAACGGGAGAGTGGAGTTGGAATCACCGGCAAACTTTCAGTTCCATGCTCTGAAATAGACTGTACGGCAAAGAAGTAATTATCCTTGCTGTAAGGAAGCTTCAATTGGGTGTCTTCGGTGTAAAACTTTTTTTCCCACATGGCTGAGGAGGTCTCACGCATGAGCACATAGTATCCTTTTGCTTTGCCATGGATAGGGGCTTTCCAACTCAAGGTCGATGAGTTGCTCAACCCGCGCACATCAATTTTTACTTCTTGTGGCATTCCTGCGGACTGACCGAGAGAAGCCGCTGCAGCAAGATTGACGGCGGCCACTTTCCGGAGGTATTCAAAATCCATGAACTCGGGTAAATCCCCGTACTGAATTCCATTTTCTACCCGTACGTTTTCGTGTTGGTACAGGAAGTTTTCATTCATTTCGGACATGCGCACTGCGGTAAATCCATTTTTCATAAAGGAAGTTTGGTCTCCTCCTCTTAGAAATCGATCGTTTCTATAGATTAACTTTACTTCCATCTGATCTACGTAGCGCTCTCCAAGTTCCTTGATGTAGCGCGCCAGCTGTCGAGAGGGACTGTCGTTATCCGAATTGATGGAGCGGCGGATACCTGCGCCACGCTCATCCTCTGCCAATGGGATTGTTTCTGAAAACACGCGCATGACCGTGTTGTTGCTGATATTGGTTTCGGAAGAATTGCTATTTCCGACAATGTCATTGTTGAGCACCGCCTCAATTTTCCAGGATTCAGCTTTTGCCTTATCCGCCAGATAGGTGGCTCCCTTCAGGCCTTGTTCTTCCCCAGTAAAGGCAACAAAAAGAAGGGTGGCTGGAAACTCGGTGCCAGCGAGTATTCGGGCGAGTTCTAGGACCAAGGCTACACCGCTGCCATCATCATTGGCTCCTGGCGCTGCGCCGGCAGCATCCATAACATCCTTATTTCTAGAGTCTAAATGCCCTGAAACGATAATTATCCGTGGATCATTGGGATTGGTTCCAGGTAGTTTGGCGATGACATTCCCAACAGTTGCATCGGCCACTATTCTTCTTCCGTCACCCGGTACCACAAATTCCTCGATGTTTGCAGTCATCCTTCCTTTTGATTTCCCTGCAAACTCCAAAAATTTAGCCTTCACATAGTTCTGAGCGGCAAGCATGCCATTTTTATCATCTCTGTTGAGGGTATGTCTGCTTTGGAAGGAAGCCAGTTTTGTTGTATATTTTTTTAAACTGTCGGCATTTACTTGCTGCACGAGCTGATGGATTTCTGGATTGCGAATGACGATCTCCTGACCAAATACAGGGAAAGTGAGGATGAGGGCGGTAAGTAAGAATAAAATGTGACGCATGGTGGGGATCCTATCTTAAGTTCAGCTTAAATTTAGTTCAGATTTTAAAACAACCTAGTCAATTTTACATGAACACATTTTCCCTGCCTAGCAAAGGCGAATATCCTCCCTACTACGAAACCTATATTTCAAAGCTTGGAGATCAAAATTTTTCGACACTCCTCCAATCTCAAACCCAGGAATTAAAGGCTTTTTTTACTTCCAAAACTGAGGAATGGACCAATATGCCTTATGCCCCAGGTAAATGGACTCCTAAAGAAGTTTTGGGTCACTTGATTGATACGGAGCGCATCATGACTTTTCGCGCGCTGTGTATTGCTAGAGGAGAGAAAAAATCGCTACCTGGTTTTGACCAAGATCCTTATGTTGTTCAAGGACAGTTTAATGCTGTTTTATTGGATGATTTACTTTCAGATTTTGAAATGCAACGGCAGGCAATCCTAAGCATGGTACAAACTTTTCCAGAAGCCGCTTTTCAGGAAATTGGATCAGCTAATGGAAATCCCATAAGTACCAGGGCTTTGCTTTGGATCATCCCTGGTCACTTTTTACATCATTTCCAGGTACTTCAACAAGCGTATTGATGAGAAATTTAGCGATTGCAGTTGTAGATTCTTTTTCGGAGAAGCCATTTTCAGGTAATCCAGCAGCGGTTTGCCTATTGGAAAGTCCGTTGTTGACATCGGAGATGCAGGCCATCGCCATGGAGATGAACCTGAGTGAAACGGCCTTCGTAGAGAAAACTCAAGAGGAGGGCAGCTATTCCCTTCGCTGGTTTACGCCAATGCTAGAAATTGATCTTTGTGGACATGCGACTCTTGCGGCTGCCCATAGGATGTATGCTGCAGGTTGGGTGAAGGAAGGGAAAGGGATTCGCTTTCAAACCTTAAGTGGAGAACTAAGGGTGACCAAGCAGGAGGACTTAATTTGTATGGACTTCCCCTTAATTCCAACTGAGATAGCTCAGCATCCTGCATATACAGGAGAAATTTTTGGAAGCAAGATTATCCAAGCGGCTCAACTTCGGAAAAACTGGATTTTTGAGTTGGCCGATGAGGAGGCAGTGCGTTCTTTCCAGCCTAACTTTACACGAATTGCAGAGACAAGTGAAGAAGGATTTGTCATTACCGCAGCAGGAAGCACTGGCTACGACATGGTCAGCCGGTTTTTTGGTCCTAATGTAGGCATCCCTGAGGATCCAGTAACGGGCTTTGCGCACTGTGCATTGGTGGATTATTGGAACCAGAAAACAGGAAAAACAAAGTTTAAGGCCTTTCAAGCTAGTACTCGGGGAGGGGAACTCTTATTAGAAATTAAGGGAGATCGTGTGCTTATCCAGGGCAAGGCAGTACAGGTTTTGGTAGGTACATTGAGTTGCTGATCAATAAACCACATTTGAATTTACAGTATCCATCCAAAAAAATGGAAGGCTACCGCTTCTGTAATTTTCACTTCGAGATATTTAAATAAAAACGTACTTACTCTTCTTTAAAAAACAAGTCAAACCCATGAGAAAACTATCTTTAAGCCTTTTGCTACTCTGTGTGGTTACCTTAACGGTAGCGCAGACTACGCGTAAAATTGAAGTAGAATCCAAGGTGGAATCTACCTCCGAAGTGATGATTAAAGGCAAGCGAGTGCCTTACAAAGCCACGGCAGGTACGCAGCCTGTTTGGGATGAGAAAGGTGAGCCTATCGCTTCTTTATTTTACACCTACTACGAGCGTACCGATGTGGTAGACCGTACGAAAAGACCCTTGGTGGTCAGTTTCAATGGAGGACCTGGATCGGCTTCCATCTGGATGCACTTGGCCTATACAGGTCCTGTGGTCCTAAATATTGACGACGAAGGATATCCAGTTCAGCCTTATGGCACCAAGTCCAATCCCCATTCCATTTTGGATGTGGCGGACATCGTCTACATCGATCCAGTGAATACAGGCTATTCAAGAATCGTGAAAGAAGATACGCCTCGAAGCACCTTTTTCGGGATCAATTCAGACATCAAGTATTTGGCTGATTGGGTCAACACCTTTGTGACTCGTCAAAACCGTTGGGCATCCCCGAAGTATTTGATTGGCGAAAGTTACGGTACTACTCGCGTGGCAGGCATTGTGTCCCAGTTGCAAAATTCCCACTGGATGTATTTCAATGGTGTGATTTTGGTGTCTCCTACGGACATGGGCATCTTGCGTGATGGACCAGTGAAAATGGCCAATTACTGGCCGTACTATGCAGCTACTGCTTGGTACCACAAAGCATTACCTGCGGAGTTGCAGGCTAAGGATTTGGATGAGATCTTGGCTATCGTGGAACCAATGGCCGTCAATGAGATTCTTCCTGCTATGGCTAAGGGAGGATTGCTTAGCGAGTCCGAGCGTGATGCTATCGCTACCAAAATGGCCTATTACTCAGGTCTGAGCAAAGAGTCGATTCTTCAACACAACCTGATGGTGCCTACTGGATTTTTCTGGAAGGAGTTGCTAAGAGCCCGTGATGGCATGACTATCGGTCGCTTGGACAGCCGTTACAAGGGATTTGATCGGATGGAAGCGGGTGACCGCTACGATTTCGATCCGGCATTGACTAGCTGGAACCATGCTTTTGCACCTGCATTTAACCTGTATGCCAAGAATGTGCTGAAGTACAACACCGACCTTACTTACAATCTTTTTGGCCCTGTCAATCCTTGGGATCGTAGCAACGAGAACACGGCCAATGACTTAGGAACTGCCATGCGTCAAAATCCATACCTACACCTGATGGTTCAGTCGGGCTATTTTGATGGGGGTACCGACTACTTCAATGCGAAGTACAGCACCTGGCACATCGATCCAAATGGCAAGCTGAAGAATAGAATCGATTTTAAAGGCTATCGTTCCGGTCACATGATGTACCTGAGAGCGGAGGACCTGGCTACTTCTAACGAGGACATCCGTAAGTTTATCCAAAAATCTTCGGTAGCACCTGGGCAAGCAGCGAAATACAAGTAAAATTATATGATTATCCGCAATCATGCCAGTAGCTCAGCATGTCTATTTAAAACTGCGGATAATTGTTGACAGACCACAGTCAACGGTCCACAGCTCACCTAATTGAACCTCAAACCTTTTTTTCTCTGGCTAGTGGTGAAAAAGCGGATAATCATATAAAATTAATTTGTCGACAGCTGACAGACCACGGTCTGCAGGTTGTCGTCTGTGGACTGATGACAATTTTAACAGTCAACCGTCCACGGACGACAGCCGAGTCGTGGTGATATCAAGTTTAGAAACCAAATACTAAGATGTTTTTTACGTGCTAAACCCTACTGGCTGTGGTCTGTTGACCGTCAACTGTTGACATTCGCCTTAGTGACCTTTTCTTATAGTGCTAAGCTTTGATTGAACTCTTCAAAAGATCTCAACTCTTCTTTCAGTCCTAGACTTTTGCCAAGTAGTAAAAATAGATCTGCCAAGGTCTTTCCATCCTCTCTTAAGGTTTTGATGGAACTGGAACCTGCAGATTTGGAGAGTTTCTTCTGATCTAGACTTTTCAGTAAGGGGTGGTGGTAAAAAGTCGTTTGGGAGAAGGTATCCTTGCCCAATAATCGCGCTAGGTCCAGCTGTGCCAAAGTTGAGGGGTACAAATCTTGCCCTCGGACAATCAAATCGACCCCATAATGAAGGTCATCGATCAAGGAACACAGTTGGTAGGCTGGGAACCCATCCTTTTTCCGTACCACATAGCAGGTTGCTTCTTCGGGTAAAATTGAGGATTTAGCCTGCTCTGGATATTCCTTAAACTGTAAAAAGTCAGCATCTAGGGTATTGATTCTCCAAGTCACTTGGTCTCTATCTAGCGCAAGTCGTCTGTCCAAGCATTGCCCTAAATACACGCCTGTAGGGTCAATTTGTAAGATCTGAGCGCGGGTACAGGTGCAAGCGAAGGTGAGCTTCTTTTGCTTAAGTTGCTCCAAGGCTTCGGTATACAAAGGCAGTCGATGCAGCTGAGACCAGGTGGATTCCACCTCGTGAAGATTTTTTGGACCTTGGTCAATTTGAATTTCAAGGAAGTCTAAGGTATCAAAGATATCCTGTACATATTCTGATCTGTAGCGATCACGGTCTAGGTCGTCGATGCGAAGCAAGATCTTAGATCCGTGCTTCTGAGCCAAAGCTTTGGTAAGCAAAAAAGAGTAGGCATTGCCCAGGTGCAAGTAGCCGCTGGGTGTCGGAGCAATTCGTGTGAGCTCAAAATTCATGGCCCAAAGATACTTTTTTCTGAAAGCTTGTCTCACACAAAAAATAGGTGAATTAAACTTCTTTAACATGCCGAAATTTTCTTGCTGAGCCACAGTGTCTACTTTTGGCAAGCCATGAAGCGAATTTTTCTCTTACTTTTCTTCTTTTTTTGTGTGGTTTCCCTTTCTGCGCAACGCCGGTATTCGGGCAATGTCATTGATGCTTGGGACAAAAAATACCTAGAAGGGGTAGTGGTAAGTCACGCTTCAGGTGAAAAGGTAAGCACGAATTCCCGTGGCTATTTTTCGATTCCAGCCTTTCAAGGAGATACCTTGATCTTTCAGTTTCCTGGCTTTTTAGAAAAGAAAATGCCAATGACTGCGGATGCTTTTTTGTTTGTGGAGCTACAAGACTTGGCGAGGCTGCTGCCGACCTTTCAAGTGAAAGCTGAGCCCTATCGATTTCGATTTAAGGACGGAAAATTATACCTATCTGAGGATGAACCAGTAGAAGAAAAGCGGCTCAGTCAGCAGGTTGGAATGGGAGCAATTGATCCTACTTCAGCCACGCCAGGATTCGCCATCTATGGACCTATCAGTTACTTTACGAAGAGAAATCGAGAGCTCCGAGCCTATGAAGAGCGGATGAAATGGGAGCGGCAGCGTGCAGGATACCTGGAGGTGATTGATGCGGATTCGGTACGTACCGAATTGATGCAGCAGTACGGTCTAGATCGACAAAAATGGGACGAGCTGATCTTGCGGTTCAACGCCTTTCATGCCGCGCACGAGTTTCTAGGCTGGTCCAAAGAACGTGTCTTGGCCGCTTTGAAAGAGTTTTTCCGCTTAGAAATGGTTTTGGCTGATTAATCCTACGGATCCATCTGTGTGAAAAAAGTTTACCGCAGATTCTTTGGAAAAATTCTGCAGATCAAATGAAATAAATAGGATTATCCGTAATCCTGCTATTGGCTTAAAAAGTAATTCTAGTAGCTAAATTACCCTTTTTTATATCGCTCCTCTGGAGCTCTGCACCAACTTTCACGAGGCTTTCTATTCACATAATGCCCCTCTGGGCCATAGACCTATAGCGTTCAATTTTGTAACTGGTCCTAATCGGAAAAATATCAACTCTTTACGCAGCCTAAGTTGCGGAAACACCGATTAGTTTTTTCGCTTGAAGGACCAGGTGATAAAAAATCGCGCAACCTCTTCTCCTGAGGTGTTTTTGCCGTAGGACAGCATCGTAATTTGCTTGCTTTCACCTGGATTTAGTGATTCCACTAAGTCAAAAACTTCGGCTCCTTGTTCGCAGCTAAAGGTAGTTTTTGTTTTTGCTTTTTTGCTAAATTCTGCCCGAAAATCAACCACAAGCATGCTGAAAGCACCTTTACCTACTAGGGCAAGTTGGCACAAGGCACCTGTACTGAGTTCGGCCGCTCCTGCCAACGCAGCAAAATAGATGGATTTAAATGGATTTTGACTTCTCCAGAAATAGGGAATGCTCACTAGGCATTTCTCCCCATCCAGGTGAACCATCTTCAACCGCCAAAATACAGCCGTTGGCAATTTGAAAAGCATGGCCCACCAAAAAATAAAGGGGTTCATCATTTTTTTTTGATAAGCTAAAGCATGGGCTGGTAGTGTCATTTTAGTTTCCATTTTGGCTAAGAAAAGAAGATTCCTTGAATTTTATAATAAGTTTTAAGAATAATCAAGTTCTTTTAATACTTTTAGAATAACCACCCTAAGAAAAACCTTCCTATGAAAAAGTTAGCAGCTCTTTTTTGCGTTGTTTATGCCTTATCCGCTTGTTCGATTGTGCCATTAACTGGAAGAAGTCAACTAGCCATTTTTACCACCCAAGATTTGATGCCATTGGTAAATGACGAATATAAAGAATCCTTGACGGATAGTAAGGTATTGACGTCCACCAAAGAAGGCCAAGAAATAGTCAAAGTAGGCAATAGAATGGCCGAAGCAGTGGAAACATATTTGAAAGAGCAAGGCTATGATTCGTTAGTTAACGAACTAGACTGGGAGTTTAATTTACTTGAGAATGAGGAAATAAATGCCTGGTGTATGCCTGGGGGCAAGGTAGCTTTTTACACAGGGATTTTGCCATTTACCAGGGATGAAACTGGCATTGCAGTAATTATGGGACACGAAATCGCACATGCTGTAGCAGGGCATGCAAATGAAAGAATGTCACAAGAATTACTTTTCGAACTCGGAATAACAGCTGTGGACATTGCTATTGGGCAAAACCCAACGCTTACTCAAGAGCTATTACTTCAAGCTGTTGGGGTAGGTTCCGAACTTCAAATACTTGGTTTTTCTAGAAAGCATGAACTAGAAGCTGATCGCATGGGCTTGATTTTTATGGCAATGGCTGGGTATGATCCTCGAGAAGCACCCGCTTTTTGGGAAAGGATGGCTGAGGATTCGGAAGAGGAAGAATTTGAGTTTTTATCTACCCATCCTGGACCTTCTCGAAGAATTGAACGCCTTAATTCATTGCTGCCTGAAGCGATAGCGATCTATGAGCAATCAAAAGGATCAATAGGACTATCCGCTTTTTCACTAAGAACGAAATAGAAGAAGCTTCGTAGTTCAATTAGGTGAGCTGTGGTCTGTGGACAGTCAACTGTGGTCGATTTTTTCAAATCTTAACGGGCATTGAAGCCACGCAATTTGATTTGGGTAAGTTTCCGTTTGGTGTCAAGCGGAAAATCCCCCTTCATCATCCACTCGTAGTAGCCAGGCTCTTCTTTGAGCGCCTGCTCGATGGTTTTTCCTTTGTGCTTACCAAAGTTGAATACTTCTTGTCCCTTCGCATCGAAGATAAAGCGACCCGCGAGATCTACCATTCGCTCGTTGACAAGAGCATGGATTTTTTTCATGTCGTTTTCAAATACACCAAGGGTATTTCCTTGTAGGTCTACGGCAGTCTCACCCAGGTAGCGCTCCATCTGTGCACGAAATACATCTACAGTAGCCAAGGTGTCTGCTTCGGCACTGTGTGCATTTTCAAGTTTTTTGCCACAGTAGAATTTATAGGCTGAACTCAAGTTTCTTTTCTCCATCAGGTGAAAAATCTTTTGGGCATCCAGCAGATTTCGTTTTTCGAGATCAAAGTCGATTCCAGATCGTAGGAATTCCTCCACCAACAAGGGAATATCGTATTTTAGGACGTTGAATCCAGCCAAATCACTCATCCCTATAAATTGAAAAACTTCTTGTGCTAGATCTTTGAAATAGGGCTCGTTTTTGAGGTCTTTGTCGTACAAGCCATGGATTAAGGAAGCTTCCAAAGGAATAGGAACACCAGGATTTACCCGACGGGTATAGATCTGCTGCCCTCCATCCGGGTTCAATTTGACGATCGATATCTCCACAATTCGATCCGTGGAGACGTTGGTGCCCGTAGCCTCCAAGTCAAAAAATGCAATGGAATTTTTTAGGTTAAGATGCATGCGCTAGAAATTTTTGTTTGAGTGGTTCGAGGTCCAGGTTGTCGTAATTGCCCGAGCTCATGAGAAGGAGATTGGTATCCGAATAATTTTGTGCGAGCAAGTAGTCCCTCAAGGCGGTACTTTCCGTAAATAGAATTAGATCTTGTCGTTTAAATCCTTCTCGAAGCATTTCTTCGGACATCAAATCCAATTTTTTAAGGGCTACCGCATGGGGATTGAGGTAAATGATGGCTACATCGGCAAGATCCATGCTTTGGGCATAGTTGGGAAGAAATTTCGGGTTGAGGGAGGAGTAGGTATGCAATTCCTGCACAGCTAGGAGACGGCGCTTTGGAAATTGATTTTTTACGGCATTCACGGTTGCCTTCAATTTGGATGGCGCATGCGCAAAATCTCGGAACATGATGCCTGTATCGTGCTGTACGATAACCTCCTGTCGTTTGGCGGCGCCTTTGAAACTTTGAATAGAGACATAGAACTTTTCCCGTGGTAGCCCTAGCGCTTCGCAGATATGCAGTGCCCCTTGAAGATTCTGAAGGTTGTGCTCCCCAAAAACTCCAATTTCAACTTCTCCTGTGGTAGTAATCAAGGTCGTTTTACCCGAATCAATTCGGGAGGGGTGGGCTTGATAGCCTATTTTTTTACCTTTGCCTACTGATTTTTCGGCTGCTTTCTTCACCAAGGGATCTGCACTGCAGTAAATTAGGGTCCCTGAGGCAGGGGTTCGGTCCATGAGTAGGGAAAACTGCTTTTTGTAATCCTCAAAATCTGGGAATACATTGAAATGATCCCAAGCGATGCCGCTGACTAGGAGGATGTCGTGCTTGTAATGAAAAAACTTTGGGGTACGGTCGATGGGTGAGGTGAGGTATTCGTCTCCTTCAATGACAATGATGGGGGCATCGGAGAGGCGAACCATCAGGTCAAAGCCTTCGATTTGGGCGCCAACTAAATAGTCAAAATCTAGTCCTTGATCCTTGAGTACATGTAGGATCATGGAGGTAATGGAGGTTTTACCGTGGCTACCTGCAATTACTACTCGTTGCTTAGTTTGACTTTGGTTGAAGATAAATTCAGGGAAGGAGTAAACCGGAACCCCCAATTCCTGGGCACGGAGGAGCTCTGGGTTATCGATACGAGCATGCATTCCCAAAATAATTCCATCGATATTGGCCTGTATTTTATCAGGAAACCAACCTTGTTCGGCCGGAAGGATGCCGGCTTTCTGTAGGCGAGTTTTGGAAGGCTCGTAAATTTCATCGTCGCTACCGGTGACTTTGAACCCTTTTTCAAGGAGGGCAAGTGCAAGATTGTGCATGACCGCGCCTCCTATAGCAATGAAATGGTAGTGTTTCATGGGGGATAAATCGGTGGTTTTTTGAGTAACTCAAACTTAGGGATAAAATCTTGCAGCAAGAGTGCCAGAAGGAATAAGTTTTCTATTTTTCCTACCTTGTCGTAGAGACTAGGATTGAACCTAAGCAAGGATAAAACTCGAAATTTGAAAATTTCAAGAGTTGATTCAACGGACCATTTGTTCTGTTGATAACTATGGGAAAAATTGTTTAAAACTCTTGCTTTCTAGCAGGTAAATTTGAATTATGAATGAAAATACCCTGCCCACTGGCCGCTACCGTAAAAAGCCTTCGTTTGACAATCCAACGAACTATTTAGGAAAAGTTCCGCCTCAGGCGATTGAACTCGAGGAAGCGGTTTTGGGTGCCTTGATGCTGGAAAAAGATGCCTTGACTGCAGTCATTGATATTTTGAAAGTGGAAAGCTTTTACAAGGAAGCGCATAAGGTTATTTTTCAGGCCATTTTGGATTTGTTTACCGAAAGTCTGCCCATCGACTTGTTGACAGTGACCACTCAGCTCCGTAAAAATGGAGCCTTGGAGGTTGCCGGAGGAGCATTTTACATCACTGAGTTGACCTCAAAAGTAGCCTCTGCTGCTAATATTGAATACCATGCCCGTATCATTACCGAGCAATCCATCAAACGAGAGTTGATTCGAATCTCCTCGACTATCCAAAAAGATGCTTTTGAAGATACTACAGATGTATTTGAGTTGTTGGACGCAATGGAGCAGTCACTTTTTGAGATATCAGAAAAAAATATCCGTAAAAATTACGCAACTATGAGTTCCATCATGCGGGATGCGATTGCTGAGCTTGAGATCAGGAAAAATCAAAAAGATGGGTTAACAGGAGTTCCTTCTGGTTTCACAGCCTTGGATCGGGTCACCTCCGGATGGCAGAAATCTGATTTGATTGTTATTGCTGCGCGGCCTGCAATGGGAAAGACGGCATTTGTACTTTCCGTGTTGCGCAATGCTGCGGTAGATCACAACCGACCTGTTGCGATTTTTTCCTTGGAGATGTCTTCCGTACAACTGGTAAACCGTTTGATTTCTTCCGAAGCAGAGCTAGATTCTGATAAGATTAAGAAGGGTACTTTGGCCGATCATGAATGGGCTCAGCTTGTGCACAAGACCGCCAAACTTTCAAAAGCTCCACTATTTGTGGATGATACTCCTGCATTATCAATTTTGGAATTGCGAGCCAAATGCAGAAAGTTGAAGGCGCAGCATGATATCCAAATGGTGGTAGTGGATTACCTTCAATTGATGTCTGGAGATTCCAAAGGTGGATTTGGTGGAAATCGTGAGCAAGAAATTGCCAGTATTTCCCGAGCATTAAAGAAGATTGCCAAGGAATTAAGCATTCCTGTAATTGCACTTTCTCAGCTTTCTAGAGCGGTAGAAACTCGTGGTGGAGATAAACGACCACAGCTGTCCGATCTTCGTGAATCTGGGGCAATCGAGCAGGATGCGGATATGGTCATGTTCCTCTACCGCCCAGAATACTATGGGATTACGGAAGATGAGGGAGGAGCTTCAACTGCTGGTGTAGGAGAGGTGATCATCGCCAAGAATAGAAATGGTTCTTTGGAAAACATCAAACTCCGATTTATCGGGCGATATACTAAATTTACAGATTTGGATGGTGGAATGGGGAATCAAAATTCCCAGTCATCTGAGATTGGATATTCCCGCAAGTTTACCTCTGGTGCTTCAGGTGCAAGCAATTTTGATACTGATCAAACTTTAATGCGTTCGAGTAAGGCAAACGAGGGCGATATTGAGAATGCATTTTTAGGTGGAGATGATCCCGCTCCCTTCTAAGTGGGTATGAAAGCGATTGTACTTCAGCGGTCTTTGGATTCGAAAATTCAATTTGTAACCCTGCCAAAACCCGTTTGCCAGACCAATGAGGTGCTCATTCGAATCAAGGCAGCTGCCTTAAATCATCGGGACGAATGGTGTAGAAAGGGATTGTATCCCAACATTCAGGATGGAATAGTCCTGGGCTCTGATGGAGCAGGAATTGTAGAAGAAGTAGGAGCAGCGGTTGATCCTAAGTTGATTGGTCAGGAAGTCATGCTTAATCCTGCACTTCATTGGGGAGACAATGAGAAGGCTCAAGGGAAAAACTTCGAAATCATTGGAATGCCAAGAAATGGAACCTTTGCAGAGTATGTAGCCGTACCTGCAGATCGCGTTTTTCCAAAGCCCAGTCACCTGAGTTGGGAGGAAGCGGCTGCTTTGCCCTTAGCTGGGCTCACTGCTTACCGGGCTGTGGCAGTTCAAGGCAAACTGAAAGCGGGAGAACAAGTACTCATCACAGGGATTGGGGGAGGAGTAGCCCAGTTTGCAGCCCAGTTTGTACTTGCCTTAGGCGCAAAACTTTTTGTCAGTAGCAGTAGTGGCGAAAAAAGAGCCGCAGCGCTAGCATTAGGTGCTTCGGAAGCCTTTGATTATGGAGTGGATAACTGGAGCGCTGCTGCACTTGAATCCTCCGGTGGGATGGATTTAATTGTAGATGGTGCGTCAGGAGATACGCTATCCCAATTGATGAACATCGCTAAGCCGGGTGGGCGATTGGTTTTCTATGGAGCCACTCGGGGTAATCCTCCGCAATTGGAAGCTCGAAAGCTATTTTGGAATCAACTTCAGTTGATCGGAACCACCATGGGAACAGATCAAGATTTTGCGGAAATGCTTGCATTGGTAGACAGGCTGCAGCTTAAGCCACGAATAGATGCAGTTTTTCCATTAAATGAAGCAGCATTGGCCCTTGATCGAATGAAAGAGGGTATACAGTTTGGTAAAATTGTGCTTATTCCCTGAAGAATTAGTTGACCTGATTTTGGCTTGCATTGCCTTAATCCGAATCTGTTTCAAACAAAAAGTTCTGGTAGGCATTGCTCAACTCTTTCTTTGCTTTTTCGTCTTGTAGGGCATGGGCAAGTTCAATTCCGGCTTCAAATAGATTTTTGGCTTTTGGGAGGTCCTCATTTTCGAAGAAAAATTGGGCTGCAGGAAAAAATACAGGGAGATAATTTGGGAAATTAGCGACTACAAAATCAAATAAATACGCCGCTTCCACTTTCTCAGATTCTCGGTATTCCAATGCCAGAGCATAATAATTGAAAGGATTTTGTGGTTCTTCGACACAATAGCCTTTTAGAAGTTCGATTCGATCCAAATTGCGCATGAATAGTTTTTTTAATTAACGCCTGCCTGTTATTTTCACACAAAATAAATCTAAATAACCAAACGCTAAACCAATGAAGATTCTAGTTTGTATCACCCATGTTCCCGATACGACTTCCAAGATTCAATTTACTGCTAACAATACCAAGTTTGACAGCACGGGTGTTCAATTTATCATTGGTCCCTATGATGATTATGCAATGGCTAGAGCGGTAGAACTTCGGGATCAAACTGGAGGTACACTTACAGCTTTGAATGTAGGCGAAGCCGAATCAGATCCTACCTTACGCAAAGCGCTTGCAATTGGTGCAGATGATGCTATTCGAGTGAATTCATTTCCAAAAGATAGCTTTTTTGTAGCGCAGCAGATTGCTCATTTCGCGAAAGCGGGAGGCTATGAATTGATTTTAATGGGACGAGAATCTATTGATTTTAATGGGGGAATGGTTCATGGAATGGTGGGCGAGTTATTGGGTATGCCCTCTTTCTCACCGGTGATGAAACTAGAGTTGGAAGGGACTACTGTAAAGATGGCCCGGGAGATTGAAGGAGGAAAAGAGCATCTTGAAGCGCAATTACCATTGATTGCGGGTTGCCAAGAACCCATTGCTGAGTGGAAAATCCCGAACATGCGCGGGATCATGTCCGCACGAACCAAGCCATTGGTAGTTGTCGAGCCAGTAATCCAAGAAACGCAAGCTGAAGCGAGTAGTTATCAATTGCCACCTGCCAAAGGATCTGTAAAATTGGTTGACAAGGACCAAGTTTCTGAGCTGGTTCGTTTACTCAAAAACGAAGCTAAAGTACTTTAATTCATTTTTTCAATTCACTAGAAATCAATAGGATATGTCAATACTAGTATATGTAGAACAGGCTGCTGGGAAAATTAAAAAAACCAGTTTAGAGGCAGTTTCTTACGGGTATGCCTTAGCAGCCAAAACAGGTGAGGGGGCAGTGATTGCGGTTGCTTTGGGTTCTTTAGCGGCAGATGAATTGGCTGCTATCGGTGAGGCAGGAGCTGCAAAAGTACTTCATATCTCGGATGAGCGCCTCAATGCTGGGGTCATTCAAGCCCATGCAAGTGCAGTAGCACAAGCGTTTGAATCCATTGGAGCAAGTACCCTAATTTTGGCCAAATCCTCCTTAGGAGATGCCGTTGCTGCACGCTTGGCGATCAAATTAAATGCTGGTTTGGTGTCCAATGTGGTGGAGCTTCCACGGATAGAAGGCGGATTTGTGGTTAAAAGAAGTATTTACACGGGAAAAGCATTTGCAGATACGACGATCACGACAGCTAAGAAAATTTTAGCAATCAAAAAGAATGCGGTTGACCAAAAATTGGACGGTGCTAAGGCGCAGGTGGAATCTTTTTCGGTGGCTATACCCGAGTCGGATTTTGCTTCCAAGATTAGTGCTACCGAGCGAGCAACTGGTGAGGTTCTTTTGCCTGAGGCAGATATCGTAGTTTCTGGAGGTAGGGGAATGAAAGGACCAGAAAACTGGGGTATGATTGAAGACCTTGCAAAGACATTAGGTGCTGCGACAGGTTGTTCCAAGCCAGTTTCCGATATTGGCTGGCGTCCTCACCACGAGCATGTGGGACAAACTGGTGTGAAAGTTGCGCCAACTTTGTACATAGCCATAGGAATTTCAGGAGCGATTCAACATCTTGCAGGGGTCAATTCGTCCAAATGCATTGTGGTCATCAATAAGGACCCTGAAGCCCCATTTTTCAAGGCAGCAGATTACGGGATTGTGGGGGATGCGTTTGAAATAGTACCTCAACTAACTGCAGCACTTAAAGCGGCTCAATAATTTTTGTGGAAAAACTTGTAGAACTGGAAATTTTAGGGCTTTCGTCCAATCAAACCCAATCGGGCTCCTTTACCTTGGTGATGGGAGAAGTGGAAGGATTACGCCGGCTTCCAATTGTCATTGGTATGTTTGAGGCACAGGCCATAGCTATTGAGATTGAGAAAATTATCCCCAATCGACCGATGACGCATGATTTATTTAAATCTTTCTCCGATAGTTTTCAGTTTGAAATTGATAAAATCGTCATTTCAGAAATGAAGGAAGGCGTTTTTTATGCCAAAATCCACAGTAAGAGTGATACAGCACTAGTCGAAATTGACAGTAGACCTTCAGATGCCATTGCGATAGCGGTTCGATTTGGGGCTGCAATCTTCTGTTCAGAAAAAGTGCTTTCTGAAGCAGGAATTGAATTTTCTGAAGAGGACAAGAAGGAAGAGTCCAAAAAACCAAGTAAATCCGTAGCGAGTAAAACCACTGCCCAAAAAGAAAATTTATTGAAGGATTTTAGCTTAGACAAGTTAAATGCACTACTTGATAAAGCGATTTTGGATGAGGATTATGAAAAAGCTGCCAGGATACGGGATGAAATAAATAAGCGAAACTAAATTTTTAAGCCCCGAAACCCTTCGGGGCTTTTTTCTTGCCTAGGATTGCCCTATTTTTAAAAATCGGTTAATCTACTTTATGGAATTTGTAAGAGGTTTTTTTGGAATTATAGTCCTTGTATTGGTGGCTTTTCTATTTTCGGCGAATCGAAAAAAGATTGATTGGAGGTTGGTTGCAATTGGCATCTCACTTCAATTGGTATTCGGTTTTTTAATTACACAGGTTGAGGTAGTCAAAATGGGCTTCCAGTTCCTATCTGAAGGCTTTGTCAAATTTCTAAGCTTCAGCGAAGCGGGTGCCCGCTTTATTTTTGGGGACCTTGCTGGAGATAGCTTCGGGTTTATTTTTGCTTTTAAGGTTCTACCAACCATCATTTTCTTCTCTACGGTATCTTCAGGGCTGTATTACCTAGGTATTTTGCAGAAGGTCGTATATGGCATTGCTTGGGTGATGGCACGATCCATGCGGCTATCTGGTCCTGAGTCACTATCTGCTGCTGGAAATATCTTCCTTGGTCAAACAGAAGCACCGCTTTTGGTACGGCCCTTTATTCCTCAGATGAGTAAGTCTGAATTGATGTGCTTGATGACAGGTGGAATGGCAACTATTGCGGGTGGTGTCCTTGCAGGCTATGTAGCATTCTTGGGAGGGGATAGCATGGAAGAGCAGAGCAAGTTTGCGGCCTATCTATTAGGCGCAAGTATCATGAATGCACCTGGGGCAATTGTGATGTCCAAGATGTTTATCCCAGAGACTGAGAAGGAAATCAAGCAAGACAAGCTCGAAGTCAATCAAGAGGCGATGGGTGTCAATCTCATCGATGCGATGTCTATTGGTGCAGCAGAGGGATTGAAGTTGGCCTTGAACGTAGGAGGGATGCTTCTTGCATTTATTGCAGTGATCGCAGCAATCAATTACGGTTTAACGGGCTTAATTGGAGAATATACAGGATTGAATGCCTGGGTGGAAAGTAGTACTGGAGGACAATTCAAAGGTTTCTCGTTGGAATATATTTTTGGGCAGGTGTTCCGGGTGTTTGCGTGGGTGATTGGTGTGGAATGGGTAGATACCCTGCAGGTAGGTAGCCTTTTGGGTCAAAAGACGGTTATCAATGAATTTGTAGCCTACTTGAGCCTTGCTGAAATGAAGGAAGCAGCTTCGATCAGCACCAAATCCATCATCATTTCTACCTATGCGCTCTGCGGATTCTCTAACTTTAGTTCCATCGCGATTCAGCTTGGCGGTATTTCCATTATTGCTCCAAATCAGCAGGGCAACTTGAGTCGATTGGGCTTCCAGGCTTTATTTGCGGCTTCTCTAGCCTGTTTGATGACGGCTACGGTAGCTGGGATGCTGGTTTGAGGATAGTATCAAGTAATTAGTATCAAGTATCAAGTAAAATGTACCAGGTACGAAGTACTTAGTGAAATACGAGTGACGAATTACGGGATGATTACCAAGTACCAAGATCCTTTAGGACCAGAATTCAATGCCCGAATAATTTTGAATTCTTATTTCAAGCTATTTCACGGAGCGGCCCGCCGCGGCGGGTATTTCTACTCTATTTCCATCGTCTTTCTTACTTCGTACATGGTACTTAGTACCTTGTACTATTCATTACCATACAATTTCTTACCCACCTCTTCGTACTTGTCTCCAGCAGTCCATTGTGGTTTTTGAGACCAATTCGCTATTTTTTGAGCGGATAGAATGTAGGATTTCCAATACAGCTGCGCATAGTTTAAGTCAAAGCTCTCTACCTCATCGGCAGCCTTGTGGTAATACTTGTTGATCTCATCGTCAAAGGCGGTGAACCCAAGCGTAAAGCTGGGTGCAGGGATGCCCTTACGAGCAAAATTCACGTTATCCGAACGGTCATACAACCCTTGTTCTGGCGATGGATCTGCTTTGGCGGTCAATCCAAACTCAGCCACCGCTTCATTGATCAAGAAATCTGCAGTGGTTCTGCCCAATCCAATCACCGTGATGATGGAGGTGTCGTTGTAACCTCCATTGTCGATGTTTAGGTTGTAGACGATTTGATTCAGGGGAATCAAAGGATTGTTTGCAAAATAGGCGCTTCCCAACAATCCCTTTTCCTCAGCAGTCCACAGGGCAAATAGGATGGATCTTTTGGGAGGGTTTTTGGCAAAGTACTGTGCGGCATTGAGTACGGCTACGGTTCCCACGGCATTGTCACGCGCTCCATTGAAAATCGAATCTCCTTCTGCATCGGGTGTACCCACACCTACGTGGTCATAATGTGCGGAAAGGAGGATGTATTCGTTTTTCAATTGAGAATCTGTTCCTTCAATCATTGCCAATACATTTTTGCCATCGATTTTTCGATTTACTTTTCCTTCGATTGCTAGGGTTGCATTGCCTAAGTTGGTACCGGTCAGCTGATTTTTTAAATCTTCTACCCAGAGGTAGGGAAGGTTACTCGCTTCCCCTTGGTCAAGACCCATTTGTGGTCGATTTAGGAAGCCAGACACAAGCTGCCAGGGCACGGAAGGCACATTGAATCGCTCAATCAAAGCTACTGCTCCTGCTTCCTTGGCACGTTTTGCCTTGGCTCTTCCTTCAGCAAACAATTGATTTGGGCTGAATTTATTGGGTGCACCTACATTGCTGATGGCAATCTTTCCTTTCAAATCTTTGCCTGCAAATTCTTCCACAGATCCAAAGCCTACTTCCACCACTTCATAAGTGCCGGAGAAGGAGTTACCCTCCAATACCAATAGGTTTTGTCCTTGGGAAAAGGAAAAGTCCCCCATTTGAACGGATCCTTTGGTAGGTGGAGAAGATAAATTGAAGGGAATATCTTGGAAGAACCCATTTGCTCCAGGAAGAGGCTTGGCGCCAGCTTTCTCAAGTTCCTGTGCGATAAAAGTGTAGGCCAACTTCATTTCTGGGCGGATAGGATCTCTACCCATCAGGGCATCAGAGGCAAGGTAGGTAAACTGTGAAATGGCATCTTTGGAAGCGAAACGCTTTTCAATATCCAACTTTTGAGCAAAAAGAGCTGGACTGCAAACCAGGCCAGCAAAAAGAAGTAATGCGATTTTTTTCATAAGTAGAAGAAATAGGAAATACTAAAGTAAATTAAAAGTAGGACTAGATGTGCTTGCTGAAGTAATTTAAGCCAAGTTCCAACCTAATTTTTCAACAATATGCTGAAAATGTGGGGGTGGAGTGCAATAGATGGAGATGATATTTCCGCTTGTGGGATGGGCGAAGCGCAACTGCCAAGCATGGAGGAGTAAGTGTTCCAAGCCAAAGTGCGTTTCAAAATAGTGATTTTGCTTGTTGTCCCCGTGCTTGCGATCTCCCAAAATGTAATGACGAATATGTGCCAAATGCCTGCGTATCTGATGAGTTCGCCCGGTGAGCAACTCGATTTCAAGAAGGCTATATCGGCTTGTTGGATACCTTCCGGTACTGTTGAAAGGCTGTTCGGTCTCTGCCAAGACTTTGTATTTACTTTGGGCCTCCTGAAGTTTGCCCGACCGCTCACTTGTAAGTGGGTGATCGATCAGTCCTTCTTTTTCCATCGGAATGCCTCGAACGATGCAGCAGTAGGTTTTTTGAATTTTCCGTTCCATAAACATGCCTTGCAGCTTGGGAAGGACCTCTTCGTTTTTGGCAAAAAGCAAGCAGCCACTCGTGGCTCGATCCAGCCGATGAACTGGTGCTACCCAGTGGTCAAGTTGATTACGAAGCTGAATGAGGGCATTCTCGTTTTCACCAAAAGCTTGCCTCGTGCGGTGCACAAGCAGCCCAGCAGGCTTGTCGATAACTACCAAATGTTCGTCTTCAAAGAGGATATCTAGCATGGTTTGGATGGACCGGCTTCGGGGATTGGTGTTGTGGGCATGAACTGTACGAGGTGAAGTGTTAAAAGATGGTACCAGAGCCAATACATTCTTTATCCTGATACCAGGCCGCAAACTGGCCCGAGGCAATGCCCTTTTGTGCCTGTTCGAAGACCACGTAGAGCCCATTTTCCCGCTGGATGAGCGTGGCTTTGCTGAGTGGCTGTCGGTAGCGGATGCGCGCTGCATAAACGGCATGCTCACCCACCTTCAAGGCTAGGTCTTGTCTAATCCAGTGTACCTGATCGTTTTGGACAAAGAGGCCGAAACGATTCAGACCTGGGTGATCTTCTCCCAGACCGGTATAGATCACATTTTCTTGGGTGTCTGTAGCGATCACAAATAGGGGCTTACCCGTGCCACCTACATGAAGACCTTTGCGCTGACCTACGGTGAAGTAATGGGCACCTCGGTGTTCGCTGATGACCTTACCTTGGGTAGGAAGGTAGGCGAGAGCAAGACAAAATGCATCCAATTGTGCTTGATCCCAGTCTTGGGGCGCTTCCTGAGGAACTTGGCTTATCGGCGTATAGGCAGGAAATTGTGCTGAGATCTCCACGATATTTCCTTGCTTGGGCTTCAGCTGTTGCTGCAAGAAATCAGGCAAGCGCACTTTTCCGATAAAGCAGAGCCCTTGGGAGTCTTTCTTTTCGGCGGTAATCAGTCCAGCTTCCTTTGCAATTTCCCTAACTTCTGATTTCTGGAGGTGCCCAATTGGGAAAAGAGCCTTTGCCAATTGCTCTTGAGACAGTTGGCAAAGAAAGTAGCTTTGATCTTTGTTGGCATCTGCTCCGGCAAGGAGTTGGTAGACAGGCTGTCCATCTACAGCGATTTCGCCCTTTTGACAGTAATGCCCGGTGGCTACAAAGTCTGCTTTTAGTTGAATGGCGGCTTTGAGGAAGATGTCAAACTTGATTTCTCGATTGCAAAGAATGTCCGGGTTTGGGGTCCGGCCTACGCTGTATTCTGCAAACATGTAGTCCACAATACGTTTTTGGTATTCCGCACTTAGGTCGATGGCTTGAAAGGGGATGTTGAGCGTTTCTGCCACCAACATGGCGTCGGTAGAATCCTCTATCCAGGGGCATTCGTTGGAGATCGTAACCGATTCATCGTGCCAGTTTTTCATAAACATGCCGATGACTTCGTAGCCTTGGTCCAATAAGATTTTGGCAGCCACGCTGCTGTCTACGCCGCCTGATAGGCCGAGGACGACTCTTGGTTTTGTTTTCATTGGTCGGTAGTAATGGAGTAAAGGTCCATTAGGTAACACCCAAGTCAACCTCTAGGAGAGGGCAACAAGTTCCCAAAGGTAGGAAATGGGGGGAGTTAATCGAACATTTATTGAAAGAGCTTTGTTTCATAGGTCGAATCCTTCACTTTTATAGTACAAGATCGAGGTCAGATGAATCTACAAAATCGCATCCAAAGCGGAATTTTTTTAGGGGAATTGGAATTCCAAACTTCCCGAAGTGGGGGAGCAGGAGGACAGCATGTGAATAAGGTGGAAACAAAGGTGCTCCTTAAATTTGATGTGATGTCTTCTCAGGCACTTACCGAGGAAGAAAAATTGACCCTTATTCAAAAAAATAAGAATAAGGTAGATCAAACGGGAATTTTGCAGTTGTATGCGCAGGAAACACGTTCCCAACTTCAAAACAAAGAGGCGGTAATCGCCAAATTCTACGAATTGCTTCACAGCTCTTTTCAGAAAAAGAAGGTTCGGAAGGTCTCTCGCCCGAGAAAGGGTGCTATAGAAGATCGCTTGAAGTCCAAAAAGGCCCATGCGGAGAAGAAGGCGAATCGGAAACGGCCTGAGTAAAAACTAAAACACCCCTTCCTAACTGGAAGGGGTGTTTTAGTCACAAGTTTAACGCTTTGTCTTTTGGAAAGGGAAAGAAATAGGACTCTTAGCTATTCTTTACGTCAAATTTGATCTTCGTTTTATCCCAAGAGATAGAGATTGTGGTAGTTTGACTAGCAATTTTTTGTACCTGGTAGGTGAGGGACTCCACGGAGCTGTCGAGCTTTTCTGGCGTACAGGTAAATCGAATAACATCCTTGCTTGGATCGTAGTCATCTGCCAAGTGCATATCCCAAACCTGATTGATGATGACAGTCCATTCTTTTTCTCCAGGTATAGTGAACAGCCCATATTTTCCCGCAGGAACAATTTTTTCACCGATTTTCACGGATTTATCGAATTGTATCCAGGTGGCTTTATGTGCACCAGTTGCCCAAACTTCTCCATAGGCTACTAATCCTCCAAAAATTTGTCTGCCTCTCACGCTTGGAGAAGAATAATCAATGTGGATATGATTGCCATCGACGATGGCCATGGCCATTTTTTTAGGACTTTTTGAAGCAGCCGGTTTTTCTGCTGCTGCTTGGTGCTGGCTATGGTCTTCTGTTGGGACGGCTGTGGTTTGATTTTCTGTGTTACCACCACAGCTTGCAATGAGTAAGAAAAATAGAAAGAAGTAATTAATTTTTTTCATGATCAGGGGTTTAATTTATGATTATCAGCAATCAATCCAGTGGCTAGAGAGGAGTGTTTACCACTGTGGTTAATCGTGTTTTCTAATTACTTGTCATTAAGTCCATCAGCCTATGGTTAATGTAATACGTCGTTCTTCCAATTTTTTGAGGCTTAACAATTCCAGCAGCTGTCAGCTTTTTTAACCAGGTTGATGCCGTTTGCCTGTGTGCTAACTCTCTTTTTACAAGCAAGTCAATTTTAAGGTAAGGCAAAGTAAACAGTAATTGAAGTAGCTCATGGCTGAATGAGGAACCCAACACTTCTTTCATCTGCTTTTCATAGTCTTCCTTAATCGAAAGCATTGTCCTTATTTTTTTGGTCGTGAGCTGTGTGGTTTCTATGAGAGCGGTGAGTATATACATTATCCAGTCGTTCCATTTGGATTTTTCTGTTACACTTCGTATCAATTGGTAGTATTCTGTTTTATGTTTTATAATGTACGAACTTAAGTAAAGCACAGGCTGTGATAAAAGTTCTTGCTGTACCAGGTACAATGCATTTAATATTCGTCCAGTTCTTCCGTTGCCGTCGGCAAATGGATGTATTGCTTCAAACTGATAGTGTATGAAGGCCATTTTTACCAATGGATCTAATGCAGATAAATCAGGATCGTTAATAAACTGTTCTAAGGCAGCTAGCTTTTCTCTTAAAACTTCTTCGCAACAAGGAGGGGTATAAATTACTTCTCCATTTATTGCATTCTTTAATGCCGTACCAGGCATATTTCTGATACCTGATTTATTTTGCTTTATCGTTTGTACAATTTCAACCATGGTATTGGTGAGCAACAAATTTTTTTGAGCCTTCATTTTTTCAAGACCAACATACAGAGCCTCCCTATAGCTCAATACTTCTTTTGCTGCCTGGTTGGCTGTAGCTTCCTCTATTGCTGCCTTGTACAGTTCATCCTGAGTGGTTACAATATTTTCAATTGCCGAGCTGTCCTTGCTTTCTTGAAGGATGATGGTATTAATGAGTAGTTGTGGGTCTGGTAGGGAAGCACAGAGTCCGTTTAATTCGCCCAGATGACGATAGCCCTTTGCAAGAAGCCGTAATAGTTCAGGTGACTCTGTAAAGCCAAGTGGCGGCAGATCTGGAAGATCGTTGAAGGAAGTATTTTTGTCGTATGCCATGATGATGAATTTTGCTATTAATTTCACTATTAAACATTTTTGATGGTGTCGAGTTCAACATCAAAATTATTTTATGATGAAAATAGTTAAAAAATTCATCATTAATTCTTTTACTGTCGAAATAGAGATACAAATCATGTCTGTGGCTTAATAGGAGTGCTAACCACAGCGAATAATCGTACTCTGAAGAATGTCCACGACCCACAGCTCACTTAACTGGACTTCAACTGGTAGTATTCCCTTTGACTTGTTGTAAAAAGCAGGTAGTCATTGGATCTATACGGAGCGATTCTATGAGTGGTTTAACTACTTAATACCTCACGGAGTTAGGTTGGGCAAACTATTCAAATACGTTTGCTTCACCTCCCCACAGGTAAGCATAGATGCCCCAAAGTAGGGATTTGTAATTTCCTTCGTTTCGCTCAGCCAATAGCCTCCTTTGTTGTTGAAGGCCATGGGGCAGTAATCTTGGTATACTGCCGCCTTGGTGAGTTTGTAGGTTTCGGTGAATTGGATGACCTGGGTCGAAAGGGATGAAAAGTGGGTTCTTGCCGAAGCAAGATCCTTTGACCCCTTTATTTTGGCTGTTGCATCGGATAGTCCCGACTTTATTTTTTCCCATTTCACATTGTCTTTTCCTGTTCCATCAGCACTTACCTTGACCAAAGCTTGGGCAAGTGTTTGTACGGCTTTCGTAGGCAGTTGATCTTTGACCAAATTGTTTTTTATGAGAAAATACGATTCGACAACAGCCGTGAGTTGCTGGCTAAATGCTGCTGAAACTTCCACTTGCTGCGTACCGCGATTGAGGAGGCTTGGTTTTCCAGAAAGTTGGGAGGAAGCATCTAGCGCAAAAGCCCCGTAGGAAACGATTTCTTCGCCTGCTTGAAGTCCTGCCGTGATTTGGTAGTTTTCGCCCAAGCGGTTTCCAAGGGTGACTTCTCTCAGGATAAATTCGGGAATTGTCGCATTTGGAACTTTTACATACACGATGGAACGCTTCCCTGACCATAAGACGGCAGTGCGGGGCACGGTAACTTCTGCTGAACTTGCCTTATTTTTAGTTTGGATGCGTGCCGTCACAAACATTTCTGGTTTTAGTGCATTGCCCACATTACGGATCTCAGCCCGTACTGAGGCAGCCCGCGTGTTGGCATTGATGAGTGGGTCAAGGAAAGTTACTTTTGCATTCAGCGTCTCCCCAGGCCTGCCTGCCACCGTAAATTGGATGTCATCACCAATCGCTACGAAGGGAAGGTCGGTCTCGTAGACGTCCAGTAGCAGCCAGAGGCTATTCAGGTTGGTAACAGTGAAAAGCACCGACCCCATGGAGACATAATCGCCAACTGAAACATTTTTTTGCAGCACTACGCCCGATTGATCGGCAAGGATGTCTATCCGCTCTTTGACTTGGCCACTGCGTTCGATTTCCGCGATTTGTGCTGCACTTAGTTTCCAAAAGCTCAACTTGTCTTTGCTTGCCTGATACAGTTGTGGGAAGCTTGCTTTTGTTTTTGCCGCTTCAAGCAACTCCTTCTGTGCAGTGAGCAACTCAGGGGAATACACAGTGGCAATTCGCTGTCCTGCTTTGACCTGTTCACCGGTGAAGGTGATGAATAGCTTTTCTATTCTGCCCGGAAACTTTGCCGTTAGCGATGCATTTTCACGTTCATCGGCCTGAAGCTTGCCCGAAAGCAGCAATTCCTTTTTTGTTTGAGCGCCACCGACCACGAGGGTTTGTACCTGCGCCAAGGCCATGGCCTCTTCCGTCATTTGGAGGGCTTGTGGATTGCTGCTACCTGCGGATTCTTGGTCTGCTGGAATCAGGTCCATGCCACAAATGGGGCAATCGCCAGCTTCTGGAAGCCTGATTTGAGGGTGCATGGAGCAGGTCCAAATGGAAGGTAAGCCTTCTCCCTGCTCATGTGCGTGTGTGTCCGTATCTGCTGAGGTCATCGCACGAAATCCCCATCCTAGGACCAGTCCTACGACCAAGATAAGTGCTAGCTGGGCTATTTTAGTTGAAAAGATATTTTTCATGGCTGGTTCGGATTAGAAAGTGAAGGACTTGGCGAAAGCAAGGCGTCTAGTTGTGCCAAACTTTGGTGCTGCTGATAAAGGGCATTGAGTTTTTTTCTGCGGTAGTCGAGCAGTAGTTGTTGGGTTTGAATCACTTCTGAAAGCGAAAGGGCACCGCTCGAATAGGTGGTTTCCATGACAGAAAGCTGTTGCTCCACCAAAGCCACTTGAGCCTCATAAAGGCTGAGCAGGCGTTCACTTTCCTCCCAATCCCGAAAGGCAGTCGCCCACTGTAGGGTAAGCTGGTTAGCTGTTTCTTCTTGCTGCATTGCTGCTCCATTTTTCAGGTAGTCGGCCTGCTTTATTTTGGAGGCTATTTTTTTGCGGTAGATGGGCAGATTCAAGGTCACCATAGGCATGACCATGTCGTCACCTGACCCCATGCGCATGCCATTTTCTATTCTTGGCGTGAAGGTCATGAGGTTGACTCCCGCACCGACCATGGGCTTGCCCTCTAGCTTGGCCATTTTGGCTTGCTGTGTATAGGCCATTTGCTCTGAAGCATACATGCCAAGCATGGGATTGCTTTCCTTTATTTTTTCCAAGTAGTCTTCCTTGGCTAGTGTGAGCTGCGCCTTTTCCCAAGTTGTTGGCAAGACGAGGTTTGCTTCCATAGGCTGATTGAGGAGTTTCTGGAATTGGTATTGGATGACTTCCTTGTTGGCGGCGAGCTGCTGCAGGGTGGATTCGAGCTCCTTAATCTGCAACCTGATTTGAAGAATGGCGGTTAGGCCGGTGCTGCTTCCCGCCATCGGAAGGGCCGACATACT
Organism: Spirosoma fluviale; assembly: GCA_945868725.1. Lineage (GTDB taxonomy): Bacteria > Bacteroidota > Bacteroidia > Cytophagales > Cyclobacteriaceae > Algoriphagus. The sequence goes on from CAMBMU010000021.1 coordinate 35,336, forward strand.
TGAGGATGAACTTGGCGATCCCTGCATCGGCGTTTGGGTAGCCCCGCCCATACTTGACATTTGGCCTGTGCTGGAAGTAGCCTTGGTGTCATTAGCTGGGCGAAAACTGGTACTAGGCAGCGCAATCAAATTACCCGCTTGGTACTGCATCAAGGCAAGCGTTTCATACTTCATCAGGTATTCTAGGTTTTCTTGGGCAAGTTGCTGCTCTCCTTGGAGTAGAAGCAGCGAGTTCCAGGTAGATTTCACCTCGAAAAACAGGCGATTTTTTTCCTCCAAGAACAATTGGTAGTCGGCTTGCCCCATGTGGTAAGCTTCTTCCTTTTGGGTGGAGAGCATCCCAAACCAAGGGAACATCTGCATCAGTCTAAAGTCCGCCGTTTGATTGCCCATAAATCGCTCCATGGGGCGTATGAAGGCACCAACTTGGAGCTCAGGATTTGGAAGACTCGCTTGATTGACCTGTTCTGCAGTTGCTTGGTAGCGCGCGTAAGCTGCCTTTAGTCCTGGGTTATTTTCTTCGGCCTGTAAGAGATAGTCATCCAAGGATTGGGCTTGGATGGACTGAGTTCCGGTCCAGAGGAACACAAGCAGTGAAGCAAGGGTGAGGGTGAGGGTTAAAACCCGCATCTGCCTGTTTACTGCTGCAACGAATCGAAGAGTAGGTAAGTGCTTATTTTTCATCGGATGTCTGAGAAGTAGCCAAAGGGGTTTCCTTTGCCTTTTGATTCAATTTTCGTTCAGCCCACCAGCAATATAAGGTGGGTACAATAAATACGGTGGTGATCTCCAAAACCATGCCTCCGAGTGCAGGGATGGCCATGGGTACCATGATGTCTGAACCTCTACCCGTGGATGTGAAGATGGGAATCAGGGCCAATAGGGTAGTGGCCGTAGTCATCATGCAAGGCAAGACGCGGCGCTTACCTGCTTCTAAGACTGCGTTACGAATCTCTTCTACAGTGCCAGGTTTCTTTTTGGCAAAGCTTTGGTCTAGATAGGAGGCGACAACCACTCCATCGTCCGTAGCGATACCAAACAAGGCGATGAAGCCCACCCAAACTGCTACACTTAGGTTGTAGGCTTTCATTTGGAATAGATCACGCAAGTTGGTCCCCCAGAGATCAATGTTTAAGAAGCCATCCAATCCCACAAGCCAAAGCATCAGGAAGCCCCCCGAAAAGGTCATCGCAATACCTGTGAACACAAATAGCGTGGTAGAAACGGCCCTAAATTGAAAATAGAGCAGTAGGAAGATGAGTACGAGGCAAAGCGGTACGACCAGACCTAGGCGCTTCTCTGCACGGACTTGATTTTCATAGGAACCAGAAAATTCAAAGCGTACACCTTCTGGTACGGTGAGTTCGCCCGAAGCAATTTTCTCATCCAAGTAGGCTTTGGCATCTTCTACAACAGTTACTTCGGAGAAGCCTTCGTTTTTGTCCAAGAGGACAAATCCAACCAGGAAGCTATTTTCTCCACGAATCATGTCTGGGCCTGGTCGGTATTGAATGTCGACCAGTTGACCCAAGGGGATGTAGTTTCCAAGGGGGGTAGGGATTTGTAAATTTTCAATCGCTTCGGGGTCATCTCGGAATTCTCTGGCATAGCGCACCCGAATTGGAAAGCGCTCTCTGCCTTCTACCGTCGTGCTGAGCTTCATGCCCCCGATGGCTGTTTCGATAAACTCCTGTACATCGACCACATTCAATCCGTAGCGGGAGATTTTGTCCCGGTCAATGGCCAACTCGAGGTAGGGTTTACCCACAATCCGGTCTGCAAAAACGGCCTCCTTTTTAACGGAAGGAATCTCCTTTAAATAGCCTTCTAACTTTAATCCAAAGGATTCAATCGTTTCTAAATCAGGTCCATATACCTTTATTCCCATCGGGGCTCTCATGCCCGTTTGAAGCATGACCAAGCGTGTTTCTATGGGCTGCAGCTTGGGTGAGCTCGTGACTCCAGGCAGTTTGATCACGGCAAGGATCTCTTGCCAGATATCGTCTGGGTTGCGGATATGTGCTCTCCACTGTCTGAAGTATTCTCCAGACTCATCTGGCTGCAGTTGGGTGACGTCCAACTCCTGAAGGGACATGGTATTGGGGTCGAAATAGCTTCCGTTTTTCAGCAGGTATTTTCCATCTTCCATGGCAAAGCGAAGCCGCTTTCCTTGTGCATCACTCAGGTATTCGGACTTGTAGTTGATTGTATTTTCATACATCGTGATGGGTGCAGGGTCAATAGCCGTTTCAGCCCTTCCCGCTTTTCCGACTACCATGTCTACTTCAGGTATGGCGGCTACTAGCATGTCTAATTTTTGGAGTACCTCTTTATTTTCCTGCATACCCGAGTGGGGCATGCTACTAGGCATCAGCAAGAAGGAGCCTTCGTTGAGCGA
>CAMBMU010000022.1 GCA_945868725.1 Spirosoma fluviale
CGACAGTTAGAAAATAATTCTACTGCACACAACTGCGTATATAACTTATGGCGGAGAAAGTGGAAAATTCAAGCCTTGTGCTTTTAAGTAGGTTTAGTGCAATCCGACAAGAAAGTACTTTGAAAACCGCCACAAGTCATATACGCAAAACGATGTGCGTCATGCTAACGGAAAATCGGAGAATTCTAGAATAGTAAGAAATTAATATTAAAATGGAAGAAAATATAGAAGAAGAAAATTTAAATAAATCACTAGAAACTGATTCGGAAAATTCTCAAAACGAAATTACTCCAATTCAAGATTTGGAGACTATTAATTCAACTCAAGAAACTGAAAATATGGAAGTACATCATCATGCTCACAATCCAGCAGAACCACATCACAAAAAAAACTGGAAGTCTTATTTCTGGGAGTTTTTAATGCTATTTCTTGCAGTCTTCTGCGGTTTTTTAGCGGAGTATCAATTAGAGCATAAGATAGAAAAAGACCGAGAATTACAGTTCATAAAATCGCTGACTACAGATTTGGAGGATGATATAATAAGCTTGAATACACTGATAGTGCATGAACATCAGGGAATTAAAAGTCTCGATACTTTAATGGATTTACTCAACACTCCTCAGCTTGCAAAACAACATGGAGATCAAATATACTTTGCGGCAAGGACAGGTCCAAGGATTTACCCTTTTGCAAATAACAGCCGTACATTCGACCAGTTAAAAAATTCAGGAGGCTTTCGGCTTATAAGAAAAACGGAAGCATCTAATAAAATTATGGAGTATTATAGCCAGTTTTTGAGGATTCGCCTACTCGAGGATAATTATAATCATGAGTTTGATAATTTTAAAAATATTGCTGCAAAAGTTCTTGATCCTGCCATCTTGAGAAGACAAGAGTCCGACAATGGAAATATTGAGCGAAGTAATGACAACCCATCTCTTAGAACCTACGATATTGAAATGCTAAAAGAAATGACTTTTCATACACTACAAATGAATGGCTCAAGGCGGTCCAAATTAGTGTTACTTAAAAAGCTGAAGAAAAGCGCCGAAGATTTAAAGGCTGATTTGAAAAAAGAATACCAACTAGAATGATAAGCAAGAAAGCCGAACGCATATCAGCACATTTGCAATAGGCTGGGTTTCGAGCTCCACAGACAATTTAGTGGTAGCTGAAAGTTTTGTGCTCTGCATCAATCCGCCGCGGCGGATGGTGAAAATCGCCACCTTCGCCAAGCCTGAATCCGTTATAGGCAAGCACCTAAAATATTCAGAGCCCAATTGCCCACTTCAAGAATTACACGTATATTTGAATAATAAAACACACGTAAATGGCAACCAAGCTCACGTTAACCGTAGAAAAAGAGGTTATAGAATCTGCAAAAGTATATGCAAAGAAAAACGGCAGAAGTTTATCAGGGCTTATTGAAAACTATTTGAAAGCTCTCGTCCAGAAGGAAGCTAATCATGAGGATTTTTCCCCGAAAGTGAAAGAATTAATGGGCTCAATTAAACTTCCGAAAGATTTTGATTACAAGAAGGAACTGTCAGAAGCAATTTCTAAAAAACATGCCCAATGATTCATTTATTTTTGGACACGAATATTGTAATTGACTTTTTAACAGATCGTAAACCGTTCTCTTCCTTGGCTGGAAGACTTTTTGATTATTCAGAAAAAGGAGAAGTCAACTTGTATTTGTCTGCTATTTCCTACAATAACATCTACTATGTGGTTAGAAAAGTCAGCTCTCATAAAGAGACGATTCGAATACTGAGTAGATTGATAGAAATGACTGAAGTTATTGATTTGACATCAGGCAGTATAAAGGAATCATTAAATTCAGATTTCAATGATTTTGAAGATGCGCTGCAATATTACAGTGCTAAATTGAACCCGAATATTAGCGGAATCGTAACTAGAAATGGCGTAGATTTTAAGCGCAGTAGTATTTCAATATTTACTCCGGAAGAAGCCATTAAGTTTGTGGAAAGTGCTAGCAGGTAACAGCGTACAACTGTAAATACCCCTAATTCGGACTGCCTATAAGTTGGCAAAACCGCAAAAATATCCAATAAGAAACTCATTGATGGTCCAAGGTTTAATACACTCTGAATTCATTCGGCATTAAACGAAAAAAGGAGATCCAATTGGATCTCCTTTTTGTTTTTGTAAGAAGGGGAGGATGATTACATCATGCCACCCATTCCACCGCCACCCATAGGAGGCATTCCAGGACCTTCTTCCTTCACGTCTGCTACCACACACTCGGTAGTCAAAAGTAAAGCTGCGATAGACGCTGCATTCTCAAGAGCCAGACGAGTCACCTTGGTTGGGTCAATGACACCTGCTTTGAACAAGTCTTCATATTTGTCCGTACGCGCATTGTAGCCGTAGTTGCCTTTGTTTTCTCTGATTTTGTTGACCACAACAGAGGGCTCTCCACCTGCATTGCTTACGATGGTTCTCAAAGGAGCTTCGATCGCTATACGGATGATATTGATACCGGTATCTTGATCTTCATTTTCACCTTTCAAGCTGTCAAGGGCTGCAGCAGCGCGTACAAACGCGACACCACCACCAACGACCACACCTTCTTGCACTGCTGCTCTAGTGGCATGCAAGGCATCGTCTACACGGTCTTTCTTCTCTTTCATTTCTACTTCTGTAGCAGCGCCAATGTAAAGGATGGCCACACCGCCAGAAAGCTTTGCAAGTCTTTCCTGCAATTTCTCCTTGTCGTAGTCAGAAGTAGTTTTTTCGATTTGAGCTTTGATCTCAGCAATTCTGCCTTTGATAGCACTCTTATCACCTGCACCGTTTACCAAGGTAGTGTTGTCCTTGTCGATGTTGATTTTTTCTGCTCTTCCAAGCATGTCAACTGTTGCATTTTCTAGCTTGAAGCCTCTCTCTTCTGAGATTACTGTTCCACCAGTCAAGACAGCAATGTCTTCCAACATGGCTTTTCTTCGGTCACCAAAGCCAGGCGCTTTTACAGAAGCTACTTTCAAAGCGCCTCTGATTTTGTTTACTACCAAGGTAGCGAGTGCTTCACCATCCACATCTTCAGCGATGATCAACAATGGCTTTCCAGACTGAGCTACAGGCTCAAGTACAGGAAGCAATTCTTTCATGGAAGAGATTTTTTTGTCGTAGATCAAGATGTAAGGATGATCTAGTTCTACTTCCATTTTCTCTGTGTTGGTCACGAAGTAAGGAGAAAGGTATCCACGGTCAAACTGCATTCCTTCCACAGTTTTAACGTCAGTTTCTGTTCCTTTTGCCTCTTCTACGGTAATGACGCCGTCTTTGCCCACTTTATCCATGGCATCGGCAATCATTTTACCAATTGCTTCGTCGTTGTTGGCAGACACGGTGGCTACCTGAGCGATTTCCTTGGATGTGGAGATGGGCTTGGAGTTGGCCTTCAATTCAGCAACCACTGCAGCTACTGCTTTGTCAATGCCTCTTTTGAGGTCCATTGGGTTTGCACCTGCCGCTACATTTTTGATGCCTACACCAAAAATTGCTTGCGCCAATACGGTTGCAGTAGTCGTTCCATCACCCGCCTGGTCGGCAGTTTTGGAAGCAACTTCTTTTACCAATTGTGCGCCCATGTTTTCGATAGGCTCCTTAAGTTCGATTTCTTTCGCTACCGATACACCGTCTTTAGTAATGGTGGGAGCGCCGAATTTTTTGTCAATGATGACATTTCTGCCCTTAGGGCCTAGGGTTACTTTTACTGCGTCAGCAAGTGCGTCAACGCCTTTCTTGAGTCGATCTCTAGCGTCAGTATCGAAAAATAGTTGTTTAGCCATTTTTATTAAAATTTTTCAGGGTGTGATTAACTAATTAAAGAATTGCGAAAATATCAGACTCTCTCATGATGAGGTAGTCGTTTCCATCGACGCTCAACTCTGTGCCGGAGTACTTTCCATACAACACAGTGTCTCCAACTTTGACAGTCAATGGTTCATCCTTTTTGCCGTTACCTACTGCGATGACGGTACCTTTTTGAGGCTTTTCTTTTGCAGTGTCCGGAATGTAAAGACCGGAAGCAGTTTTTTCTTCTGCAGCTGCTGGCTCAACCAAAACGCGGTCTGCAAGAGGTTTGATGTTCACTTTTGACATAGATATAAAATGTTAAGGGTTTTAGTAAACTTACAAACTCCTACCTGCACTTCTTATGCCAAGGGTTGAACTTGACTTTATTCTGACAAATCGACGCAATAACTCAGATTTTCATTCGAAAAAGAGGGTTTAGACCATGAATCTATCTGCCAATTTTTCTCTTTTACTAGCTCGCTGTCATCAACTTGTCAGTTGACCTAAAAAAAAGAGCCTTACTTCGCAGTAAGGCTCATCGATTTAATGTGGTTATTTTATTTGGTAGTCGTGGTATCAGTAGGAGTGACTCCTTGAGCTGGAATTGCATTTTGAGTGTCTCCGAAAGCCGGAGCAACCACTTGCTCTTTGGCAGTCTCAATATTCGGAGATGAAAATTGGTTGGGCTGGCTGCTTGTAAAAAAAACGGATGATGCAAGAGCCAATCCTAGAATAGAAATCGCTAAAATCCAGGTTGCCTTTTCCAAAACATTACCTGTGCGAGTTACCCCCATGATTTGTGAAGCACTTCCACCAAATGCGGCACCAGCGCCACCCTTTGAATTTTGGCCTAAAATCACTAGGATTAGCAAAACCGCTAAAACCAAAATAACACTTAATAATAGAGTAAACATAAAATTGGATTTATTCTTTTGATTTTTCAATTAGGTCCGCAAAGTAAGCCCTTTTCTCGGGAAACTTCAAAGCAAGCTTCTCATAAATTTCAATTGCCATCGCTTTTTTGCTTTGCTGGAGAAGAATAGCAGCAAAAGTTTCGGAAATTAACCCTTCATTTAAGCGGGTACTCGCAGTGGCTAAATTCTCATTATTTTTATTGGCTTCAATCTCCTTGATGGTGGCAAGCTTGATTTCCTTTTTACTAAATTCCTTAATCAAGTCATTTTGCGCTCTTTTTTCTGCGTCTAAAATTTCTTTCTTCTCTTTTCTTCGGATACTCTCGATTAAGTCGTCTTTGGGGGCCTCTCGTTTTTTTTTAACCTTTATTTTTTCCGAGTGATCACCTTCTAGATTTTTAGTAGATGCACCTGTACTTTCCAAGGATGATTTCTCACTTGAACCTCCTTCTTTCTGCTTTTTTTTCGATCCAAGGGGTTGGAGTAACCAATTTTTCAACCAAACTCGATCCACACTTGTAACGGCGGCAAGCGGAAGTGAAGGGCTACTTTCTTGATTTTTTAACTCAAATCTTGTAGCTAGTGCATGGGATAAATAGAAAAATTGAAAGTTTTTCTGAACCTTCTCGAGAAGTAAATGATCCGCTTTTTCAAGCTGATCTGCTTTTTGGATGAGTTCTAGAAATTGAGATGCGTTCACAGCAATTAATTTGATTTCAATATACGGATTTTACCAATTGGCGACTGTGGCCGTGAAAATATCTTGGATGATTGTTTCGAAAATATCTTCTACCAATTGATTTTCTACATCTAACAAAGTCACCGACCGAGGATCATAATCCTGAAAAAAGGTAAAGGTTTGTTTTTTGTTTTCCTCTTCATTGCTCATGTTGATGTACTCCACTTCCACAGCAATGGTGAGTCGCATTTGCCCTGCTCGGTCGGGTAGATTCGGGTCACCAGAGGATACGACGGCCTGCGGTGATAGCGAATAGCGGACAATGGAGCCAGAAAACTGGAGATCTCCATTATTTCGAATTAGTTCAAGCTGGGTGTTACGCTGGTAATATTCTTTCAATGCTTCTGTAAATCGCTGCTCCATGTTTGCAGGACCACCTCCTGAGTCATTGAAAAAATTCTCCACTGAGAAAGATTTTACCAGCTCGTAATTGATGTTGGTGCCTGTAAAGCTGTATTTTATGGAACAAGCAGAGAGTCCTAAGGATAACACAACCAACAGGAACAGGGAAGATCTATTCAATATCATATTGTTTGATTTTTCGGTAGAGCGTCCGTTCGGAGATACCAAGGTCGTTGGCTGCATACTTTCTTTTATTGTTGTGTTTCCGCAATGCTTTGAGGATCATTTCTTTCTCCTTCCGCTCCAAGGATAGGGAATTGTCATCCTCTTCATGCACAATATCTTCGATAACTTCGTCCTCATACTCCTCTTCCTGCGGAGAATCCGTGTTTTTTGATTCAAGGAGCAAAGGCATGGTGAATTGGTTTGGCGATTCTGACATCTCCTTAGGCATTATGTTCGCCTCCATGTCTTCAAATAACCCCTGATGCTTTTGAATTAGTGAAGAATTGATTCCGCCGCTCTGGTAGGATTCAAGGATTAGCTTTTTTAATTCATTCATATCCTTTTTCATGTCAAAAAGGACTTTGTACAAGATATCTCTTTCGGAAAAATCCGAAGACTCTGAATTGCCGCCTTTAAACGCCAAGGGGAGACGGGTGCTCGCCTCAGGCAAATAGCGTGACATCGTGACGGCATCCACTTCCCGCTGTTCTTCTAAAAGGGAGACCTGCTCTGCAATATTTTTTAGCTGCCGAATATTTCCTGGAAATGGATACCGTAGCAATACTTCTTGGGCGGCTGCATCCAAGGTGATGGCTTTAACATGGTATTTTTCAGAGAAATCACCTGTAAACTTTCTGAAAAGTAGCAACATGTCTTCTCCTCTTTCCCGAAGGGGAGGTACAAAAATGGGCACGGTGTTTAGTCGGTAATACAGATCTTCTCTGAATTTCCCTTTTTCTACAGCTTTGATCAAATTGACATTGGTCGCAGTGATTACGCGGACATTGGTTTTCTGAACTTTAGAGGATCCTACTTTTATAAACTCTCCATTTTCCAAGACCCGAAGGAGCCTAGCTTGGGTTCCCAAAGGCATCTCTCCAATTTCATCCAAAAAAATCGAACCTCCATCTGTTACTTCAAAATATCCTTTTCGAGCCTCATGAGCGCCTGTAAAGGATCCTTTTTCGTGACCAAATAACTCCGAATCGATCGTCCCCTCTGGAATTGCTCCACAGTTAATGGCGATGAATTTGCCATGCTTTCGCAAGGATAGGGAATGGATGATTTTTGAAAAACTCTCTTTACCACTGCCACTTTCTCCAGTAATCAGTACGGTCATATCTGTAGGCGATGCTTGCATGGCCACCTGAATGGCATGGTTGAGCAAAGGACTATGACCGATGATCCCAAATCGCTGCTTGACACTTTGGATTTCTGGTGCTGTGATCATGCGATGTTGCTTGGGTTTATTTCTAGGACGCTTCCAAATAAGGTGCCTCTGGAGCTTCCGGTAATTTTGACGCGGACATAATCACCCTGCTGAAGACCTTCCGAGGTGACGATCACCACCTTGTTGGCGGAGTTTCTGCCGCGCAGTTCGTCTCCAGATTTTTTGGAGGCACCATCGATGAGGATTACCTGTTCTTTGCCTACGTCCAAGCGGTTGCGTTCTAGGGACAATTCGCTCTGCTTATCGATAATTTCGGCCAATCTACTTTTTTTGGTTTCCAGAGGAATGTCATCTGGGTATTTTTTTGCTGCCAGCGTACCGGGACGCTCAGAATAGAAATACATGTAGGAGAAATCGAACTTAACCTGCTCCATCAGGCTCAAGGTGTCTTGGTGTTCAGCTTCGGTTTCGGTGCAAAAACCTGCAATCATGTCAGAAGAAATCCCGCATTCTTCTCCTAAGATCTCACGAATGGCTCGTACCCGATCCAAGTACCAAGCTCGGTCATACGTTCGATTCATGAGCTCCAATACGCGGGCATTACCAGATTGTACGGGAAGGTGGATGGATTTACAAATGTTATCGTATTTCTTCATCGTATGCAGCACCTCGTCGGTGATGTCTTTCGGATGGGAAGTAGAGAAGCGAACTCGCAGTTGAGGGCTTACCTGAGCCACCATTTCGAGCAGGTTTGCAAAATTAATTACTTGGCCTACCTCTTCCCCTTTTTTATTGAGCCGAGCTTTGTTATTTTCTTCAGCAGACCATTTGTAGGAGTCTACATTTTGACCCAACAAGGTTACTTCCTTATACCCTTTGCTCCACAAATCTCGTGCTTCAGCAAGGATAGATTCTGGATCTCGGCTTCGTTCCCTGCCTCGTGTAAGTGGTACCACGCAAAATGAACACATGTTGTCACAGCCTCTCATGATGGAAATAAAGGCAGATACCCCATTGGAGTTGAGGCGTATAGGCGAAATATCTCCATAGGTCTCTTCTCGAGATAGGAAGGTATTGATCGCCTTTAAACCCTCCTCTGCAGTGGCCACTAAGTTGGGGAGATCACGGTAAGCATCGGGTCCCACAACTAGGTCTACGATTTTTTCTTCCTCCAGAAGTTTTTCCTTGAGGCGCTCGGCCATGCAACCGAGGATGCCAATCGTCATTCCGGGCTTATTTCTTTTCAAACCATTGAAGTGGTTCAGTCGATTGCGTACAGTCTGTTCTGCTTTTTCTCGGATAGAGCAGGTATTTAAAAAAATCACGTCTGCTTTTTTCATGTCCGAGGTGGTATCGTAGCCGTTGTCCTTCATGATGGAAGCGACGATTTCGGAGTCCGAAAAATTCATGGCACAGCCGTAGCTCTCGATATAGACCTTTTTGGCCTTTCCGGTGTTTCCCTCTGGTGTGGTTTGAAAATCAGAAACTTGCGCTTCTTCGGCGGAAAGAATGTCTATGTCTTTAATCAGATCCATGGAACTGTGGTCGTATGGGTAATTGAGCAATCTCAGTACTTTCTTAACTAAGTCGCAACGAAAAAGGATTGCTATTGGATACAAATTTAAGAAAATACAGACAAAATGGCAGGATATTTTTTCTTTTTGAAAAAGGGAATTTAAAATGGAATAGGCAACTGTTCAGGGATGCTTAAAGGGTGCTCACCTTCAGAAAAGTTGGAAAATCCCAGTCCTAGAAGGCGAATTGGTTTGATTAAGGATTCCTGATTTAATAGCTCCAAAGCAGTTTGCCAAAGGGGTTGATCTTCAGGGAATCGATCAAAAGTTTTGCTTCTAGTTTGTTGTGAAAAATCATTGTATTTGATCTTTAGCGTAACTGTCCTTCCTCGAATGCCTGTTTTCTTGGATCGACGAAGCAATTCCTGATAGATATGCTGAAGTTGTTCCTCCAATTCATGGGGCAGAAAAAGATCTTTTTCAAAGGTATTTTCTGCGCTCAATGATTTTCGAGTGCGTTCAGGCTGAACTGCTGAGAGATGAATCCCACGGACAATTTGAAAATAATGAGCCCCTGCTTTTCCAAATCGTTTTACCAGGTACTGCAAGGAATACTCTTTTAAATCTTTACCACAATGGATTCCTATTTGGCGCATTTTTTCAGCGGTGACTTTCCCAATCCCGAAAAATTTACCAATCGGAAGTTTTTCCAAAAATCCCGATGCCTCCTCGGGAAGGATGATGGCTTGTCCATTTGGTTTGTTGAGGTCTGAGGCGATTTTGGCTAAAAACTTATTGTAGGATATGCCCGCTGAGGCATTTAAACCAGTTTTAAGTTTGATTTTTTCACGTATTTCTGTCGCGATAAGAGAGGCGGAATTTAAGTGCAACTTATTTTCAGTCACATCCAAAAAAGCTTCATCCAGGGAGAGGGGCTCCACTAAGTCGGTATATTCGAAGAAAATCTCCTGGATCTGGCTTGAGATTTCCTTGTAGCGTTCAAACCTGGGCTTGGCAAAGATTAAGTCAGGACATTTTTTTGCAGCCAATACGGAAGACATGGCGGAAAAAACACCAAATTTCCGAGCTTCATAACTTGCAGCAGCCACCACACCTCGGCTTTCATTGCCACCCACTGCCAAAGGTTTTCCTCGCCACTCGGGATGGTCTAGTTGCTCTACGGATGCATAAAATGCATCCATATCCAAGTGGATAATTTTTCGAATCGGAAAGTCGTATAAACTTTTTTCCATGTTCAAAGCCGAATTTAACCGGAGGCAAATGGAGTCTGGGATTTGCTACTTCACTCTGCTGAGCTAAACTACTATTTTTTAGTCAGTGGAATTGGGTTAAAAAGAGGTATTGGCATTTAGAATCACTGAATTTGAATAAAAAGAAGGGGGACTGTTTGAAAAGTTTTTAATTTCCCCGTGAAATAAAAATTGAAGCATAAATTAAAGGCACTATGGCTTGTATTTTAGAGGTAAATGGAGTTTCTCCTGAAATGGGTGAAAATTGCTGGCTGGCACCCAATGCTACCGTGGTAGGAGATGTGAAATTGGGTAAAAACTGCACCGTTTGGTTCAACGCAGTGATTCGAGGCGATGTAAATGAAATCCGAATTGGAGAGGATACCAATATTCAGGATGGTGCGGTAATCCATTGTACGTACAAGCAAGCGGGCACATTCATTGGCAATCAAGTGTCTATTGCGCACAATGCCATCGTTCATGGCTGTACCATCCATGATCGGGTGCTGGTGGGAATGGGTGCCATTGTGATGGATGGAGCAATTATTCATTCCGATGCCGTGATTGCTGCTGGAGCAGTAGTTCTAGCGGGCACAGTAGTGGAAGCTGGGTCCATCTATGCAGGCATGCCGGCAAAAAAAGTTAAAGATATTGGGGACAACATGAGGGAAGTCATCCTGCGAACTGCAAAAAATTACCCGATGTATGCCACCTGGTTTCCGAAAGAAATGTAACCGTCAACAGACCACTGACCATAGTCCACAGCTCACTTATCTAGTCTTCAAACCTTGTTTTTAAAATAACCATAAAATAATCGGCTATCCTGAAGATTATTAACCCTAATAATACAAAAAAGGCCTCTTAGAGGCCTTTTTTGTATTTTAGTGATGGTAAACACATTTTATAATTCTCAAAATACCATTTGAAGTTCCATTGGGTGGGCAGTGGACCGTTGACTGTGGTCTGTGAGCGATTATCCGCAGGGGAAAAAAGACAAGGTTAGTCACTAACCTAATTGCGGATAATCATAATATAGCTTTACTGCATCCAGCCACTAGGATTTTTGCGCCATTCGGCCAGGGAATTTAGGGTCGAATGATCGATGTAATTTTCTTTTACGGCTTCAGGAAGTAAGGCATCGTAATTACTCAAGCAAACCAAAGGAACCCCTGCATTTTCAAAATTTTTATCGGCCACTTCAAAGCCATAGGAGAAAATAGCCACCATTCCTAAAACTTCAAATCCAGCATTCCTCAGATCTTCAACTGCTTTAAGTGAGCTTCCTCCAGTAGATACGAGGTCTTCTACCACCACAACTTTCTGGTTTGGCACCACTTTTCCTTCGATCATATTTTCCATGCCATGCCCTTTGGGCTTGGAGCGTACATAAATAAAAGGGAGCAAAAGTTCATCGGCGAGTAGGGCTCCTTGCGGGATGCCTGCAGTGGCTACTCCAGCAATCGCCTCCACATCTGGGAAAAAATGTTTCACTGCTTTCACCAGGCTTTCCTTGATGGAATTTCGAATTTCCGGATAGGAGAGGGAGAGTCGATTGTCGCAATAGATGGGTGATTTCCAGCCAGATGCCCAGGTAAAGGGTTTCTCAGGTTGTAGTCGAATGGCTTGAATTTCCAAAAGGTGGCGCGCAACTTGTGCAGCGATGGTTGGGTTTAGAATTTCCATGGCGTAAAAATAAGAGATTCCTAAGCGTGGATAGGGAGCTCTCGCAATTTTTTTAGGAATAAATGCACTAGTTTTTTTATTTCCCAAATTGATGCCGTGTAGGTCAAAAAAGTCTAGCTAATTATTTCAAATTTTTATGCATTTTTGGACGATTCAAAACTACTATTCCCATTTACGCATGAAGATCTTTGTGAACGACAAGCCTTTGGAACTTATTTCCTTTGCAAAGCTTGATCCGACCAAGCGCTTTGAACATCGCTACCAAAATGTGGATGAAATCCCTGAGGATGTAGAGTGGGAAGGGAATGTTATTTTTTACGAACCGAGCCTGGACCTAGTAATTCGCCTACTTTATTTGATGCGAACTCGAAAGATGAAGCGATTGGATTCGGTTACCTTGGTTTCGGAATCGAAAAATGAGCTTAAAGAATTTGTAAAAAGTAGATTTTTAATTGTGAAGGCTGCAGGTGGAGTAATTACCAAAAAGCAAAAGGTACTATTGATTCATCGACTCGGAAAATGGGATTTTCCAAAAGGTAAATTTGATAAAGGCGAAACGCCAGAACAATGTGCAAAAAGAGAAGTGGAAGAGGAATGTAATGTTAAAGTTCGCTTAGGAGAACACCTCTGCACTACCTGGCATACCTACACCCAAAACCGGCGCAGCATCTTAAAGAAGACCTACTGGTATGTCATGGCTTGTACCAATGATGCAAGCATGAAACCGCAGGAAGAAGAGGGAATTGATGCAATTCAGTGGTTTACCGAAACCGAGGCAACAGCAGCTTTAATGGATTCTTACCCATCGATGCGGTATTTATTTAAGAAATACCTAAAAAAATCAGGGGCCGCTTAAAGGGAATAGGGGAGGAATTCATCTACATCTCCTCCATAGCGGTGTACTTCACGAATTACTGTAGAGCTGATGGCGGCGTATTGAGGGGAAGTAATTAGAAACACCGTATCTAGCTCTTCATTTAGATAGCGATTCATTTGACTGATGGTGTTTTCATATTCAAAGTCGGTAGTATTCCGCAGCCCTCGAACTAAAAACTGCGCCTCATACTTTTTGGCAAGGGTAGAAGTAAGTTCATTGTAAACGACTACAGAAACTCTAGGCGTATCCTTATACACCTCTTCTATTTTTTCTACCATCAATTCGATATCGAAATACCTATTTTTTTTGGTAGAGTTGTAGCCAATCCCAATAATTACAGCATCGAAAAGTGCTAAACTTCTCAAAACGATATCGTGATGCCCTTTGGTAAAGGGGTCAAACGAACCAGGGAAAATGGCTATTTTTTTCATGGCTATGCGTAATTCCAAAAAGATTCAAAAATGGTTGGGGCTTTATCTTGCGATAATCCAAGTCCATAATTCTGGTTGGCATGAGGTCGAATAATCCTAAAATTGGCAAAGTAACTTTTTCCCCAATCCTCAGTAATTCCACTTTTTTCGATGGTACCAAATAGAGTTACGCGTGCATGGTTTCTATCGTGCTGAAGGGATTCCATTAAAATCAACACGTATTTTAATACGTCCTCCTTTGTTTCTACCTCAAACCGATTGAAAACAGAAAGTTCTTGATCCGTAAAAGCTGCCAGGTAAGCATGGGAGTCAAAAAGGTTGATCCAGATCTCCTGACCAATCAAGTTGAATCGTTCCTTAAATAAATAAGAGAGGAAAGAACAAGATCCATGATAAAAGCTGAGCTCAGAAAACCGCTTACTCAACGGCCTATGCAATTTCTCCGGGATACAACTCAGGATTTGCACATTATTGCTATCTACTGCGGTATGAAAGAAATGAGGTGATTCAGGAAGTTTTCCAGCAAGTTGAAGATATTCCTTTTCGTTTCCCGGTTGGAAAATGGCGCCTGGTAATAGGGTAAAAAGCGCTTCGTGGAAATAAACTTTGGCTGGAACATCCAACTTGGTTAAGGCGTCTGACGAGAGAACTTCATCTAGTTTTTTCCAGCTAATTCGTTCGTAAGAATGAATTGCCGTGATGCTTTGGTTCTTGTCCCTTGCAAATACATGCAAGGAAGAGGGATAAAGAAAAAGTGATAAGCTTGCTGTGTTTTGAACAGCAAACTTATCACTCACTAGTACCTTTAGGTTATTTTCCAAGATAAGAACCGGTTATTTCCAGTTACCCTCTGTAGATGCGTCAGTTCTAGATCCTACTCTTAATGCCTTTTCGTTGTTATTTGCTCTTCTTTCAAGATTGATTGGAGCTGGGTCACGGATTTCGAATACGCTTACTTTGTACCCGCCAGTCTTTTCAATTTTGTCCGCAAAGAATTCAAATCGCTTTCCTCCAGAACCTGGAACAACAGGAAGCAAATCAAGTTTGAGGTCTGGGTACTTCGCTGGGCTAAACAAGGAGTCCAGCACTGCAATTGAACCAATAGTGTCGTAAGACACATTTATTTCTTCTGCACCGTAATCCAACAGCTTGGTGGTTTCGGTACGCTGTACTATCCAAATGGTACCCGTTTCAATAAAGGTTCTCAAAGAATCCCAAGTACTTGAATATTTTCCATTTGCAGCCTGGTATGCCAATTGGGCATCGCGAAGCATTTCAAGTTTTTCAATGGTAGCCGCTTCTAGTAAGGCAACTCTTTTTTCTTGTTCTACGACGTCGTCGACCCCTTTCCAAAGTAGGTAACCAAGAAAGGCAGCAACAGCAAAGAAGACGAGAGAGAGGACTTTTGTTAGATTCATTTTGAGTAAGGTTTAGAAATCCGGTTAGGGTTAAAGGTTTTAAAACGTGCTATTTTAGGTAATTATTTCCAAAATTAAAATATCCTTTATACAATACTAATTCCGAGAGCGATTTTATTCCAAGAAATACAGGATGGATGGATTTTTTATCCAAAGAATTCAATCCTTCCAGCGTCATCCAGCGGATGTCCGCAAGAATTTGATCCGCTGCTGCAAGTTCTGGATCTTCCCCCAAAGTTGCAGTACCGCTAATCCTTTTTACTAGAAAAAAATACTCGATCGCATGTAGGGGAGGGTCTAGGTACTCGTTTACAAAAAGAAATTCTCCTACGGTAATTTTTAAACCAGTTTCTTCCAAAAATTCGCGGACTAAATTTTCTTGAGCAGAACTTCCAAATTGCATCCCCCCGCCTGGAGTGGACCAAAAATCTCGATTCGTACTCATTTTGTGCTTGACTAAAAGAATTTTGTTTCCTTCAACCATAACGCCATTCACACGTATTCTTAGCTGATGTCCAAATTTAGACTCAATTTCTTTGCTGATCTTGTCTTCTGACATGTACTTTCGTCTAGCGATGAACAAACTGACCTCCCTGCCTCCTGCTCCTTCAGAATTATTACGAAAGAGCTTTCCATTCAAACCTACTCTAGGCCAGGCCAGTTTTTTTGTAAAAATGGATGATTTTTTCCAAAAGCCCTCTGAAGATAAGCCAGTCTTTATTCTAAAAGGATATGCAGGAACAGGAAAAACGTCCCTTTTGTCTGCCGTAGTCAAAATCCTGCCTAGTTTAAATTTACGGCCCCTTTTATTAGCACCAACAGGCAGGGCGGCAAAGGTGATGAGTACCTACTCTGGTAGATCGGCATTTACCATTCATAAAATTATCTACAAACCCAAAGGAGATGCTGGTACGCTAGGCGGAGGATTCACGCTTCAAAAGAATTATTTCAAAGACACACTTTTTGTGGTTGATGAATCGTCTATGCTAGCTGATGATGGAGGAATGTCTGGTAACCTGCTCTGGGATTTGATTACCTATACCTTTTCAGGTGTTGGCAATCGCTTGCTATTTGTTGGGGACACCGCCCAGTTACCACCTGTAGGAAGTCAATACAGTCCAGCCTTAGATGCGGAATACCTGCTTCGCCATTACCGACTGGAAGCAGAGCAAATTGAGCTAGTGGAAGTAATGCGGCAGAAATTAGAGTCTGGGATTTTATTCAATGCCACAAGCCTGCGACACGAATTAGGGGCAGAGCAGGCAGTGATTAAAATCCAAACCCACCTATTCAAGGATATTTTCAAGATGACTTCTGAGAAGCTGGAAGATGGTTTGCGCTATGCCTATTCCAAATATGGAACAGAAAACACCTGCATCATCACCCGTTCCAATAAGTCTGCCGTACAATACAACGGGTATATTCGACGAACGATTCATTTTTACGAGGATGAAATAAGTTCGGGTGACTTGCTGATGATTGTGAAGAATAACTACACCTACATGGCCGAATCCGAGAAGGTGAATTTTTTAGCCAATGGGGATCTGGTCGAAGTGATGAAGATTCGAAATTTTGAGGACCGATATGGCTTACGATTTGCAACTTTGGAGTTACGCTTGCTGGATTATGCAGAAGAGCCCTATTTTGAGGCTAAAGTGATCCTAGATACCTTATACTCTTCGGGGCCATCACTCACTCGAGAACAGTATCGATCGCTTTATGATCAGGTAAGTGAAGATTATGCCGATCTGGCTAATAAAACTGAGCGTATGGAATACATCCGAAAGGACCCTTACCTCAATGCTCTTCAAGTCAAGTTTGCCTACGCCATCACCTGCCATAAGGCGCAAGGTGGGCAATGGAAGGCCGTATTTATCGATCAAGGGTATTTGGTCGAAGAGCAGGTGGATAAAGAATTTGTTCGTTGGCTCTACACCGCTGTGACACGTGCTTCTGAGGAACTGTATCTAGTAAACTTTTCCCCAACTTTTTTCGTAAAAGGATTGGTAGATGGAGAGCCAGAGGATTAGCTATTAAAATGCTTTATTTAACCTGCTATGCCTAGATTTTGGGTTTACTTAGGATTTTGCTAGCGTTTGGAATTTAATCTATTTCTTAGCTGTTATTTTGAAGAATCCATCAAAATTTGAATCTTTGACAATTAAACCACATTAACATGAAAAAAATAGCACTTCTTTTTAGCTTCTTTGTTTTGGCACTTGTATCTCAAGCTCAGGCTCAACAATCAGGTCCCGTGATTACCTTCAAGGAAAATTCCAAGGATTTTGGGGATATCACACAGGGGCAACAAGTAGCACATACCTTTGTATTGACCAATACAGGAAATCAGCCTTTGATCATTTCTAATGTAGCAGCTACCTGTGGCTGTACTGTACCTAGCTGGCCTAAGGAGCCGGTAGCACCTGGAAAATCTGCTGAAATTAAGGTTTCTTTCAATTCCGCTGGAAAGGTGGGTCAACAAAATTCGGTAGTACGAATTTACTCCAATGCCTCCGAACCTATCGAGAAAGTTTCTTTGATTTCGAACGTGTTGACCCCTACGAACTAAAGAAATTAATTTAGAATTTGAAAAGCCTGTTCCTCAGTAACAGGCTTTTTTATTACCTCTCATCTTTAATTGATTACCGATTTCATGACACCCAAAAAGGAACGTAAAGTAACGACAAGGCAAGTATTTGCTACTATCATCTGGCCCCGGCGAAAACAACTTTTTATAGGCCTTATTTTAATTATTATCAGTAGGCTAGCTAGTTTGGTCCTCCCTGGAGCCACCAAATTTTTGATTGATGAGGTAATCCCGAGTAATGACCTCGAACGACTGAAATGGCTAATTTTAGCCGTAGTTCTAGCCATCTTAGTGCAGGCAGTTACTTCCTATTCGCTTACCCAAATTCTAAGTGTAGAAGCGCAGCTCCTAATTTCCAAATTGCGGTCCAAGGTGCAGCAACACATCATCAAACTCCCAATTCGCTTTTTTGATAATACAAAAACGGGGGAGTTGGTATCTCGAATTATGACCGATGTGGAAGGGGTGCGTAACCTCGTTGGAACAGGATTTGCCCAGATGATCGGAGGCGGATTAGCAGCAGTGATCTCTTTGGGCTTATTGATTTCTATCAGTCCATCGATGACAGCCTTTGTGTTATTGCCAGTATTAATATTTGGATTAGTATCGCTCAAGGCTTTTAGTAAAATCCGGCCCATCTTTAGAGAAAGAGGGAAAATCAATGCGCAAGTAACCGGTAGGCTTACGGAGACCCTAGGTGGAATTCGCGTGATTAAAGGATTTAATGCTGAAAATCAGGAGATTAAAACTTTTGAAAAAGGAGTTGAAGAGCTGTTTTTGAATGTGAAGGCCAGCTTAACGGCCACGAGCTTTGTTACTTCTGCAGGGGCATTGTTGCTGGGCCTGGCTTCTGCAGGTATCATGGGTTTAGGAGGATATCAAATTATGCAAGGGGCCATGACCTTTGGAGACTTTCTTGCATTCACCTTATATCTAGGATTTATGATTGCACCCATTGTCCAAATGTCAAACATAGGAAGCCAGCTTACCGAAGCCTTTGCAGGATTGGACCGTACGGAGGAAATCATGAACATGCCTTTGGAATCAGATGATAAAAAGCGAACGGTAGCCCTGGCTAAAATAAAAGGTGATATTCGATTTGATCAGGTGTCCTTCGCCTATGAATCAGGAAAGGAAGTGGTCAAAGGGATTAGCTTTGACGCCCCTGCTGGATCTGTCACCGCATTGGTGGGTACCTCAGGCTCTGGAAAAACTACCATTGCAGGGCTAGCAGCGACCTTTTTAAACCCAGATTCTGGGGTTATTTATTTGGATGGCCACGACCTGCAAACCATTACATTAGAGGCCTTTCGTGCGCAACTAGGTGTGGTCCTGCAAGATGATTTTCTTTTTGAAGGTACTATTCGAGAAAATATTTTATTTCCAAGGCCAGATGCATCTACCGAACGATTGGAAATGGCCGTAAATGCTGCCTATGTTAATGAATTCACCGACCGCTTTGAACAAGGTTTGGATACCTTGATCGGTGAGCGAGGAGTCAAACTTTCGGGTGGGCAACGGCAACGTATTGCAATCGCAAGAGCTATTTTAGCGGATCCACGAATCTTAATTTTAGATGAGGCGACCTCCAATTTGGATACGGAATCGGAATCGTTGATTCAGGCGAGCTTAAAAGAGTTGATGCATGGGCGGACCACCTTTGTCATTGCGCACAGATTGAGCACCATTCGACAGGCAGACCAAATTTTGGTTATTGAAAATGGTCAAGTGGTGGAGCAAGGCAAGCACGAAGAACTTCTCGCCAAAAAAGGAAGGTATTTCGAATTATATACCTACCAAGCACGAATTTAAGGGTTTAGGATTCCTTCTTTCTTTTCTTTGACAGGGTCAGCAAGGCAACGGTGCTCAAAATTAAAATTGTTCCAGCCCAATCGTAGCCCGAAAAAGATATGCCCAACCAAAATAGGGCCGTTAAAGTAGCGGCGAGAGGCTCCACGCTGCACAGCAAGCTGGCAAACGTAGCCCCAATTTTGGAAACTGCAGTCAGAAAGAAATAAAAGGCAAGCACCGTTCCAAAAAGGACGATGTAACCAAATGCCAACCAGGTTTCCCCATCCCAGGTCCCCGAAAAACTCCAAGGTTGGGTACCGATCGATAATACAATGCCGCCTACCAGCATGCCCCAGCCCGTAATAGCTGCTGGAGAGAAACTACGCAGTAGCCCTACCGGTTGGATGGTGTAGAAGGCTAGTGCAAGGGCAGACAAGATTCCCCAAACCAATGCCTGATTTGAAATTACCAAGACTTCCGTAGATCCATGGGTCACCAAAAGAAAGGTGCCTGCAAGCGCAAAAATCAAGGCCAAATATTCACCTAGCACAGGCCAGGTTTTATTTTTCAGTGCATAGAAACCAAGCACAAATACAGGGCCTATGTATTGCAGGATGGTAGCCGTGGCAGCGTTGGAAAGAGAAATGCTGTAGAAGTAGGTGTATTGCACCGAGACCATTCCCACAATGCCAAAAAGCAATAGTTTACCCACATTTTTAGGTGTTTTCCAGATGCTTAAGGCTGCTTTTTTCTCCTTGGCGATCGAATAAAGCACAAGCAAGGTGCCCGCTAGCAACATGCGCCAGGTGACAAGCCAAGCAGGATTTACTCCCTTGGTTTGAAATAAAAACTGGGCACAGGTTCCTGAAATGCCCCAGAAAATGGCCGATGCAATGGCCATAGAAAAACCTGTAATTTTTTGATAAGAGCTTGAATGCATGGGGTGAATCAATTCACGAATATATTCCAGCAACTTGTAATATGGGTTGCCTTTGGTAACTATTTTGTTAAACCAGTCGGAAAGCGAACCTTGTGAAATCTCCGGCTATTTCAGAACTTGCCTAATCTTGCACCTCAAGGTAGTCCATCCCCTTGGCGTAGCTACCTCCAAACTTAGTTTCCTCCGTGCATGTATCCACTACCCACAGTTAGAGTTGCCACCAAAAAAGACGAAGAAGGCCTTTGGAAAATCCTCGAGCCTGTGATTCGGAAGGGGGGAACCTATGTTTTTTCGCTTGATAAAAGCAAAGAATCCCTGATGGGCTATTGGCTGGGGGCTGAGAAAACAACTTTTGCAGTAGAATTGGGAGGGGAGCTTGTTGGCACCTTCTATCTTAAAGCTAATCAAGAAGGTTTGGGTGATCACATTTGTAATGCAGGCTTTGTAGTCGCTCCTGAGGCTGAGGGGCAAGGATTGGGAAGCTGGATGGGGGAATTTGCCCAAGTAGAAGCCAAATCCCGTGGGTTTTTAGCCATGCAGTTCAATTTTGTAATTCAAACAAACCAGCCGGCAGTTCACCTCTGGAAGTCGCTGGGATTTTCAGTGCTTGGAGAAATACCCGAGGCCTATCGTCACCCGAAATTGGGCCTGGTGCCTGCGTTGATTTTTTACAAAAAATTGTAGGTTTATCAGGATTCAATTCAACTGTCCCAATTTACTATGTCTCTCGATCGCCGAAGTTTTATTAAATCCACAGCCCTTACTTCCTTTTCACTGGCATTGCCTTCCTCGATCCTGAAGTTGTGGGCAGGGCAAACAGAAAATTTACGATTAGGATTGATTACCGACCTCCATCGAGACATTATTCATGATGCGGATCTTCGGCTTCAAACCTTCTTGAAAGAAATGAATAGAGTGGGGATTCATGCCAAAATTCAGTTGGGTGATTTTGCCATACCCAAAAAGGAAAACCAAGCCTTTATTGAATCCTTTAATCAAGGGAATATTCCTGCCTATCATGTTTTGGGGAATCACGATATGGATGAGGGCTTTAGCAAGGAGCAGGCAATTCAGGCTTTTGGGATGCCGGTAGCCTACTATGCACAAGTCATTCAAGGGATACGTATTTTGGTGTTGGATGGGAATGAGCTAAGCTCTCCAACGACAAAGGAGGGCTATGCTTCTTACATTGGAAAGGTGCAGCAGGACTGGTTGAATCAACAGTTGGTAGATTCGAAGGAGCCAGTGATCGTCATTTCCCATCAGCCGATTGCAGGAATCTACACGATTGATAATGCTACCGAAATCCAAGCCTTATTAAGTGCGCATGCCAGCAAAATCATTCTTGCCATCAACGGTCATGCGCACGTAGACCAACTTCTTGAGGTCGGAGGAGTATCCTATTTACACTTGAATTCTGCTTCTTACTATTGGGTAGGAGAAAAGCACAACCATTTCAGTTTGGATGCTTCCACTCACACCGCCTTTCCCGACCTTTCCCGCACCTGCCTTTATGCTGAAGTCCTTTTTGGGATTCTGACGCTGGATCGAAAAGAAGGAAAACTTACCCTTTCTGGTAGAAAAAGCAGTTGGGTTGGCCCTTCCCCTTTGGAATTGGGTTATGGAATCTTATCCAAAGAGGAGCAAGATCTATACGTTCAACCCCAAATTTCAGACCGAAAGATCAGTTAATTTTTTGCAGGCAAACTTTCTAAAATAAGGCGAATCAATTCGGCTTTATCTCCATTTGGAATCCATCGAGCTACGACTAGGAGATCATTGTCTGGGTCTACATAGATAATATTAGAACCTGCGCCGATGTGAATAAAAGCTGACTTGGGAGCAGCAGGAATTTGCTTTTGCTCCAGGTTCAAGTAATAATTCATAAATCCATAATCGGGCTGAACCGGAGTTGGGGTCTTCGATAGGTTTATCCAAGAAGTAGGGATCAGCTGTTTTCCTTTCCAATTTCCATTTCGAAGCGTCAGGTAACCAAATCGAGCCTGGTCCCAGGCGGATAGCATCATGCCGCCTCCCCAATGGGAACCGCCACTCACAGATTGGACGATTTGACCATCGAGGACTACAAATGAGTTTTCGTATCCAGTCCATCGCCAAGTGGGGCTGGCACCGATAGGATCCATAATTTTTTCTTTCAACACTTGTGGAAGTGGCTTCCTCCACACATTCAACAGGGCTAGCGCCAATACGTTGACTCGGGTATCGTTGTATTCGTAGTTGCTGCCTGGCTCACGTTGATCTCGGCTTCTTTTTTGTTTAACCCCTTCAGCGGGACGATCTGCCCAATCTGGTTTTCCCCAAAGGCTTCCTTCCCAATCGGAGGTTTGTCTGAGGAGGTGGTCCCAGGTGATTTTTCGGTTGTGCGGGGTATCAAATAGTTCAAATACATCTTCTTCCTCTAAATGATCCGCCTTGTTGATTGTCAAGCGAAAAGGGTCATAGGGATAAATTGGTGCCATATAGGGATATACTAAATCCTTTTCAGAACGGATTAATCCCGCTTCAACAGCCAGGCCAGCAGTGGTGGAAAGGAAACTCTTGGCTACACTAAACGTCAAATCTACGCGTGCAGGATCGCCCCATTGACCGACAACAAATCCTTTGTGAATAATCAAACCTGTTGCAGGCCCTCGTTCCTTCATGGGGCCTACAGGAAAGCCAAAAGGTTCCCGCCCGAAGGCACTCTCGTAATGCGCAATTTTTAAGTTGGAATCTTCCTGGCTTTCATGAGCAATGGCAAATCGGATGGCTTCTTGGAGTTTGGATGCGTTCATTCCCAAATTTTCTGGGGCCTTACTTTGCCAATTTCCTGGTTCTGGAAAATAACTTTGGCCAAAAGCTGGAAAGAAGCTAAGGTAGAGTAGGAATGCAGAAAGGAGGAGATTTTTCATAATTAGGCCCATTTTTCCACTAGTTTACCACAATGACTGATTAAAACCCTGACCATTTATCAAATCTTTTTTGCTCAGTGGATTTCAAACTCTTTGTGGAAGTTTGTGTTTCATAGATTATATACCCGATCAAATCGGGTGCGGTGAAAACCAAGTTGCATTCCTTTGAATTTTGTTTCTGAAGATGAGCGAAAAGAAAATATACATTGTAGGTGCAGGTCTTTCAGGGCTAATTACAGCCCTAGAACTCGAAAAAGCAGGTTTTGAGCCGGTGATTTTGGAGGCTTCAGATCGTGTAGGGGGAAGAATGAAAACCGACGAGGTGGAAGGTTTTCGCTTGGATCATGGTTTTCAGGTGTTGAACACTGCTTATCCTGAAGCGAAAAGATACCTTGATTTTTCAGCCTTGCAACTCAAGAACTTTGATCCAGGCGCAATCATTTTTGAAGGAAAGGACTCGTATATCTTAACAGATCCGCTGCGAAATCCTATTAAATTAGTCGGAATGGCCGTTTCAAGAGTGGGGACTTTTTTGGATAAGGTCAAAGTATTTACCCTCACACAAGAATTGAAGAAGAAGAGCAATGAGGAGATTTTCGATGAGCCCTCTTTGCCCACACATGCGTATTTGAAAAACTACGGGTTTTCTGATGCCATCATCACCAATTTTTTTGGCCCTTTTTTCAGAGGAATATTTTTGGAAAAAAATCTGGAAACTAGCTCACGAATGTTTGAGTTTGTGTTTAAAATGTTTTCCCAAGGCTACGCCGCAGTTCCAGCAAAGGGTATGGGCCAAATTCCTGAGATGATCAAAAGCCAGCTGCGGAAGACTGAGATTCGTTTAAACTGTCCTGTATCTTCAATAGAGGGTTCGCTTCTAGTTTTGGCGGATGGAACGCAGGTCGCAGCGGATCGAATCATTGTGGCGGTTCAGCCTGATCGAGTGATGAAGCAGCTTGAAGGCCAATTTGCGCCATCTCGAAAGGTGATCAACCTTTATTTTACCACACCAAAATCCTTTCTTGGCAGGCCCATGATTGGTTTAATCAAAGGGAATAAAGTAATCAATAATCTGGTTTTTATGGACGATGTATCCAAGGACTATGCTCCTCCAGGAAAATCCTTGCTTTCTGTTACGGTGTTGGATAGCGATTTAGGTGAAAAAGAATTGATCAAAACCGTGCAAGGAGAGTTAGAGGATATCTCTGGGTATAAAGGGGAGCTTTTTAAGCCGCTCAAAACCTATGTGATCAACCATGCTTTGCCTCAAGTGGCAGATTTGAAATTCAGTATTTCCTTTACAGAATGCAAGATTTTGGACCAGGTATTCCTAGCAGGAGATTACCTGCTTCACGGATCCATCAATGCGGCCATGACCTCCGGTAGAATCGCCGCGGAGGCAGTGATTCATTCATTTAGGGAAAGATCCTACTAAAAAAAGGAAGGTTTTTACTTCTTGTCCAAGTTAAAAATAGCGCGTAATTCAACTGCTTCCTCTGGCTTCATCCGTTGTGCAAGAACAAGTCGGAGTTGCCTTCTTCTCAAAGCACCTTCAAAGAGTTCAATTTCCTCGGCCGTCTCAGGAACTACTTGAGGAATTTCAATGGGTTTCCCATTTTGATCTACCGCCACAAAAGTAAAGAATGCGCGGTGGGTCATTATTTTTTTACAGGCAGGAATATCTTCTGCAGTTACCTCGATAAACACTTCCATGGAAGAATTAAATGCTCGGGTGACTTGTGAGCGGAGCGTGACCACATTTCCAAGATTGATGGGTTCCTTGAATGAAATGTTATCTACTGAGGCTGTGACTACGATACGATTGCAATGTTTTTGAGCGGCAATTGCTGCGACAATATCCATCCAATGCATCAATCTTCCACCCATGAGGTTGTGAAGCGTGTTTGTGTCATTGGGCAGCACCATCTCCGTCATGATAGTTACGGAGTCTTTTGCAAACTTTTGATTAGGCATAATCTCTGATTTATTTCAAAAATAGCAATAAAATTCTGCTGGAGATAAATACTTTAATAAATTCCAAATTTAATTTGGATAAAGAGTAAGATTGGATCAAAGGAATTTTAAGAATTCCAGCCGTCTTTCCCTAGTAAAGGTACAAACGCAAAGCCTTCAAATTCTTCTCGTTGTATTTCCGTAGCTGACTTTTTAGTAATCTTCACCATGGCCTGTTTGCTACGGTCTCCAACTGGGATGACCAAAATTCCGCCAATTTTCAGTTGCTCAATTAAGGCGTCCGGAACTACTGGGGCACCTGCAGTGACGATGATTTTATCGTAGGGTGCATGCGCGGGAATGCCAGCGGTACCATCTCCATAAAACAGTTGAAGCTGAATTCCCAGTCGCTGCAGAAAACGGCTGGTGTGATCAAAAAGCTTTTTTTGGTACTCGATGCTCATGACTTCAGCACCCAACAGGTGTAAGATGCAAGCCTGGTACCCCGATCCTGTTCCGATTTCAAGTATTTTATCGCCAGGGGAAACAGCCAGAAGCGTGGATTGAAAAGCTACCGTATAAGGCTGCGAGATGGTCTGCCCTTCACCAATAGGAAATGCCTTATCCTCATAGGCATGTGAAATCAAGGCTGTATCAAAAAAAAAGTGGCGTGGCAGCGTATTGATTGCTTCCAATACCGCTTCGTTTTGGATACCCTTTTTTCGAAGTTCGGCTACTAGTGCTTTTCGCTTTCCTTTGTGTAGGTAGGTATCTTCTAACTTGAGCATTGATTTTGGACTTGAGAGCTCGAAGATAATTGATTAATTGCCGTACTTTGAATCCGTAAAGGCAATTTTTGGTATAGATTGCCATAAGTATCTAAAAGAAAGCGCATGTTTACTGGAATTATTGAATCCATCGGAACCCTTAGCCAAATCAAAACCGAAGGAACAAATACCCATTTTTATTTTTCTAGTCCATTGCATTCTGAATTGAAGGTGGATCAATCTTTGGCACACGATGGGGTTTGCCTTACTGTAGTTGAACTTATCCCAGGCGGCTTCCGAGTTACAGCAATTGACGAAACCCTGCAAAAGACCAACTTATCCTCTTGGTGGGTAGGCAAAAAGGTAAACTTGGAGCGCTGCATGGCTGCAAATGGCCGATTTGATGGGCATATTGTTCAGGGCCATGTAGACCAGATTGGAACGATTCAGCGGATTGTGGACCAAGATGGTTCTTGGCTGGTTGATGTCAGTTACGATGCCTCTTTGGGGAATGTGACGGTAGAAAAAGGATCGATTACCTTGAATGGAACCAGTCTTACCTGCTTCAATTCTGCTCCTGGAGCCTTTTCGGTAGCAATTATCCCCTACACCTACGAATTCACTAATTTCCATGAACTGAATGCTGGAGATCAAATCAACTTAGAGTTTGATATCGTCGGCAAATACATCCAGCGAATCACCAAAGGTTACCTGTGATTTTATCTTTCCTTTGTCAAGGCTGATTTTAAAAGATTCAAAAAGAAAGGGTTGAGTAAAAAAGAGGTAATCACTTTTTACCCAACCCAAAATTAAAGGCTTAAGTAGCGCTAAACCTTGATGTAGATTTTATTTTTATCCATCAAGAATCCAATGCTCCAAATCAAGAGCATGTAAGCAATAGCAAATAGGAAGGAGGCATTTTTAGGTTCTAGCCAGCTGGTAAACCCCTTTGCATAAATTACATTTCGCAAGTTGCTATCTCCAATGGGAATAAAGGAAATGAGCGCGATGACAATGCCAGAACAGACATACAAGATGAGTGGATTGCGGCCAAAGGCCTGGAAGAAGTAGGTCCATTTTGAGAATTTAGCAACCTCAATCACAAAAATCAAAAGAGATAGTAGCACTAATTCCCAGCCAACAGTAAGTAATACGTAGGGGCTGGTCCAAATTTTCTTGTTGATCGGAAATACAGGGTCCCACCAATAGCTTAATCCAATCAAGAGAACTCCTAATACAAGGAGAAAACGAATGGCTGGTACACTATTCCCATTTTTTTGGATGAATCTCCCTGCCAAATATCCGGCGATTACATTGACTATGGAGGTGAGCGTACTCAAGATGCCCTCCGGGTCAAAAGGAATACCCTCACCCATATACATGCGTTTTTCACCAATTACTAACAAATCTAGGTGGAGTGCAGCATTGCCTTCCAAGCTATAAGGATCACCTGGAGTGCCCAAATAATAAAGGATAGGCCAGTAGAGCAGTAAAGAGGCGATGCTAAATAGCCAACCTAGCTTAACGCCACCCCAATACAGAATCAGTGCTGCTCCCAAATAGGCTAAAGCGATGCGCTGCAATACTCCAAGGAGTCGTACCTCACTAAGGTCAATAAATGCCAGCTGCCCTGCTTCATTGGGTTCATAGAATGGGAAAGCATTTAGCAACCAACCAATAGCAAAAATGAGGGCTGTTCGAGTGAATACTTTTTTGTAAAAATCGGAGGGCCGCATATCCTGCATCTTTTTGAGTGCAAAGCTCATTGCGTTTCCAACTACAAAAAGAAAGGTAGGAAACACCAAGTCGGTAGGGGTAAATCCATGCCATTCTGCGTGCGCAAGCGGACCATAGAGTGTATTCCAATCTCCGGGGGTATTGACAATGACCATGAATGCCAAAGTCATGCCTCTCAAGACGTCTAAAGCCAAGTATCGGCCATTGATGGTGTTGGCTTGCTGATCTATACGCATGGGCTAATTTGGGTGGATGTACTGGGTGGTTGAACTTTTGATTCTTAATTTATTTAAAATTAGAGGTTTATAAAAATAACTCCACTTAAATTTATTCATTCACAAGAAACTAGCAACACAATTATGAATCGGAATTTCTTTTGTAAAGCCCTATTGCTTTGCGTTTTGATCGAATTAAGTGGAACTACAGGTTGGGCGCAAGTCCATTCGTCTTGGGATTTAGTAGACAATAAATTTACCTCACCCGAACGGCATTCTGCGACAATTACGCTCACTAATCGGGGGACTACTCCAGTGAATGCTGGCTGGAAGTTGTATTTCAATACCATTTTTATAGCGATTCGTAGTCAGTCCTTGGATCCAAAACTCAATCTGAAACATTTGCAAGGCGATTTCTTTGTATGGGAAGGGGAGACACCTTCCTTGAAGCCCAACGAGTCCTTTTCTTTTTCCTACCAAAGTCGAGGAGCATTTTTAAAAAATTCCTATCCTCCTGAAGGATTGATTCTTGCGCATGCAGATGGAAAAGTGGAAGAAGTCTCCCAAGTGAAAAATGAAGTGATCTCGGAAGCTATGCTTGCTGAAATGGCTGCAGGAACTACTTTTCCAGTGACTAGCTCCAATCAGCGCTTCAGCGAGAATAGAGCTCTTTATCCGCTCCCAGACAAGGAAATTCCACCCTATCTTCCTAGTCCAAAAACTTGGAAATATACAGCTGCTGCCCTGGAATGGAGTCCTAGTTCGATACAGCTTGAGGCACCCAAAGAGTTTGAGAAAACAAGAGATTACTTGGAAAAAACCCTCCAAAAGGGCTACAAACCAAAAGATGGGGAATCGGAACCACCGCTCAATATTCGTTTTGAACTGCTGAAATCCTTACCAAAGGAAGGCTACACCATCCAAATTGAAGGTGCTCAGGTCCTGATTCAAGCATCTACACCCGTCGGGGCCTTGTATGGTGCCAATTCGTTCTTGGCGATGTTGAATCCAATTATTTGGAAGGGGGGAGCAACTTCACTGACTCTCCCTCAGGTCTCCATTGAAGACGAGCCGGCTTTCGGATACAGGGGCTTGTTTTTGGATGTTGCACGGAATTTTCAATCGAAGGAACAAGTGTTAAAACTCTTAGACCTCATGTCGTTCTACAAGTTGAATGTGTTCCACTTCAACTTGGCGAATGATGAGGGTTGGCGAATAGAGATTCCAGGACTACCTGAGTTAACTCAGTTTGGAGGTCGGAGAGGTTTTTCAGTCGATGAATCAGAGTTCTTATGGCCATACTACGCCTCTGGAGCAGATCCAAACAAGAGCCCTTCAGGTTCTGGGTTTTATACTGTAGCGGATTTTCAAGAAATTTTAAGGCATGCGAAGGATCGGAATATCGAAGTGATCCCGGAGCTAGGGGTACCTGCACATTCTAGAGCGGCTATTTTGGCAATGGAAAAAAGGTTTCAAACCTTTAAGGATGCTGGAAAGCTGGAAGAAGCATTAGCCTATCGGCTTGCAGATCCTGAAGACCAATCCATTTACTTATCGGCACAAAATTTCAAAGGCAATACAGTTTGCGCCTGCCAAGAATCCACCTACAACTTTTACGAAAAGCTGGTCATTGAAATTGGCAAAATGTATGCTTCTGTGGGATTGGAAACCAAAAACTGGCATAGTGGAGGAGATGAGGTACCCAAAGGTGTGTGGACCGTTTCTCCTATTTGTGCCGAGTTTTTAGCTAAAAACCGGCAACTCAAAGCGGTGGATCTTATTGATTATTTCCGCGAGCGAACTGCGACCATTCTCCAAAAGCACGGCTGGAAGATGGGTGGATGGGAAGAAATTGGTCAGACCCATGGTACTACTGCGGTTAGCCCCAATCTAAAATTTGCCAACCAAGACTGGAAATTGTATGCTTGGAATGCTGTAGCAGGATGGGGAGGGGAGGACATGGCCTATAAACTTGCGAATGCAGGTTACCCAGTCATCATCTGTTCAAGTGCAAATTTTTACTTTGATCTCGCCTATTCTTGGGGTCCGGATGAGCGAGGACATAGCTGGAGTGGGGTAGTTGATTTGTACCAATCCTGGAAGGCGGTACCTGGTAAACTTTACCTTTCTCACGATCAAACCATCGATGGGAAGCCTTGGAATTGGTCCGAAGCAGCCCAACGATTTACCAAATTAACGGAGGAGGGCAGGCAAAATATTATCGGTGTTTCTGGGCAAGTTTGGACTGAAACAATTAAGGGCGGCGAAATGCTAGAATATTACCTTTTCCCCAAAATGTTGGGCTATGTCGAACGCGCTTGGAATGGAGATCCTGACTGGTCGAATCAAGCGACAGAAGATGAAATGAAGCTAGGAAGAGCGAAAGAATGGAACCAGTTTGTGAATCTAGTGAGTCAGCGCGAACTCCCCCGACTAGAACACATCTTTGGTGGGGTTGAATTTCGACTTCCCAAACCAGGTGTTTCAATTATCAATGAACAAGTAATGGTCAATGCTGCATTTCCAGGAATGTTGATTCGCTACACGGACTCTGGGCAAGAACCAACGGAGAGCTCCCCAATTTACCGTGAACCCATCTACATGAGACCAGGATATACGCCTCGTTTTAAGCTGTTTATGCAGTCAGGGAAAAGTGGAATGAGCTCAGGTATCGATTAAAGTATTTTAACCAAAGGCTTGTATGCGTCGAGAAGCGCTTCATTGTGAGCAGCTCCTTGATCGGAGTTGGAACTAGTAAATATGTCCGGTACAATCCCTTGAGCGAGTAGTTGTGCAGTAGCCTCGACGCAAATTGATTGCAGGATTGCAGTACCGATGACCGTGGAAGTAGGCCCAATTGGGGTAGTTAAGCCTTCTAGGTGGAGCGCGGAGTCTCCAATTTCCCCGAAATTATCCAAGACCACATTTCCCAGTTGGTACAATTTGAGTCCAGAGGCGTGCCGAGAAGATACAGATTGGCTATGCGCCAAATTGGTAATGACAATTATTTTTGCTCCCTTATGCTGCGCAAAACTAGCCAATTCAATGGGAACCGAATTTCTTCCTGAATTCGAAGAAATGATCAATACATCTCTTTCCGTCAACTCATACTCTTGAAAAAGGAGAGGGGCATAGCCCTCTTTTCGCTCCTCTTCGGTGCTTCCTGTAGCACTTTCATGAAGCATCAGCTTCGGAAGTAAAAGTGGACGAACGCGGGCAAAGCCGCCTGCTCGATAAAAAACTTCTTCGGCCAGCATGTGGGAATGACCCGTGCCACAGGCGTATATCCAGCCTTTATTTTTTAAGGTAGTTGAAATGAAGGAGGCGGCTTCCCTAATTTCTTTTTCCTGCTGAAAAGCCTTCTCCAATTTTTCAGTGAGCAGCAGCTGGTATTTTTGGTAGGCGGTGGCAGCCATGGCAAGGGGAAGTAAAGAAGTTAGTGCAGTAAAATTTCATCCACAAATACCCAGCCTTTGGCACCAGCGCCAGGATGCCAGGTAGGCAATTTGGCAATGGGTTGTGCTTTCAAGCGAATTTGATCCATTGGGCCAGCCGGTAGGGTAATCGATACTAAACCAAATCGAGGTTCCTCCACCTTGGTGGAACTAGCTTGCGCTGAGGTGGTTACTTTTTTCCATACTCCTTTATTCCCAATCCACACTTCAAGTGTTTGTGGAGGAAAGATATAGGCGCCTTCATGCAAGAGAAAACTTACTTCCAGAAGTTTTGGCTGTACCGATCCAATGGCTACCGTGATGTCTAAAGGCTTTTCTGAAAATCCCAACCAATCTCCAGTGGTATGATTGGCTTTTGCCTTTATTCCATCAAACAAGCTGGCAGCTCCTTTTGCTGCATATTTTGGGTTGGGGGGACTGACCAAATTAAAGGTAGTTGGGGTGATCCCTTTTTTGATCAAAAGTTCTTTAGCATCTGTACTTCCTATCCAACCTACAGCAAAGGCCCTCGCTCGGATGGGTGTAGATGCTTTGAGCACGATGGGTTCTTTGTAAACTGGGCTACTGATACTATCCGGGAGGCTTCCATTGAGCGTGTAACGAATCTCAGTAGATCGAATGGGATGTGATAAGCTCACCTCAGTTTCCCCCTCAAATAAGGTGCTTTCAAACTTGATTTTTGGGGAGTTTAGGGCGTAAATCACCCCTTCTCCCTCATAGCCAAAGTCAAGTTGGGTAGTGGATAGCGCCTTTGTCAATTGATTTTTTTGCTGCTCTTTGAGTCCGGTTTGCCAGAGGTAAAGGTGCCGTAGCTGACGCATGCTCACCAAGGCTTTGATTCCTTCCTCTTCCAGTGTATTTCCTGAAATCGCAAGAACTTCAAGTTTAGGTAAGTTGACCAGCTCCTTGAGTTGATTTCCTGTTAGGGAAGTAAAGTTGAGATAAAGCGATTCAAGGTTTTGAAAATCAGCTAGTAAACTTAAATCCACTTCTTGGAGAGGCATGCGACTCAAATTTAGTTTGACTACCTGGTCTCGGACTACATTGAGATCTGTCAAGGAGTTGGCATCAAAAGCTGAGGAACCATAATACGCAACTTCAAGGGCTGGTGACCCTGGATAAAGGGGTCTTACCTTTCTGAAAAAGGTGGTTAGTCCCGCAACATCATCTTGGTCAGCAGCTGAAAAGGTATAGGTTTTTTGAGCTGAAAATCGAGAAGCTACCAGTTGAAAAAGGGGTTCTTTCTGGGGAAGCTCCATCACTTTTTGATCAAATCCCCCTCCTGAGGTCACCCAAAGGCTAAGAATTTCTAGCTCCTCTTCGGTAAGCTGAAGCTTATTTTTTGGAGGCATATGCTCTTCCTCCTCTAGGGGTAGGTGGATTCGTTGGATGAGCAAGGAAAGTTCAGGTTTACCTGCAACAAAGAGCACACCAGACTTTCCGCCTTTTTGGATGCCAGTAAGCAAATCCAAACGTAGCTCTCCTTTGATTTTTCCTTCCTGGTGACAAGTAATGCATTTCGATTCAAAAATTGGCTGGACAAGATCTCTAAAAACCTCCGCATCGGCTAGGGAAAGGGGTTGCTTGCTCGTTAGCTGCAAAGGAGCAAGCAAAAAGTCTTCCCCATGGGTAAGTGCTGCACCAAAATGCCCTGCAAGCACCAGAAGGAGGGCAAGGCTAAGGGATAGGGATCGTAGCATAATGATGGCACGATCACGTAAGAAGTAAAGCGCTACTGCGACTCCTTGGCTGCTGATGGCAGTCCATTTATGCCAGGAAATAGCATCACCGGAATAGTCCTCTGTTGCAAGGAAAAGTCCAGCCACCACTGTTGCTCCCGCTAGATTGGCTCCAATCAATAAGAGCCAAGTGAAGTAGCGCATTCGATTTTCATCTCGAATCCAAAGGAGAGAAGCGCCCAAAAGCAGGAGGACAATTGGGAAGTGAAGGAGCAGGGGATGCAACCTTCCCACTACCTGCAGCCAAGTCGGAAGTTGTAGATTTTCCCCTCCAACAAGTAGAATAGCTGTTAATCCACACCAAAAAATGAGGAGATTTTCAAGTAAAATTTTAGGCTTCAAGAGATTCAACTGGATGAGAGGTTAGGCAATTAAATCAGATACTACTTTGCCATGAACATCGGTCAGTCGGTACCTTCTTCCCAAGTGTTTGTAAATCAGTTTCTCATGGTCTATGCCCATTAGATGCATGACTGTAGCCTGGAAATCGTGGACATGAACAGGATTTTCTTGAATGTTGTATCCAAAATCATCAGTTTCACCATAGACCATCCCAGATTTCACACCTCCACCGGCCATGAATATGGAAAATGCGCGTGGGTGGTGGTCGCGTCCATAGTTTTCGGGAGCAATTTTTCCTTGGCAGTAGTTCGTTCTTCCAAATTCCCCACCCCAAATCACCAAGGTTTCATCTAGAAGTCCTCGTTGCTTGAGATCAGTGATCAGTGCAGCAGAAGCTTGGTCTACATCTTTGGCTTGGCCAATCATCTGATTGGGGAGATTGTCATGCGTATCCCAACCTTGGTGGTACAACTGAACAAAGCGAACTCCATTTTCAGAAAGTTTTCGTGCCAAAAGGCAATTGGCAGCATAGGTTCCTGGTACCAGGCAATCTGGTCCATAAAGCTTGACTACAGCATCTGGTTCTTTGCTTACATCGGTAATTTCTGGAACGGCAGTTTGCATACGGAAAGCCATTTCGTATTGCTGGACCTTGGTGGTGATCTGGGGGTCGTTAAATTCCTGGAAGCTAAGATCATTCATGGCTGCTAGCTGATCCAACATCCTTCTGCGTTGATTCTTGCTCATGCCTTCGGCATCGGAAAGGTAGAGGACAGGGTCTTCTGAACTCGAGAACTGTACCCCCTGGTGCCTTGCATCCAAAAAGCCGCTTGACCATAATTTTGAATACACCCCTTGTCCATTTCCTTTGCCTCGGCTGAGAAGCACACAGAAGGCGGGAAGGTTTTCATTTTCGCTTCCTAACCCATAGCTCAACCAGGAGCCCATACTGGGACGGTTACCCACTTGCGCACCCGTTTGGAAAAAAGTAAGTGCTGGATCATGGTTGATCGCTTCGGTGTGCATGGATTTGATAATGCAAAGGTCATCGACCACGGAAGAGATGTGTGGGAAAAGAGAAGAGATCCAAGCCCTACTTTGTCCGTATTGGTTGAAATTGAAATAGGATCCTACGAGTGGAAAAGAATCTTGACTTGCGGTCATGCCCGTGAGGCGCTGTCCCATGCGGATGGATTCGGGAAGCTCTTGCCCAAAATTTTTGATGAGCTGAGGTTTGTAATCAAAAGTTTCCAATTGAGAAGGGGCACCATTTTGAAATAGGTAAATAATGCGCTTCGCTTTAGGAGCAAAATGGGGCAATGCCCGCATTAAGGATTCTTCGGCTTCTTTTTTTCCTGAAAAAAGGTCTGGAATCAATAAGGATCCCAAGGCGACACTTCCTAAGCCCAAGCTCAACCGGGAAAGAAATTTCCTTCGGTTATGGTTGAGTCCTTGTTCTAAAAATTCTTTATCCATATCAACTTTTAGTAATGGTTTCTTCCAAATTGTAGAGGCTGATAATCACCTGCATGAGTGCTGCATTTTGTGGGGTGAATGCGCGAGGAGGCATAGGGAATTCCCCAACATCCAAGATGGCTGCAGCATCTTTTGGATTCGTTTGGAAATGTTTAAGTTCAGTATCGTAGTAATTTTGGAGCAATTTTTTTTCTTCTGATTTCAGTTCCCTACACACAATTCGTTTGAATGCTTCGCTTATGGCTTGATCCGATTTGGTGAATTTTTCGGAAAGTCGGGTAGCCAATACGCGCGAGGCTTCCAAAATCATGGGATCATTCATCATAGCAAGTGCTTGCAGAGGGGTATTGGTTCGATTTCGAGTGATCTCACATCGATCTCGGTTGCTCGAGTCGAAAATGATCGCTTTTGGTGGCGGAACTGTTAATTTGATGAAGTTGTAAATTCCTCTGCGGTACAATTTGTTGCCGGTATCCTGTTGGTAGTTGGCAAGTACCCCACGACCAGAAGTAGCAGCTTCCCAAAGTCCAGCGGGCTGATAGGGCTTGACACTTGGTCCTCCAATATCTCCGACCAATAGTCCGCTTGAAGCAAGTACGAGGTCTTGAATATTTTCAGCAGGAAGTCGAATTCGTGGAGCACGGGCCAAATAAAAGTTGTCAGGATCAATCTCCATATGCTTGGAGGAAATACTTGCTGACTGTCTGTAAGTAGCTGAAAGTAAGATCTTTTTGAGTAGTCCTTTCATATTCCAATCTTGCTCCA
The DNA here is from genome assembly GCA_945868725.1 of Spirosoma fluviale. Taxonomy (GTDB): domain Bacteria; phylum Bacteroidota; class Bacteroidia; order Cytophagales; family Cyclobacteriaceae; genus Algoriphagus. The sequence continues at coordinate 35,066 of CAMBMU010000022.1, forward strand.
TAAAATCTGCTGCTAGCCAATTGAGTAGTTCAGGATGGGTAGGGAGGTCGCCTTGCATCCCAAAATCACCTGCAGATTTGACAATGCCTCGTCCAAATATTTCTTGCCAGATTAGGTTGACAAATACGCGTGCTGTAAGTGGATTGTCTCGGTGAGTGGTCCACTTGGCAAGTCCAAGTCGGTTTTTTTCAAAGGAGGGCGAGAAGGATAAGATGGAAGTGGGGGTAGAAGCTTCTACAGGTAGGGTAGGAGCATCGTATGCCCCTCTATTCAGGATGTAAGTAGTTCTTTTCTCTTCCAATTCACCCATCACAGAAATACTCAGTTTGCTCGTGTCCTGATGGTTGATGAAGCTTAGTATGCCATCCAAATCGTCTCGTTCTACCCAAAGAATTGGAGTTTTTGCTGGTTTGGACACACTTACATCCCCTTCAAAGCCTTTTTCTTGGGAGTTATTAAAAAATGCATAAAGTTGGTAGTATTCCTTTTGGGATACCGGGTCATACTTGTGGTCATGGCACTGGGCACATTCCATCGTGATGCCGAGGATACCTTTGCTGAAGGTGTTGGTTTTGTCCAACACATACTCCACACGGTACTCTTCTTCAATGATGCCACCTTCTTCGGTGTATTTGTGATTTCGATTGAAGGCAGTGGCCAAGATTTGCTCTTTGGTTGGATTGGGAAGCAGGTCTCCTGCGAGCTGCCAAGTCAAAAATTGATCATAGGGCAAGTTTTTATTGAAGGCATGAATCACCCAATCTCGGTAGGGCCATTGGCTTCGGATGTTATCGTCTTGGTAGCCATAGCTGTCGGAGTAGCGAGAGATATCCAACCAGAGAATTGCCATTTTCTCTCCGTAAGCGGAGCTATTGAGCAATTGGTCTAGTAATTTATCGTAGGTATTTTCCCCTTTGAAGCCTGCAAATTTCTCCAGAAGTTCTAGGGAAGGGGGGAGCCCTGTGAGATCTAAGCTTGCACGTTTGATTAGTTCGAATGAGCTGGCTTCAGGATTGGGTTCTAGGCCTTTAGATTTAATTTTTGTTACGACAAATCGATCAATTTCGTTAAATCCCCAAGTGGTGGTAGGTACTTTGGGTTTTTCCACTCGCGTAAATGCCCAATGTGGTTCATAGGCAGCACCTTGTTCGATCCAGCGGGTGATCAATTGAATTTCGGTATCGGTAAGGCTGAGGTTTGATTCAGGTGGAGGCATGATCAAGCTCGCGTCAGCGTTTGTGATACGGTGGTAAACTTCTGAGCTGAGCGGTTTTCCTGCTACTAGTGCAAATTTTCCAGGACTTTCTTTTAAGGCTGCGAAAGCACCTTCCTCTGTATCTAGTCGGAGGTTTGCTTCTCGCTTATTGGCATCTGGACCATGGCAAGAAAAGCACTTGTCTGAAAGGATAGGGCGAATATGGAAGTTATAACTAAGCTGTTCTCCTTCCAGTAATTCAGGAGGGGTAGCGGATTTTTCTGAGCAACTCCAAAAGGAAACGATGCTCAAGATCCAGATAAGCCCTCGAATAAGGCTTGAGTTGGTCATGGGTTTAGGTGTTAATGCCAAAAAGTTATAAAAAAATTGGGTATTTAAGGCAATAATTTTCGATTGGAATTTTAGAGGGACTAAGAAACAATCGGATTAATGCTGCTTTTTTTGGATTTAATGCATACAAATTGTTGCTATTTCTACTAAAAAACAGCAATTCCTTCCGTTATTTGCAAGATGAATTCTTAGATGGGCAGTTTTTTTTAGGCTGCTTAATTTTTTTAGTTGACTCGAGTAAAGCAAACAATGAAAAAAATTAAAACGATCTGCTGCATCGGAGCAGGCTATGTAGGAGGACCTACGATGGCTGTCTTGGCACTCAAATGTCCAGACATTCGTGTAGTGGTGGTAGATGCCAATGCGGCTCGAATTGATGCTTGGAATCACGATGATTTAAGTTTTTTACCAGTCTATGAACCTGGTTTGGCAGCGGTAGTGGCAGAAGCTAGAGGGAGAAATTTGTTTTTTTCCAAAGAGGTTCAGCAGGGGATTGAGGAGGCAGACATGATTTTTATTTCGGTCAATACACCTACCAAAACCTATGGGGAAGGGAAGGGGATGGCTGCTGATTTGAAGTGGGTTGAGCTATGTGCACGGCAGATTGCAGAAGTGGCTACCTCCTCCAAAATTGTGGTTGAAAAATCAACCTTGCCTGTTCGTACGGCTGAGGCAATAAAAGATATTTTGCATAATTCTCAGACTGGAGTTTCTTTCCAAGTGCTTTCCAATCCTGAGTTTTTAGCAGAGGGGACAGCTGTTCAAGACCTATTAAATCCGGACCGGGTATTGATTGGGGGAGACCAAAGTGCAGCAGGAAAAGAAGCAATTCAGGCTTTGGCTTCGATCTATGCTGCTTGGGTTCCCGAGGAAAAGATTTTGACGACAAACCTATGGTCTTCTGAACTCAGCAAACTCACAGCAAATGCTTTTCTGGCCCAGCGTGTATCTTCCATTAATTCCATTTCTGAACTCTGTGAAGCTACAGGAGCAGATGTGGATGATGTAGCCAAAGCCATAGGGATGGATTCTCGGATTGGCCCAAGATTTTTAAAAGCATCTGTAG
>CAMBMU010000023.1 GCA_945868725.1 Spirosoma fluviale
TAACTGTGAAAAAATCGGCTGTCCGAAGAAATGTGTATTTTTCATCCGCTGTAATTTGAAGTTGTGGTAAACCTAAAATACAGCAAAAGGGTAAGCTTCACATCAGAAGCTTACCCTAAATTTAAAAACCGTTTCTCGGACACTAGTGAAAAAAAATATAGAAATCTATGGGATTGCCTACTTTTGATAGATGAATGTCGTGTACTGGCTACTTCTGGAGTTAAGCACAAGGATTTTGCCAGTCCTCGGCATTTTTGTGCCAAAAATAAGACATTTTCTGGATCAAAGAACTGGGTTGTTTTCAACGCTTACCGACTTTCGAACTACCCACCCAGGGCCTTTGACCTGGTTTCATGTAGCCTCCCTGGGAGAGTATGAACAGGCAAAACCGGTCATTGCTGCACTTAAAGCCAAAGAACCTCAATCCTGGATTGTGGTTAGCTTTTTTAGTCCCTCTGGCTATGAGCCTACCTCTAGGAAGCCGCAGCCAGGGGTGGATTTGATTACCTACCTTCCGCTTGACCGTAACTCTTGGGCGGAGCGTTTTGTAGCGGTTTTGCAACCTACTCGAAGCATCTTTGTCAAGTACGACCTCTGGCACCATCACTTACAGGCACTGAAGCGGAGACATGTTCCTACGTATCTCATTGCTGCGTCCTTTCGCCCAGATCAATCCTATTTCTCTTGGTATGGGCGCTTTTTTTGCAGGATGCTTTTGCAAATGGATTGGATCTTTACCCAAAACGAAGCAAGTATTCAGCTTTTAGCTAACCTGAAAATTACGAATGCAAGTCATACGGGAGATACTAGATTTGATCGGGTGGCTGCTACAGCAGCCCATCCGATGGACTTTCCAGCGATTCGTAACTGGATCAATGGTCGACCTACGGTAGTGATCGGATCCGCATGGGAGGAAGACATGAGCCTACTTATTCCCTTGATCCAATCCAAACCAGAATTTTTATGGATCATTGCACCCCACGCAATTGATTCGCTAGCGATGGATCGCTGGGCCTTGACGCTAGGAATTCCCACTCAAAAACACTCGAAGTGGAAAGATGCCCAAGATTCGCAGGTCTTATTTATCGACAACATTGGCATGCTATCTTCCCTGTATCAATTTGCGCATTTTGCCTATGTTGGTGGAGGATTTGGAAAGGGGCTGCACAATATTTTAGAGCCGCTAGGGTTTGGAATTCCTGTAATCTTTGGGAACCCAAGGTCTGCCTCCAAGTTCCCAGAGGCTGCACAAAGTCAGCTGGAAGGCTGTGGTTTTGCAGTATCCAGTTTTTCCGAGCTTCAGGAATGCGTAAATAAGTTGGAGCAACCTGAGTTTTACAAGAAGGCTGCTGCCTTAGCCCAACATTGGGTGGAGGCAAACTTGGGTGCAGCAGACCGCATCCTGGATCATCTAACCACCTCAATCTCCTCGAAATGAAAGGAAGAGTGATCAAGTCTACTGGGAGCTGGTACCTAGTCCACACAGACCAAGGGATTCTTTCGGCACGATTGAAAGGAAAGTTTAAGCAGGAGGAGCTCAAACTCACCAACCCCATAGCTGTGGGCGATTGGGTAGCATTGGAAAAGGAGGAGGGACAGGATTCGGCGATTATCCACGAGATTTTTCCAAGGGATAACTACGTCATTCGAAAGTCTACACGGAAGCAGCACTTTTCGCACATGATTGCCAGCAATATTGATCAGGCGATCTTGGTGATTACGATGAAGAAACCACGAACCTCTCTAGGCTTTATTGACCGCTTCTTAGTCGCCACAGAAAGCTATGGAATTCCGACGCTATTGATTGTGAATAAGATGGATCAGCTGGAAGGCGAGGAGGAAAGTGACTGGCTTCAAGATATTCATGAGATCTATGTGCCCCTCGGCTATGCGGTAGTAGAAGTATCTGCACTCAAGGATTCGGATCTCGACACGAAGCTATTGCCCAAAATCCAAGGGAAATCCAACCTGATCGCTGGACATTCTGGAGTCGGGAAAAGCACCTTACTCAATGCCCTTTTGCCTGATGCAAGGCAGAAAACTAAAGCTATATCTGATTACAGCGCAAAAGGAGTCCACACGACTACCTTTGCAGAGCTATTTTTCCTGCCAGAATCAGGAGATCTTATTGATACGCCAGGCATCAAAGAATTTGGGATTTTGGATGTGGCAGATGAGGAGCTTTCGCATTTTTTTCCAGAAATGCGCCAGTACCTTGGGCAGTGCAAATACAACAATTGTACCCATGTGAATGAGCTTGGATGTATGGTACTTCAAAAATTAAACGAGGGGTATATACACCCCTATCGATACCAGAGTTACTTGAATATCCTAAATGAGGAGGATAGTCATCGATAAAGTGTTTTGAATCTAGGGCAAATTGGTCTAATTTTCACTTTCTAAAAAACATCCCATGACCGAAGTATTGAACCATAAGCAAGTAGGGCAAAAGATCACCCGGATGGCTTTTGAAATCTATGAGCGGAATCTCCACGCTTCTGGCGGAATGGTAGTTGCAGGGATTGCTGGTATGGGCACTATTTTAGGCCACCTTCTGGCTACGGAGCTGCAGAAAATCTCTCCTCTTCAAGTGGAGGAAGTGGAGGTACTCTTGGATAAACAGGCAGTAACAGCTACCGAAGTACAGCTTTCCAGCCCCATTGCCTTAAAAGGAAAAACGATAATTCTAGTCGATGACGTGCTCAACACAGGAAAAACTTTGGTTTATGCCTTGAAACCATTTTTGGAGCATGAAGTAGAAAAAATAGAAATAGCTGTGCTCGTCAATAGAAGCCATGGTTTATTTCCAGTCAAGCCTGATTACACGGGTTTTGAGTTGGCTACTACCTATAATGAGCATATTCGAGTTGATTTTTCTGGTAACAATTATTCTGTTCACCTTCTCTAAGTCCGTATGTCTCTTCATTCCTCTGCTTCTTTGAAGCGCATCACCACCCACACGCTTCAAGAAATGAAGCAGCGCGGAGAAAAAATTTCCATGCTTACTGCCTATGATTTTTCAATGGCCAAGATTGTGGATGCAGCAGGAATGGACATCATTCTTGTGGGAGATTCGGCTTCCAATGTCATGGCTGGTCATGAGACCACCCTTCCCATCACGCTAGATCAGATGATCTACCATGCCTCGGCAGTCGTGCGAGCCGTGAAGAGATCCTTTGTAGTGGTGGATATTCCCTTTGGTAACTACCAAGGCAATAGTTCGGAGGCACTTCGCTCAGCGATTCGCATCATGAAGGAGTCTGGAGCTCATGCCGTCAAGGTGGAGGGGGGAGCTGAAATCAAGGAATCAGTTGCGCGAATATTAAGCGCTGGCGTACCCGTGATGGGGCATCTAGGCTTGACCCCTCAGTCGATTTACAAGTTTGGCACCTATGCCGTACGAGCCAAGGAGGAAGAGGAAGCCGAAAAGCTGGTAGAGGATGCCAAGCTATTGGAAGCTTGCGGATGCTTTGCGCTAGTTTTGGAAAAAATTCCTGCAGTTTTAGCAAAGCGAGTAGCCGAAGCCCTCAGCATTCCTGTGATTGGAATAGGTGCTGGTGCAGATGTAGATGGTCAGGTATTGGTCATGCACGACATGCTTGGGATTACCCAAGAGTTTAAGCCACGATTTTTACGGGCCTATGCCGACCTCAATCAAATCATGACCCAGGCATTCCAACAGTATATTTCGGATGTAAAAACGAAGGATTTCCCCAATTCTTCAGAGAGCTACTGAGTTTATTCCCGGTTTCCTAGGTTGCTTTTTGCAGCTAAACAGGCACACTAGGTTTCTCTCTATTTTTTACTTGGAGGAAGCAGCTTCCACTCTCAAAATGAAGTCACTCAATACATTCATGTAGTTGATGAAAGCGTCGTAAGGAGTGTCGTATGGACTGAAATACTCGTGTACCGATCCATCCGAGAAGAACTTGGTGCAGATGTAATAAAAGTGATCGGAGGTTTGCAGGTATCCCCAGTCTCGAAGTAATTCAGGGTCCTTGATTTTTCTGATTTTCTTTTCCAGTTCATACAAGCGATCGAAGGCCTCATCTTGCATGTCATTGCCTAGCCAAGCGGTAAGATCGCGCTCCTCATCGGCCCAGGAAATAGGAGTAGGCACATGAATGTTGCTCACTGGAGAAAGGGATGCTACCACTTCTGATGGGGTAGAGAAGGTAAAGTTTGACTGCGTAAAAATCGCCTCTGGCAGGTGACGCATGAAGTCGAAAATACCTGTTTCTGCCCACTGGTGTTCACCGAATGTTTCGTAGTCCATAAATAAGTTAACCACTGGCTCTTCTTTAGGCAATGCATTGAGCCAATTCACAAACTTGTCTGTGGTGAGGGGAAAATCTCCCCAGGTTTTGTCTCCAAAGCGGAAGGCGATGTCATCCGAAAGGCGGAAATTTTTCAACAGCACTTTTAGGTTTGGGTTCTTCGCATTGGAATAGACGTAATTGGGGCTTTTCCATCCTAGAATATGTTTTGCTCCCTCGGTGAGCATTCCTTGGTAACCTAGTTCAGCGACCATTGCCCCTATTTCATCTGAGTAGATCAACTCTGTATTTCGAAATACTTTTGGGCGATAGCCGTTGAAAAGCTCCTTGATTCTTTCCTGATGGGTATGTACCAAGGAAAAAAATTCATCCTTACTTTTTAGTGCTGCTAGGGAGTGAGAGTAAGTTTCATTCAGTAACTCCACATGACCAGTCGCAACGAGCCGCTGGAAGCTTTCCAATACATCGGGGGCATAGGCTTCCATTTGGTCCAAAAAGGTACCAGAAATTGAAAACGCCACCTTAAATCTGCCATCATAGCGTTGAATAAGCTCCAACAATAGGGAGTTCATCGGGAGGTAGCATTTCTGTGCTACTTTTTGGATGACATTCCGGTTGAGGAAGTCATTCCAATAGTAGTGATCTTCACCAATATCAAAAAATCGATAGGGCTTCAGCCTGTAAGGTTGGTGGACTTGAAAATAAAAGCAGACAGTTCTCATGCGCGTTGAGCTAAGATTTTTTCGTAAACAGTCACTAGTTTGGCAGCAACATGCTCCCACTTTAATTTTTTCAATTCATCTGCACCTAATTCGGTAAACATTCGAGCGATACCTTGGTAGTGTAAAAGTCCAAAAATGGCGTCTGCCATGGCGTCCACATCCCAAAAATCAATTTTGATTGCATTGTGAAGGACTTCTGCCACTCCAGATTGCTTGGAGATGATGACGGGTGTATTGTGTCTCACTGCTTCCAGGGGGGCGATTCCGAAGGGTTCAGACACAGAAGGCATCACGTATACATCGCTGATGGCATACATGTGATCTACATCGTCTCCTTTCAAGAATCCAGTGAAGTGAAACTTGGTGCCCATGCGAAGTTCGGCCACACGATCCACCATCTTGTTGAGCAAATCTCCCGATCCTGCCATTACGAAGCGGACATTCGGGTCTCGATCAATCACTTTTTTTGCGGCCTCTACGAAGTATTCAGGACCCTTTTGGTAGGTGATTCGACCGAGGAAAGTCACGATTTTCTCCGGCACTTTTTTCTGATAGGAGGAGGTGATGATGCTTGCATCTAGGACAGCATTGTGGAGCACGGTTACTTTGTCGGGAGGGATGCCGTATTTTCGTACGCAAATGTTTTTCGTCAACTGACTTACCGCTATCACATGGTCTGCGGCATGCATGCCAGCGCGTTCAATCTCAAAGACAGGAAAGTTGACCGACTCCCCAGATCGATCGTACTCCGTGGCATGTACATGGACGACTAGGGGCTTGCCGCTAATTTCTTTGGCTGCGATGCCTGCAGGATAAGCTAGCCAGTCGTGTGCATGGATGATGTCAAAGTCACTTCGGTCGCGTGCGATCTGTGCTCCGACGAGGGCATAGCGAGACACTTCCTCCATGAGGTTTTTACCGTATTTGCCGCTAAACTGGTAGTTGGTGGAAAATATGCTCTCATCCACATCGGTACGGTCATGGATGGCATAATCTGTAAATTTTTTGAATGCTTTGGGGCCCAAATAGGGTACCAAAAAACTATTGACTTCGAGGTAAGTCAGGTTTTTCCAAAGCTTTTTAAATCGGCGCTCCCTGTAATCAATGGTCACTCCACTGGCATTGACAAAGTCTGCCACAGGCTCCTCATCTCCCCAGAGTTTGGGCACCACAAAAATCACCTCTTGCTTGTGGATATTCATCCCTTGTATCAATCCGTAGCAAGCGGTGCCTAGTCCTCCAGAAATATGGGGCGGGAATTCCCACCCAAACATGAGTGCTTTCATAGGGAATCCATTAAACCTGTTTGATTAAGTCCATCATGCGGAGCAGCTCTGCAATGCTCCAAGCTTGTGATACCGAACCTTTGGGTCGATGCGGAGCATCCCCATCGTAAATCTCAGCCACCGTTCCCACTCCATACTGCGTCATGACACCATCAAAGCCTTTGATGATTTTCTCACCGAAAATTTTGGCCGCTTTACCGTGTAAGCGGAGATAGCCCTCCGCAAAATGTCCCAAAAGCCAGGCCCAGACAGTTCCATTGTGGTAGGCTTGGTCTCTACTGATTTGATTTCCAAAGTAGTAGCCTTTGTATCCCGGATCATCTGGGGATAGCGAACGCAAGCCTCTTGGGGTCAGGAGCTTGGATTTGACAATTTCCAATACCTTATCGCACTTTTCCTCCTCCAAAATCCGATAGGGTAGGGAAGTGGCTAAAACCATGTTGGGTCGAATTGACCAATCTTTTTCTTCTTCATCGACCACATCCGCTAGGTAGCCGTAGTCCCAGGACCAAAATTCGTGATCAAAGGATTCTTTCACCTTTGTGGCCAAGCTTAGGTATTCTTCTTCTCCACTCAGTTCATGGTAGAAGCACAAGGCATTGTACCACAGGGCTTGAATTTCTACTGGGCAGCCAATTCTCGGGGTGACGGGACCATCTGGAGTGATGGCATCCATCCAGGTTAGGGCTAGGCCCTCCTGGCCACCCCAAATCAGACCGGAAGGGAGCATGTGAATGTTAAAGTCTGTGCCCTCCTTGAATCCTTCAATAATCCCACGGAGTTTGGCCAGGTAACGATCCTTCACAGTCTTTTTATCTCCAGTGTACTGAATGTAGGTTTGGAGGGACCAAAAAAACCAGAGCGGAGCATCCATAGAGGTCATATTGGTGTAATCTCCACTTCCAATGTTAGGAAAAAGGGCTCCTTTCAAATCCTTGGACATGGTGTCCATAATTTCTAGGAAGGTTGCTTTATCACCGGTAGTCAAGGTCAATCCAGGGGCCGCGATGAAGGTGTCCCTTCCCCACCACCCAAACCAGGGGTAGCCTGCGATGATACGCACTTCTCCATCTCGCTTTCGGATAAATTGCCCCGCTGAATTTTTTAAGCAATTTTCAAAGTTGTTTCTCGGGATTCGACGCGCGATTTCTTTGCTGAAAGCATTTGCTCTGGTTTCTGGATCTGCATCGGTTAGGCCTGCAGAAAAAATGACTGACTCCCCTTTGCCGATTTCAAATTCAAGGCATCCGGGAACAAATAAATCCTCCTGATAGTCGTACCCTCGCTCCCGTTCTTGGATGTATTCCAAATTGTAATACCATTCCGGCTTCGAAATAAAGGTAGTCTCCTTGGATAACTGCAGGTAAAGTGGATCGTAGTTGGGATACAGTTGAAACCGTACGCCGTTGGGTACTAGGGTATAATCTCTGTTGATTCGATCGTTGGCTTTTTGAAGTTGGTGGTAGCCACGGAAAGCTAAAAAGGGCTGAATTCGAATCGTGGTAGGCGAATGGGCCTCAAGAAGGGTGTAGCGGATCATTACCCGATCCCGATTGGAATCAAGGATTAATTCTTTTTGGAGTAGCACCCCTCCCACGCGATAGGTCAGTTTGGGAATCGGTTCTGAATCAAAGTCTTCGAGGTACTTGTGCCCTCTTGGAGAATAGTTTCCAGGAAATTTGGCAATGCCCAAGTTAAAGCTTGCACCATGTTGAATGACCGTCTCATGAACGGTAGAGAGCATCACATGATTTTGAGAATCGATTTGTGGCTGGGGCACCACCAGTAAGCCATGGTATTTCCTTGTATTGCAGCCAATGATCGTGGTACTGGTATAGACCCCGGATCGATTGGTCCTAATAATTTCCCGCTCTAGGGAATAATTCAGGTTGATTAATTGGGATTTATCAAAATGGATATAGCTACTCATCGGGGAAAATTGAATTCAACTAAAAATAAGTGATTAGATGGATAAGAAAAATTAAAGCGGAATAAATAAAGAGTTGATTGGCCGCTTTTTAAAGAGTTACGAAATAAAATAAAGATTGAAGTTCATTTAAGTGAACTGTGGTCTGTGAGGAGTCGTCTGTCGACGATTATCTTCAGTTATTCAAACATGAACAAATCCACTGACCTAATTTGGGATAACTATAAAAGATTTTAATCAAAAGAATAGCGTTGGCCACCTGCGAGAAAAAATCGAGGTAAATCGGATATGATAGTTATTCCAATGCAATCAAGAACTGTTTAAAAGACTCAAAACTAGCAGTTAGGGGTGTCGTCTTTTTTTCTCTCTCTTGAAAAATAGCCAATCGCTCTGGTAATTTTATTTTTTTACGAATCGCTTTTTCTACAACCTCTTGAAATTTACCAGGATGAGCGGTCATCAAAAATATCCCCTGATACTCGTTTTCAATTTCTAGGAATTGTTTTAATCCCAGGTACCCAATAGCACCATGTGGATCCAGGGTGTAGCCCAGGCAATACACAGATTGCATGGCCTCAACGGTCTGTGCATCTGAAAAAAAATAGCCTTTAACCTGGTTTCGGAATTTTTCCGCATCTCCTTCAAATAAATCTACAAGCCGAGAAAAATTACTTGGATTTCCTACATCCATTGCATTGGAAAGTGTTGGAATGGAGGGTTTAGCTTCAAAAGAGGATCCAGTTAAAAACGTTGGAACAACTTTATTTTCGTTGGTAGCAGCAATAAATTGTGTGATGGGTAAGCCCATCCGTTGTGCTAAAATTCCAGCTGCAAGGTTTCCAAAATTTCCACTTGGTACTGAAAAAACAATTTTTCCAGTTTTATTTGGTAATCGGGAATATGCATAAAAATAATAAAGGCACTGAGGAATCCACCGTGCAACATTGATTGAATTGGCAGAAGTCAAAACGAGTTTTTCATTTAGTTCTTTATCTAAAAACGCCTGCTTTACCAAAGCTTGGCAATCGTCGAAAACTCCTTCAACTTCCAGGCAAGTGATATTTTCCCCCAGTGTAGTAAATTGTTTCTCTTGAAGTAAGCTCACTTTGCCTTTTGGGTACAGGATAATTACTTCCACTCCTGCTACATTCAGAAAACCATTGGCTACTGCGCTACCTGTATCTCCTGAAGTAGCTACCAAAATGCGGGTTTTTTTAGCACTGGTACCCATAAGCATGCCCAATAACTTGGCGCAAAATCGAGCGCCAAAATCTTTGAATGCTAGGGTGGGACCATGAAATAACTCAAGACTAAATACGTTTTGCTCGACCTGGACAAGCGGGGCATCAAAAGTCAAGGTATGGTCCACTAATTCTTGAATTTGTTTAGCTGTTAAATCGCTGGAAAACAAAGCCCCAATAACTCGATAGCCTATTTCTCGAAAACTTAAATTCGATAGCTCTGCCATCCAGGATTCTGGAAAAGTAGGGATTTTTGAGGGCATAAATAGCCCGTTGTCTGGGGCTAGACCCTTTAGAACTGCCTCCAAGAGAGACACTTTTAGTTCGTGATTATTGGTGCTATAGTACTGCATAAAATAAGCTAATCAAGGACGTATGCACCCTCCGTATTGATCGACGAATGGTAACCATCCACACCCAGTCCAAAAGAAGTATAAACTAAGCGAGCGGCTTCAAGTATTTGCTGAACCTGGTCTTTCCCTTTAGTGAGGACAAAAAGTGTTGGTCCAGAGCCAGAAATTCCCATCCCCAGTGCTCCTGAAGCTAAAACAGCTTCTTTGACTTGATAAAAAGCAGGAATTAAGGTTGCTCGATAAGGTTCTGCAATAACATCTTTTAAAGACCTGCCAATTAATTCAAAATCTTCTTGGAAAAGCCCAGCAATCAACCCAGCCACGTTCCCAGACTGAATTGTAGCCTGAGTTACAGTAATTCTATCCCGTATTACTGCTCTTGAATCTGCCGTATTTAATTCAAAATGAGGGTGAAGCACGATACAATGCAAATCTTTTGGAACAGGTAATTTGATGATGTCTAAAGGCTGGTAGTCGCGAATGAGGACAAATCCACCAAGTAAACTAGGAGCCACATTGTCAGCATGTCCCACCCCACAAGCAATTTTTTCTGCAGCCATGGCAAAGGGGAGTAATTGTTTTTTTTCAAATGGTTCCCCAAGAAGCCTGTTCGTAGCCATCAATGCTGCCACAGCACTAGCCGCACTTGAGCCCAATCCTGAACCCAAAGGGAGTCCCTTTTCCAAGTAAATTTCAAGTCCAATCGTCTGATTTAATTCAGTTAATAGGGATTGAATTGCTACAGCACAAGTATTTTTGGTTGGATCCAGGGGGAGTCTTCCATGGTCTCCTGTGATCGAAACCACCTGAAGGCCAGGTTCTTTTTTTTCTTTAACTTTTACGATATCCCCTAACGTATCGATAGCAAAACCGAGAATATCAAACCCACAGGATACATTCGCTACTGTGGCTGGAGCAAAGGCACGTACTTCCCCTTTCATTCTCGGGTATAGTTACCAATTCGTATCACGTCTGCAAATACCCCAGCCGCAGTCACATCAGCCCCAGCTCCGGGTCCTCGGATGATCATGGGACGATCATTGTACCGGTCAGTAGTCATCAAAATCATGTTGTCACTCCCTTTTAAGGTAGAGAAAGGGTGTGATTCAGGTAGCGATTTTAGACCCACGGTGGCCTTGCCTCCTTCAAGGGTGGCCATAAAGCGCAATCTTTCCCCTTTGGTAATTGATTCATCGAGAAGGGTAGAAAAATAGGGGTCATGTTTTTTTAATTTTTCGAAAAAATCAACCACCGATTTGGTGTCCATACAGTCCGCAGGAACCATGCTTTGAATAGTAATGTCTTCAAATTCAAGTTCTTGCTCAGCCTCCCTGCCTAGAATAAGTATTTTTCTTGCTACATCCATTCCACTCAGGTCATCTCGAGGGTCGGGTTCTGTAAACCCTTTCTCTTTAGCTACTCGGACGACTTCCGAAAAAGGAGCGCCATTTTCTAAGGTGGAGAATATAAAGTTCATTGAACCGCTTAGTACTGCCTCGATTCGTATTACTTTATCTCCTGAGAGCATCAAATCTTGTAAGGTGTTAATCACTGGGAGACCAGCTGCTACGTTGGTTTCATAGAGGAATTTTACTCCTCGACGCTTGGCGATTCGTTTTAGCATTCGGTAATTTTCCAGGGAGGAAGAATTGGCTTTTTTATTGGGAGTAACAATCCCTACTTTAGCCTCTAAAATGCGTGCATATCGATCAGCCACGTCTTGACTGGCTGTACAATCAACAAAAACTGAATTTGAAAAATTCATTTCCTCCATTTTGGCGATGAAGGTATCCAAATCCATTGGCTGGTCTTTTTCATTCAACACGTACTCCTGGTTTAAATTAAACCCATCTTCATGGAATGCCATGAAGCGGCTATTTGCTAATCCATGAATTTGAATATCTAGCTCGTTTTCATGAACCAATTTATGCTGTTGATGTGCGATCATTTTCATCAAGGCGGTACCAATTAGTCCAGTTCCTACTAAAAACACGTGAAGAACCTTGGTTTCAGAAAGAAAAAAGGCTTCGTGTAAAGCATTCAAAGCTTTTTGTAGGTCTGCCTGTGGGATGACAGCAGATATGTTTAATTCTGAACTTCCTTGTGCAATAGCCACCACATTGATATTGTTTTGTCCTAATGCACGAAATAATCGACCTGAAGTACCTGGATTTTGCCTCATATTTTCGCCAACTACAGCAAGTGTAGCCAAACCATGGAGCAGCGAAACATCCTCCATCTCACCAGATTTTATTTCGTAGGTAAACTCTTTTTCTAAGGTTTTTTTGGCTAAAGAGGTTTCTTCCGTTTTAATTGCCAAACAAATACTTTGTTCGGAGGAGGCTTGTGAAATAAGGATAATTTTTATTTTGGATTCAGCAAGTGCCTTGAACACTCGACTCAATGCTACCCCTTCTTCCAGCAAGCCCGTTCCTTGAACGGTTACCAAGGAGATTTCTGACATGGAACTTATTCCTTTAATCAGACCACCTTGATTTGGTTCTCCATTGATTATCGTGCCTTTATTCTCTGGTTCAAAGGTGTTTTTGATGTAAATTGGAATATTTTTTTTCATGACCGGCTGCATGGTCGCCGGGAAAATCACTTTAGCACCAAAGTGTGAAAGTTCCATCGCCTCATTGTAGCTAAGGTGCGGAATTGTAATTGCGGTGTAGACCAAATTTGGATCAGAGGTCAAAACCCCAGAGACATCTGTCCAAATTTCTACTGCTGTAGCATCCAATGCGCTAGCAAAAATGGAAGCGGTATAATCAGAACCAGACCGCCCTAAAGTGGTCGTCTCGCCATTTTCAGTGGATGCAATAAATCCAGTAATGATTTTTGTGCCTTTATGTTGGGCAAAAAAGTTTTTGATGAGCTCAGTGGTTTTTTGATGATCCACGCGTGCTTGACCAAAACGGTTGTTGGTGCGAATGAGGTCACGAGCATCTACAAATGTAGTTGGTAGGCCTTTTCCAGAAAGGGCTTCAGCCAAGATGAAGGTGGACAAGCGCTCCCCAAAGCTAGCCACGTAATCTAGGGGTTTGGCTGAATTTTCTTTGATTAGAAAAATTCCATGAAAAAGGTCCTCCAGTTCTTTGAATCTAACCTCCACAAAGGTCATTACCCGAGCTTGGTGTTGAACTGCAATGAGTTGCTGTACCATCTTCAAGTGTCTTTCTGCTAGTGCATTCAATTCTTTTCGATAGGCGAGGTTGCCAGCACCTGCTAGTTTAGCAGTAGAAAGTAAACTTTCTGTCACACCACCAAATGCAGAAAATACTACTGCTAATTCCTGATGAAGTAATTGCTCTTGAAGGATGGTGAATACTTGGTAGATATTTTCTGGGGTCGCGATGGACGTGCCGCCAAACTTGATGATTTTCATGGAATTAATTAGGTTGCTGAGAACTTTAATTCAGGCCTAGGAGTGGCCAATAGGGGCGAGTACTTACTGTTAGAGATGGGTTACCCCGTAATGGTCGGAAACGTGCAAGCAAAAGGCATTCGAAAAAAGATAGAACTAATACCTTGGATTAGGTAAGTGATTTTAAAAAAAGAAAAATTGGTTGCTAGTGCCATAGCCTGATAGTTGACTTAGCAATCTTAACTTTAAAAAATGGTTTAGCCAAACTGTTGAAAAAATAAGTTGATTTTTTTTACGTTTTTTTCATAAAAAAAACCAAAAATTTATTTTAATCGCAATAATAAGCCTTTTCAGTTTGTTACTAGGCAATCCACTAGTTAGGAGCGAATGGCTTCCTTTTGCAGTTCCTCGCAGGTTTTGATGGACTCTTCAAACTTGCTGAGGTAATTTTTAATCTGCAGGATATTTACCGGTTTCACAACCGGAAATTTCGGAGATGATTTAAACAGCGTAAACATAAATGTTGGTTTAGTTATTGTTTTCTTGACAAATGCCATGCCAAAAGAAAACGAATCTATAAAAAAACCCCTCAAAGGAGGGGTTTTTGGGTGAAAGACCGGGCTCGAACCGGCGACCTCTGGATCCACAAACCAGCGCTCTAACCAACTGAGCTACAATCACCGTGTGGGGTACCAACTCACATGTTCCTTTGAATTGGTTTGCAAAAGTAAGGACTGTCTTTCTTTGGAGCAAGACCGAGGCTATTTATTTGTTTGAAAAATACACATGGGCCTAATTTATAAGGCTAGTAATTTTAATCTGATTATTCTCTTTTTTACTGGCAACTAAAGAAAGTAAGATTTGGAGTTCAATTAAGTGAGCTGTTGACCATGGTATGTCCACAGCTAACGGTCGACAGACCACAGCCGATTGTATTCTATTACTAAAAAACGTTTTTATTTGGGATACTAAACCCAGTCATAAACGACTCGGCTGTCAACAGTGGACCGTGGACCGTTGTCAATTATCCGCATGGTTAAGAGGCATGTTGAGCCAAGGCATGATTGCGGATAATCCTAATTTTTAATCTGCTTCTAGCGGGTTCAACTCATTTCTGCCTGGAAGGGCAGCGAAGCGCGGCGGACTGTCCCGCCTTTTCCCGAAGTATTCCGCGCGTGATTGCCTATATTTGTGTTTCTGAACCAATTTAGGTTCCTATTTTCTCACTATTCCCTCGCTAACTAATGAGCAACGAACCGCTAGGATTTGATGCCTTCAAGCTAAACAAACAATTGCTCGATGCTGTAACCGAATCTGGTTTTACCGTTCCTACTCCAATCCAAGAACAAACTATTCCACTTGCACTTGCGGGGCATGATGTGTTGGGGATAGCACAGACGGGTACAGGAAAAACTGCTGCCTACCTATTGCCCTTGCTCATGAAAATAAAGTATGCACAGGGTATGCACCCAAGGGGGCTGGTGTTGGCACCTACGCGGGAACTGGTTATGCAAATTGAAGAAGTAGCCCAGCACTTGGCGAAATATACAGGTCTTCGAATCGCTAGTCTTTATGGGGGCCTTGGTCCCAAAACGCAAATTGAGCGCGTAGAAGCAGGAGTGGACCTCCTAATCTCCACGCCAGGAAGGTTTATGGACCTCTATAGAAAAGGTGCCATTTACACCAAGGACCTAAAAACGATGGTCTTGGATGAGGCAGATAAAATGATGGACATGGGATTTATGCCTCAGATCCGAGCAATTCTTGAGGTGATTCCATCCAAGCGCCAAAACCTCCTCTTCTCCGCTACCTTTTCCGGAAGAATAGACCATTTGGCAGCTGAGTTTTTAGAGTTTCCGGAGCGTGTAGAAGTAGCTCCTTCTGCCACTACGGCAGAGACGATCGCTCAAGTCAGGTACAGCGTCCCCAATGTTAAAACCAAGATCAACCTGCTTGCCCATTTGCTCGAGAATGAAGAAATCAACCGAGCCATGATTTTTACGCGAAGCAGAAAAAATGCGGAGTCGGTCTTTTCATTTTTGGAGCGCAAGCATTTTGGAGAGATTCGCGTCATCCATGCGAATAAAGGGCAAAATACGCGGATCAACTCCATGGAAGATTTTAAGGCAGGGGATGTGCGAATCTTGGTGGCTACGGATGTAGCCTCTCGAGGATTGGACGTCACCTTGGTTTCGCATGTAATTAATTTTGATGTCCCTTTGATCTATGAAGATTATGTGCATCGCATCGGTCGAACTGGCAGAGCTGAGAATGAAGGAAAGGCAATTACGTTTATCAATCCGGCAGAATCTTACCATTTTGAAAAAATTGAAGGGCTTATTCGAATGAAGGTAGACGAGTTGCCTATTCCAGATGTAGTGGAGGTGCCAGCTACTCCTTTTGAAGAAAAGCAAGGCTACGAAAGGGAGTTGGACCGGCTTAAGCAACGGGACAACCCCGACTACAAAGGAGCTTTCCATGAAAAGAAGGAGCGCCCCAAAGAGAATATTGGCAAGGGTGCAAAAGTAAAGGCCAAGAAGAAGCAAAAAAAGCCAAATCGAAACCAGCTAAAAACGAAAAACCAAAAAAATAAAGGAAAGCACGGGGAGGGGTAATTCCTTATGCCGATGGGTTGCTTTCAATAAGCATGCGAAGCAACACCTTTGTTGATCAAAGTAGGAAAAAAAGAAGGGGCCAATTGGCCCCTTCTCTGTTATCGGTCTGTTCGGGTATTACTTCCGTCTACTGGAGTTCGCTGCTCTCTATTGGCAAGGTCCCAGGCGGTATGGAAGATCAATTGAGCACGCTTGGTCATCAATGGGAATTCAATTTTGTCCACCGTATCTGTTACCTGGTGGTAGTCGTCATGTACCCCATTGAAGAAAAAGATCACTGGAATATTGAACTTGGCAAAATTGTAATGGTCAGAACGGTAGTAAAAACGATTTGGATCGTCTGCTGCATCGTATCTGTAATCTAGGATAAGGTTGGTGTACGTAATGTTGTTGTACTCATTGATTTTTTTCAATTGAGAAGAAAGCATCTCCGAGCCGATGACATACACATAGTCCTTGTTTGCTTCTTTCTGGTATTCGTAGTCAATTCTACCCACCATGTCAATGTTGATGTTATTGACCGTGTTGGCAATTGGGAATACAGGGTTTTCCGAATAGTATTCAGATCCTAAAAGACCTTTTTCTTCGCCCGTAACATTCAGAAACAAAAGGCTTCTTCTAGGCTTCACTCCTTCTTTGGCTGCTTTTGCAAAAGCTTCCGCAATTTCCATGACAGATACAGTTCCTGAACCATCATCATCGGCACCATTGAAAGCATCCCCAGTGGAGCTCACACCCACGTGGTCGTAGTGTGAAGAGATGACCAACACTTCTTCTTTTTTATCTGTTCCCTCCAAGAAGCCCATTACGTTGACCGCTTCTACTGGAGATTTAGTCTTCACGATCTGGTAGCTTGCTTTTTGCGAGGCAATGGTTTCAGGATTGGCTTTGGCTGCTTCCTTCAATACCTCTACAGATGCACCAAACAATTGAGCCATCTTGTCTGTACTCACCATGAATATCGGGCGTTGCTTGATTTCCTGGTCAAAGCCAATTCGGCCGTTGCCCGCCATGGACTTGTAGCGATTGGCGATGCGGTCAAAATTAGCTTGTCCTTCCATGGTCACAATTACGATACCAGCGGCGCCAGCATCCATCACTTTGGTGACCAAATCATTACTTCTCACTCCCACAGCCCACAGCCCTACGAGTTTGCCCTTTACGTCCACTTTGGCAAGGTTTTCATCGCTTACCAGGCCTAAGAACACCAGGTCTGTTTTCACTGCTTTCGATAGATTTCCGTCTCCAGTAAACACAAAGTCTGTGTTTTCCACCAACTTGGTTTTTCCGATTTGAAGACTCACTTGTGTGAAGCGGGAACTCACCAAAGGAACGTTCTGAAAGTAGCTGCCTCCATTAGGAGCAGTTAAGCCGAGACCTTTGTAAAAATCAGCAAGGTAGTTGGCAGCAATTTTTCCTTCTGGAGAACCGGTATCACGGCCCTTCATCTCATCGGATGCCAGATAGGTCAGGTGCTTGGTAAGGTCCTCTACCGTAATGGTGTTGGCATACTTTACTTGAACAGGGTTTTGAGCCCATGCTGTAGTCAAGGTTGCAAACCCCAATACAGCACTTAATAGGTATTTATTTTTCATTTTTTTTGCGTTTAAGACCCTAAGCTAGCTAATTTTTTTACCCACAAAAAAACCACTTATCATTTCTGCGTGTTATAGGATAAAATTTTAAAGCTGCACCTCGGCAATTCCTTACGGAAAGGTTACCTTTGTGCACGTAAAATCGGAAAGAATTCACACCCAAATAGTTCATACGTTCTACCCCTTACTTATGCAGATCAATCTTAACACTGCTGTCAAATTTGAGAGCAGACACAATGGCCCGACAGAAGCGGAAATTGCAGCGATGTTGGAGAAAATCGGAGCCTCAAGCTTGACCGAACTCATCAATCAAACTGTGCCCCAATCCATTCAATTGGAGCGGCCACTTCAGCTTCCAGCTGCCCAACTTGAGTCTGAATTTTTGAAGAATTTCAAAAAATTGGCATCCAAGAACAAGGTGTTTTCTTCTTTTATTGGTTTAGGATATTACGATACACAAGTACCTGGGGTAGTCCTTCGCAATGTATTGGAAAATCCAGGATGGTATACTGCCTACACCCCTTACCAAGCTGAAATTGCACAGGGAAGATCGGAGGCCTTGATCAACTTTCAGACTGTAGTGATTGAGTTGACAGGCATGGAACTAGCCAATGCTTCCTTACTTGATGAGGGTACTGCTGCCGCGGAAGCTATGACCATGCTCCATTCGGTCAAGCCTCGAGAAAAGAAAAATGCGAACACCTACTTTGTAGATGAAAAGGTATTTCCGCAAACAAAGGCCCTGCTAGTTACACGAGCGGAGCCTGTCGGAATCAACTTGGTATTTGGTCCTTTGTCCTCTCTTGACCTAACGGATCCGGAATTGTATGGAGCTATGTTTCAGTATCCAAATGTGGATGGCGAAGTATTGGACTACACCGCCTTGGTAGCAGCGGCAAAGGAAAATAAGGTGTTGACAGCTTTTGCTTCTGACCTATTGGCCTTAACATTGTTGACCCCTCCAGGAGAAATGGGAGCGGATGTTGTAGTGGGTTCTGCCCAGCGTTTTGGCGTTCCTATGGGCTTTGGTGGACCACATTCTGCATTTTTTGCAACCAAAGAAGAATTTAAGCGTCAGATTCCTGGTCGTATCATTGGTGTTTCCATTGATCGGGCTGGAAATAAGGCCTACCGTATGGCTCTCCAAACTCGTGAGCAGCACATCAAACGTGAAAAGGCTACCTCCAACATTTGTACTGCACAGGTATTACTTGCAGTAATGTCTAGCTTTTATGCAGTCTATCATGGACCAACAGGATTAAAAAATATAGCGCTTCGTACGCATGGCCTTGCCAAATTGACTGCTCATGGACTAGAGAAGCTGGGCTTTACTTTAGGTTCAAGCTCCTATTTTGACACCTTGATGGTGCAGGTAGATGCAGCTACGCAAGTAAAGGTTAAAGCACTTGCTACAGAAGCTCAAGCCAATTTTAGATATCAAGAAGGTGCAGTTTTTATTGCATTCGACGAGGCAAAAACCATAGCAGATGCCCAGTTGGTACTATCCATATTCGCAGACTCAAAGGGTGTAAGCTCTCCTTTCAGCCCAGCAATGGCCGAATCCTTGAAGTTGGAATGGCCAGCTGCGCTTGTACGAACCTCTGCTTATTTGACTCATCCGGTATTCAATAGCTACCATAGCGAACACGAAATGCTACGCTACATCAAGAAGCTAGAATCTAAAGACCTTTCCTTGGTGCATTCCATGATTGCTTTGGGTTCTTGCACGATGAAGCTCAATGCTACTGCCGAAATGATCCCGGTGACCTGGCCAGAATTTGGCCAGATCCATCCCTTTGCGCCAATTGATCAGACGGAAGGCTATCAGGAGTTGTTTACCAACCTAAGAACTTGGTTAACGGAGATCACTGGTTTTGCAGATACTTCACTTCAGCCAAATTCTGGAGCTCAAGGCGAGTATGCAGGATTGATGGTGATTCGTGCCTATCACCTCAACAGAGGTGAAGGACATCGAAATGTAGCATTGATTCCTACCTCTGCTCATGGCACCAACCCAGCATCTGCTGTGATGGCGGGCATGAAAGTGGTGTTGGTCAATTGCGATGATAAGGGAAATATTGATGTAGAAGATCTAAAGGCTAGAGCTGAAGAGCATGCCGGCGAACTTTCATGCTTAATGATCACCTACCCTTCTACCCATGGGGTATTTGAAGAAGCGATTCAAGAAATATGTGCGACCATCCATTCTTATGGTGGTCAAGTGTATATGGATGGAGCCAACATGAATGCTCAAGTCGGAGTAACTTCTCCAGGGCGAATTGGGGCAGATGTCTGCCACCTCAACTTACACAAGACCTTCTGTATTCCTCACGGTGGAGGAGGTCCTGGCATGGGTCCGATTTGCGTAGCTGCGCACCTAGCTCCATTTCTTCCAAGTAACCCTTTGGTAAAAACTGGGGGTGAGCATGCAATAACTTCGATTTCTTCCGCTCCTTATGGCAGTGCAAGTATTCTTCCGATCTCCTACGCCTACATTTCCATGATGGGAGGAGATGGACTTACTCGTGCTACACAGATTGCTATTTTGAATGCAAATTACATCAAAGAGCGGTTGAGTGGAAATTACCCATTGCTTTACACGGGTTCAAAGGGTCGGGCTGCCCACGAAATGATTGTG
Source organism: Spirosoma fluviale (assembly GCA_945868725.1). Taxonomy (GTDB): domain Bacteria; phylum Bacteroidota; class Bacteroidia; order Cytophagales; family Cyclobacteriaceae; genus Algoriphagus. Next base: position 20,022 of record CAMBMU010000023.1, read on the forward strand.
GATTGCCGTTCCTTCAAAGAAGTAGGGGTAGAAGTAGAAGATATAGCCAAGCGCTTGATGGATTATGGATTTCATGCACCTACGGTATCCTTCCCTGTGGCAGGCACTTTAATGATTGAGCCTACCGAATCGGAGACGAAAGCGGAGTTGGATAAATTCTGCGATGCGATGCTCGCCATTCGTGAAGAAATCAGAGAAATTGAAGATGGAAGAGCGGATAAAGTAGAAAATGTGCTCAAAAATGCACCGCATACCGCCACAATGGTCTTGACTGGAACTTGGGAGATGCCTTACTCAAGAGAGAAGGCAGTATTCCCTGCTCCTTTCGTCAAAGAGAACAAATTCTGGCCTTCAGTACGAAGAATTGATTCGGCTTATGGAGATCGTAATTTGATCTGTAGCTGCATTCCTGTAGAGGAATACGCAAGCTAATTCACTTGCTAAATGAAACAGAAAAGGTCCCGCATGTGCGGGACCTTTTCTGTTTCTATTCAAACATGCACATGTCGCTCTGCATGGTAGGAGGATCGGACAAGGGGTCCTGATTCCACGTATTTAAGTCCTCTTCGAAGCCCTTCCTCCTTATACAAGGCAAAGGTGTCGGGATGGATAAATTCCGCAACTTCAATGTGCATTTTTGTAGGCTGTAGGTATTGGCCTAGTGTTAGGATGTCACAGCCATTTGCTACCAAATCATCCATAGCTTGGTAGACCTCTTCCATGGTTTCTCCAAAGCCTAGCATGATTCCAGTTTTTGTGCGCTTCCCAGCTTCTTTGGTCCGCTTAATTTGTTCCATGGAACGCTCGTATTTTGCTTGGGGGCGTACCATTCGGTAAAGCCTGCCCACGGTCTCCATGTTGTGTGACACTACTTCCTGACCACCTTCAATCATTCGATAGAGCGCATCCCAATTGCTTTTTACATCAGGAATGAGCGTTTCAATGGTGGTGGATGGAGAGAATTCTTTTGTCAGCACTACTGTTTGATACCAAATTTCAGCACCGCGATCTTTGAGCTCATCTCTATTCACTGAAGTGATGACGGCATGTTTTACGCCCATCAATTGAATTGCTTCTGCTACCCTTCTAGGTTCGTCGGTATCGTACTCGTTTGGCTTTCCTGTAGCTACCGCACAAAAAGAGCAAGATCGGGTACAAACATTCCCCAAGATCATGAATGTTGCGGTACCAGCACCCCAGCACTCGCCCATATTGGGGCAATTCCCACTTTCGCAGATGGTATGTAATTTATGTTGATCTACCAGTTTTCGCACCTTAGCATATTCGGTCCCAATCGGTAGCTTTACCCGAAGCCAATCGGGTTTTTTGCGTTTGGTGGCTTCTTCAGAGATAACAGGTAATTCAATCATGGGATTAAAATTTGTTGCAAAGGTAATTTAGGGCCGACAAAAACTCGCTTTTTTGAATTACTTTCTAAAGCCAAAGAATAAAGTAAAGTAGGCGGACTGAAAAAATTGTTTGTTTTCAGCAGTCGTGATAAGTGGGATTTTTTTTTGGAAACCTTCCAGCTGGTAGCCTACCTCTAGGCCGGTGGCATTGCTTTTAAAAACTCCAAACTCAAAATGGAGAGCAGCTTTTGCCATTGCCCCAATTGCTAGTTTGGATTGTCCTACTCCTTCCAAAAGCTGGCCTGTTCCTAGGATATTAAATCTACTTTGGTGAATGGCGGGATTATAAGGTTCCACCACCGTTTCTACTCGATTCACCGCATACTCAATAAAGTAGGGCGCAATCAGTCCAATGGATGGTCCTATGGCAGCTAGTGCAGAAACTTGAACTCCCTGATTTGGAGCTTTCTTGAATAAAATGAGTTCCCTTCCATAGTGTGGGCGTATGGCATAGAGGTAATTTGATTTACCAAAGATGTAATTGTTTCCTGTAACGGTAGTATACCGTACTTCCTTGGGGTGCTTTACATTGGCGAGTTCTAATCCAAAGTAGGCAAACTGTGAATCGTCAATCCGGCTTCCAACTTTTAGGGCAACCCCACCGATCAGCCCCCCATTGGTATTCTTATTTATTCCCAATAGGTATTCCCTATCGTATTCGTAATTGCCCACATCTTCTCGCTGTGCTAATGCAGGGATTGCCAGGAGGAAGAAAAATAATGGAAACAGGAAATTCAGCTTGCTCATTCGCATTGGTCGAAAATAATGTCCAATTTTGGTTTGATATCTTTATAACTGAATTTTAAAAGTAAGAGTTTATGCCCACTATAAAAAGTTCGTACCTAGGGAACTTGAGAACCCAAGCGACACATGTTCTTTCTGGAAATGCACTGTTGACAGATGCACCTCTAGATAACAATGGAAAAGGCGAAGCTTTTTCACCTACGGATTTGGTTGCTGCTGCCTTGGGAAGCTGTATGGTGACTATTATGGCCATAATTGCGGAGCGGGAAGGAGTTTTATTGGAGGGATTATCTTGGGAAGTCACAAAGATTATGCAAAGCGATCCAAGAAAAATTCAAGAGATCCAAGTGAACTTTAATTGGTCTGGCACTGCATTCACTCCTGCAATGAGCCAAAAATTAAAAAATGCTGCCCGTACTTGTCCGGTTGCCTTGAGCTTAGATCCTTCAATTACTCAAACGATTACCTTTGACTTTTAAACTCATCGAGAGTTTTTAGTCTATCCTTCGAAAGAAATAAACCCAAAGAATCATGTCTTTTTTATTTGAAAGCTTTAGTGGATGGAAAAAATACTGCGAGGAGCAGTCTTTATCCTTAATTGATGTGGTGCTCGAATACGAGACGGCCCAAAAAGGGGCAACACCAGATCAGGTGATGCAGGGGCTCCAAAGGGCCTATCAGGTCATGAAAGATGCCGTAAAGACAGGTTTGGAGGAGGAGATGAATTCTCGTTCCGGAATGATTACTAGCGGAGCCAAGAAAGTTTATAACCATCCCCTGACGGTCCTTTCTCCAGAATTCCAGCGCTTGATTTCAAGAGCATTGGCAGCCAAGGAGGTCAACTCTTGCATGGGTCGAGTAGTGGCTGCGCCCACTGCTGGGGCTTCGGGAATACTTCCAGGTACCCTGGTGACTTTGCAAGAAATTCATGGACTCTCAGATGCCAAGATTTGTGAAGGCTTACTAATTGGGGCTGGTATCGCCTTAATTATTGAACAAAAAGCAAGTTTGGCCGGTGCTGTTGGCGGTTGCCAAGCAGAAACGGGTTCTGCTGCTGCAATGGCTGCAGGAGCAATTGTGTATTGTTTGGAAGGAACGACGGACCAACTTTTTAATGCGGTAGCCATCACCATTCAATGCATGTTGGGTCTTATTTGTGATCCTGTGGCAGGCTTGGTAGAAGTTCCTTGTGTAGTTCGTAATGCGAGTGCTGCTGCGATAGCGTTTAGTTCGGCACAAATAGCTTTAGCCAATGTAAGTGCAGTTATTCCCGTGGATGAATGCATTGAAGCGATGGGAGAGATTGGTGCATCCATGGAAAGCAGATACAAGGAAACTGCTATGGGAGGCTTAGCTGCGACATTGACCGGTCAAGAAATAGCGAAGCGGGTATTGATCCAAGATATTGAGATGCTTCCGGATGAGGAATTACCGAAGTAAGGCGCTAATTGGGGGAAATAGCAATAGCCATTCGATAGAAAAGCCAAATATTGCTCCCCAGATGAGCCCGCTTAGTAGCATGTAGCCCAAGATTTTCTTTTTATCTGATCCGAAGGAAACCAAGATCAAAGTACCTCCAATGGGTGTGAGGAGAATAGGTGTAAGTGCTGCAATCCCTACTTCTCCGTAAGAATTCCAGATTCGGACGATGCGGCGGTTTTTTTTAGTAAACACCTTTTTTTGGGAGCTGCTTCTCGCTTGCAGTGCTTTTTTTACGCGTGTACCAAGAAAGGTAAAGAAGGTCACACTCGTCATCATCCCCAAAACGCTGACTCCAATAATCTCCAATGGACTATATCCTGCTGCTGCCCCTAGGATAGGGCCAGCAAAAAACTTGATCAGGCAAAGCAAGTAAATTCCAAAAAAGGTAAAAAAGGCTTCGCTCATTTATTTTGCAGGGTTGGGGTTAGTAGTTAAGGTTTATCCAGGTCAAGCGATTAAAATGTCTGCGCTATATGTTGAAGAAGTTAAGAAATGTGGTTCTCCTTTGTTCCTAACAGATGGGGATCTTTCGAGTGTTAAAGGTAAATCCGCACTTGTAGATTTTAATTTGCCAAAGATTAACTAATTATTTGATTTACAGCTTCTCCCCAAAGGCTAAATCGCCGGCATCACCAAGTCCAGGAATGATGTAGGACTTAGAATTGAGCTTTTGATCTAGGGTACCGAGCCATAAATTGTAAGATACATTCAAGGTATTGTTTAAGTGCTGAACTCCTTCGGGAGCGGCAAAGGCGGCGGCGATATGGATGGCTTTGGGCGTACCATGTTCCAAAAGGGTTTTGAGTGCGGTTACACAGGATTGACCTGTTGCGAGCATGGGATCTACAAGGATTAGCACTTTATTATCGAGTTTAGGGCTAGCATGATAGCCAAGGTTAACTCCTATTTTCTCCCCATTCTCCTGCCGAAAAGCACCAATAAATCCACTTTCTGCTTGATCAAAAATATTCAAAAATCCTTGGTAAAATGGCAGTGCGGCCCGCAAGACAGCTACTAGGACCACCTGATCAACAGGTAATTCCATTTGTGCACTTCCCAAAGGAGTCTGTACTTCTGTACTTTGGTAAGTTAGGGTTTTGGAAACTTCGTAAGCAAGAAGCTCGCCCAGGCGTTCCAAGTTTTTCCGAAAACGCATTCGCTCTTGCTGCGTATGAACGTCTCGGAGTTCGGCTAAAAATTGGTTACCAATAGAAGGTCGTTCGGTAAGAATAAACATGATTAAAGCTACCGAAAAGATTGGAAAAAGCGGTGGGGCAATGCTAGAATCTGTGTAGGAGGATAGCTTCTTTGAGATAATGTCTAAGGATTAAAAGAATGAATGGTTTTCTGTATCTGTGAGCACAAAAAAAAGGCTGGATAAAAATCCAGCCTTTCAATATTCTAAGAGAATAAATTACTTCAATTCGAAACTTACTCTTCTTGACATTTGTCTTGCATCTGCAGAAGTCTTGTCAACTGAAGTATCTTCGCCATAACCTTTGTAAGCTATTCTTGAAGCATCTACTCCAGAGGAAATTAGCAATTCGTAAGCTGCTTTTGCTCTACGCTCAGCAAGTTTGATGTTGTAATCTTCAGGACCTAACTCATCTGCGTAACCTTTAACTTCAATTTTAACACCTGGATTTCTCTTCAAGAAGTTGGAGATGTATTGCGCTGCGCTGATAGAATAAGCCAAAGGCTTGTCGCTATCAAATGCAAAGTAAACGTTCACATAACCTTCATTGATTGCTTTTCTAGTGTAATCAATTTCGTCTCTAGTTACTTCTACAGGACATCCGCCTGTAGCAGAAGTACCTGGTTGGAATGGACACTTGTCTAAGTGATCAGGTGTACCATCACCGTCAGAGTCAAGAGTTCCTCCTGATGGGCTTACTCTTGCACCAGCTGGGGTATTTGGTTCTTTATCTAAGTAATCAGGAACTCCGTCGCCGTCAGAATCTTTCAGCATGTCCTTAATTCCAGAGATTTGAGTTGCCAACTCTTCTTTAGTAGCGTAGTTGTTTGCTGCAATAAACCAGTCAGCATGTTGAGTTGACTTACCTAAGTAAATGTTAACACCTAAAGTACCTGTCCACCAGTTTGCGTTAGGACCGTAAAAGCCATTATTTGTGGCTGCATTAGGCATTGTGCTAGGAAGGATTGCGGTAGAGCCATCGAAAGTGATTGTCTGGCGACCATTCAATACAGTAGAAATATCACCTACAAGTGCAACCTTCTCACTCAATTTGATTTGTGGAGTAATACCAAAAATCATGGTATAAACTCTGTCGTTGAAATCGTTGTAACGATTCAATTCAGGATTAACTACACCAATACCTCCACCCATGTGGAATAACATTCCAAGTTTGCTGGAGAAAGATTCAAAATTCATGATGCGACCAACATTGGCAACACCTTGAAGGTTAAGTCTAAAGTATTTTGTGTCAAACGCCGGACTGTTGCCGTCTACTTCTTTAAAAGATCCGAAACCATAGTCAAACTTGGCTCCAAACTTCTCATTGAACATGTAACGTGCCCCAAGGTCGACATGTCCCAGGTTAAGCGTTGGAGAAAAAAAGCCAGCAGTGAATGGGGCCATTGGTTTGTTAAAACCAGTGGAAAATTCAACGGACCACTTGTTGAACTCCTGTGCGGTGGCAGCCTCCTGAGCATTGGCAGCGATTGCCAATGAACCGGATAAAAGGATAGAGAGTATTAATTTTTTCATGACAAAAAATTTTTGTTTCGAGATTGTGAGGTTTAGTAAATCTAAAGTTAAATATAATTTCCTTTTAATTACTGCAAAATTATAGGATTAATTTAAATAACAAGTGTTTGTTAGATTTGTTTTTTATTTAGCAGCCCATTTTTAGAACAAATTTTATCACATTCTATGCCAATTGATCCTTTTCTTAAAGAATTACTTAATAAAACCTCTGTTTCTGGAGATGAATCTGACGTAATTGCTTTTCTTATTCGAAATATAGACATCCGAAAGAATAAATGGAAAACTATTCCTGCTATTTTTTATGGGGAGGAATTCCATGATTGTATCCTTTTGCGTTTTGGCAGCCCTCGGACTGCTGTTTTTGCTCATGTGGATACCATTGGATTTATGGCGCGCTACGCCAATCAGTTGATTCCGGTAGGAGGCCCTGAGCTGATTCATGGTACTCGACTCGTTGGAAAGGATAGCTATGGGGAGATTTCATGTAATCTGATAGTGGAAGGAGAAGCCCTTTTTCATGATTTTCCTCGGAAGATAGATCGAGGGACGCGGCTCTCATTTGCCCAAGATATTCGGGTAGATGCTGAATTTATTCAAGGAGCCTACCTGGACAATAGACTTGGCGTATATGCAGCATTGCAGCTTTGTGAAACGATTGAAGATGGTTGGGTGGTGTTTACTACATTTGAGGAGCATGGAGGAGGGAGTATGCCATTTCTCCTTCAGTTTATTCAAACCACAGCGCCTGTCAAGCAAGCACTAATTTCAGATATTACTTGGATTACGGAGGGTGTTCACCACCACGAAGGAGTGGTGATTTCAATTCGAGATAAATTTATCCCGCGAAAAAAATTTATAGATCGAATCATTCAGTTAGTTCAAAAAAGTGGGATTCCATTTCAGTTGGAAGTAGAAGCGTATGGTGGAAGTGATGGTCGGGAAGTTCAGTTTTCCCCTTTTGCCATGGATTGGTGCTTTATCGGTGCTGCCGAAGATCTGGTGCATAGTCCCGATGAGAAAGTTTCTCTCCGAGACTTAGAATCGATGGTAAAAGTATATCGATATCTATTGAATGAACTTTAACCCTTAAAAATGAAGAAGATTCAGATAAAGGATAAAACCTTTGAAACCTACCTCACAGAAGCTCAAATTAAACAGCGAATCGAAGAATTAGGGGCCCAAATTGGAGCTGATTTTGAAGGAGAAGAGTTGGTGCTACTGGGAGTACTCAATGGTTCATTTGTGGTGATGGCGGATTTAGTAAGAGCAATTTCGCTTCCGCTTTCTTGTGAGTTTATTAAAATCTCATCGTATTCCGGAATGGAATCAACGGGTAAAGTGTTGGAAGTGATTGGGATTCCCCCTTCAATTGCAAAGAAAAATGTGCTCGTCGTGGAGGATATTGTCGATACGGGCAACAGTATGGCTTACTTGATGAGGCAGTTAGCGACCTTCCAACCCAAGCGCATTGCTATTGCTACACTGCTCTTCAAAAAAGAGGCTTTTTTGTTTAATTATCCATTAGATTATGTCGGTTTTGAAATTCCGAATAAATTTGTGGTTGGATTTGGTCTAGACTACGATGGCGAGGGTCGTAACTATCCAGATATTTATCAGCTGAGTATCCCCTAAAATCACTTCTTTTATGCTAAATCTTGTTTTGTTTGGACCTCCAGGTGCTGGGAAAGGTACTCAGAGTGAAAAAATTATTAATGCCTATGGATTGTCTCACTTGTCAACAGGGGATTTATTTCGAAAGCACCTTGGCGAAGGAACAGCACTTGGGACATTGGCAAAAGGGTACATGGATCAAGGCCATTTGGTGCCCGATGAGGTGGTGATTCAAATGGTAGAACATAAGATTGGCACCACTAAGGACAGCCAAGGTTTTATTTTTGATGGCTTTCCAAGGACGACTGCGCAGGCAGAAGCGCTGGACACGATGCTTCAAAAAAACGGGATGCATATTTCAGGGATGATTGCGCTCGATGTTCCTCAAGCAATTCTCAAGGAACGCATTTTAGAAAGAGGAAAAACTTCTGGCCGTGTGGACGACCAAGAAGAAGCAAAAATAAATACCCGAATTCAGGTGTATTTAGACGAAACACTACCTGTAGCTGATTACTACGAAAAGCAGGGAAAATTTCATCAAATAAATGGAGTAGGGAAAATTGAAGAAATCTTTAACCAGATTACTACAGTCATTGATGGGTACTGATCCCTAGCTTTTATTAAATTTGTAATTCCAAGACTTGGCTAGGCTCTAGGGTTTAGCCTTTTTTCTTTTTCTATCTATGGCTGACTCTAATTTTATCGACTATGTAAAATTCTGTTCCAGATCTGGAGCAGGCGGCGCTGGTGCCATGCATTTCCGTAGGGAAAAACATGTGCCTAAAGGAGGGCCTGATGGAGGAGATGGAGGCCGAGGTGGTCATATCATTTTGAGAGGGACTACACAAGTGTGGACCCTACTTCACCTCAAATACAAAAAGCACGTGATTGCAGAACCTGGAAAGGGAGGTGATGGTGGCCGTAGAACAGGGGCAGATGGGAATGATATGATCCTGGAGGTTCCTCTTGGTACTGTAGCTAAAGACGCAGAAACTGGAGAAAAGCGTTTTGAAATCACCGCTGATGGGCAGGAAATCATCCTTACCAAAGGAGGACGTGGAGGATTAGGAAACGATCATTTCAAATCTTCCACCAACCAGGCGCCACATTATGCGCAACCGGGGGAAGACGGTATTGAGGAATGGATTATTCTCGAATTGAAACTGCTCGCAGATGTGGGTCTAGTTGGCTTTCCGAATGCGGGAAAATCAACCTTGCTCTCTTCCATTTCTGCAGCGAGACCAGAAATTGGAGATTACCCATTTACGACCCTCGTTCCAAATTTGGGAGTGGTAAGCTATCGAGATGATAAATCATTTGTGATGGCAGATATTCCAGGAATTATTGAAGGAGCAGCTGAAGGCAAGGGTTTAGGGATTCGATTTTTGAGACACATTGAGCGCAACTCCATCCTTCTTTTTTTAATTCCTGCCGATGCAAAGGATATTGGAGAGCAATATCGAATTCTCCTTGGGGAGTTACGCAAATACAATCCTGAACTCTTGGATAAGAAGCGATTGCTCGCTATTTCAAAGGTGGATATGCTGGATGAGGAGCTGATGAAAGAAATGGAAAGGGAGATTCCCAAGGATCTTCCATATGTATTCATTTCTTCGATTAGCCAATTCAACCTGGAAAAACTCAAGGATTTAATTTGGCAGGCTATTCACTCCTAAATCCGTCACTTTGTCAGCATTGATGGAATGGCAAAATCCTTGTTAGTTCAAAAAAAGCCAACTACGATCGATATACACATGGAAAATAAAAATCAAGAACAGCAAGAAGCAGAATTAAGGGTAGATGAATCCCAATCAGAAGAGACTAGCCCTAATGAAGGTGTATCTGCTGAAGAAAATAACCTGAGCCAGGAAGAAAAACTTTCTGCTGAGGTAGCTGAACTGAAAGAGAAATACCTCCGCCTCTATTCTGATTTTGAAAATTTTAGAAAAAGAACTGCTAAAGAGCGAATTGATTTGATTAAAACAGCCTCAGAAGAGGTACTGAAGGATCTTGTTCCTGTAGTAGATGATTTTGAGCGTGCGTTCAAAGCAGCTGAAAAGGAAGCAGATACACAAAAAATTCAGGAAGGAAACCAGCTCATTTTTCAGAAATTGGTAAAAATTCTTGAATCCAAGGGTTTGAAGCCCATGGAAGAGTTGATTGGACAACCGTTTAACCCTGACACCCAGGAGGCGATTACGCAAATTCCATCCCCAAGCCCAGAGCTGAAGGGAGCAGTGGTAGACGTAGTTGAAAAAGGCTACTTCTTGGGCGAAAAGGTTGTTCGATTCGCCAAAGTAGTAATTGGAGCATAACAGAATTATGGCAAAAAGAGACTATTACGAAGTACTTGGAGTTTCAAAATCTGCTAGTGCAGATGAGATCAAGAAAGCCTATCGCAAGCTTGCGATTCAATACCATCCTGACAAAAACCCAGATAATCCTGAAGCTGAAGATAAGTTCAAGGAAGCAGCTGAAGCATATGAGGTATTGAGTAATCCGGAAAAGAAACAACGTTACGACCAATTTGGCCATCAAGGCATGGGAGGTAATGGAGGTTATGGCGGCGGCGGCATGAATATGGAGGATATATTCTCCCAATTTGGCGACATTTTTGGCGGTGGCGGAGGCTTTGGTTCCTTCTTTGGTGGAGGTGGAGGCGGTAGACGTACCAAAAAAGGAACGAATCTACGGGTGAAACTGAAGCTTACCTTGAGTGAAATTGCAAATGGCGTAGAAAAGAAAATTAAAGTTAAACGACAGGTAGTCGCCCCTGGCGTGACTTTCAAATCTTGTTCTGCCTGTCAAGGGAGTGGACAAATAAAGAAAGTTGTCAATACCATGTTGGGCCAGATGGTCTCTGCAAGCACCTGTGGGGTATGTGCAGGATCCGGACAACTCGTAGATAAGAAGCCTGATGATGCGGATTTACGTGGTCTTTTACTGAAAGAAGAAGTGATTTCCATCACTATCCCAGGTGGGGTGGGTGAAGGCATGCAACTCAGCATGTCCAGTAAAGGAAATGAAATGCCCGGTGGGATACCAGGAGATTTATTGATCGTTATTGAGGAGGCTGAGGATGGGATTTTCCAACGCGAAGGAAATAATGTCATCTATGACTTACATATTTCTTTTATTGAAGCTGCCTTAGGGGAGTCAGTAGAAGTTCCTACCCTTGATGGTAAAGTAAAAATCAAAATTGATCCGGGTACTCAAAGTGGGAAAATGCTCCGACTCAAAGGCAAGGGGATTAAAGATATAAATGGATATGGTCGAGGTGACCAACTGATTATGGTCAATGTTTGGACCCCTACTACACTTTCAAAAGAGGAAAGAATTGTTTTGGAAGGCTTGAAGCAGTCTGAAAATTTCAAGCCCGATCCAGGGAAGCAAGAGAAGTCCTTCTTTGATCGGATGAAAGAGTTTTTTTAAAAAAGTGAAAAGCCAGAGTCAAGCTCTGGCTTTTTTTATATTTTTAAAGAACCTTTTTTTTGCTTCTGCCGTACCCTATTGTTATGCTTAAAAAATTGTGCCTTTTTCTTTTCCTTTTACCCCTCACAGGGAGTTGGGTATGTGCGCAATTTGTAAAAGAATATCGGGTGGCCGAAAACACTGGAATTGAAAAGGTGAGTTTGAATTTCAGCTCTTATAAAAGTGAAACTCATGTAAAACGGACTGCTGGTCTAGATCCGCTACTAATTCATGGGCACCTTTTGCAGGCAAATATTCTCCCTGATTTCCGATCGGCTACTTCAAAAAATCAATTGGTAGCCAACCTAGTTCATAAGAATATTGAATCAGACAACCTCGGTAAAAGTATCACTTCCAAATTATTTTCCAGTTCTACAGGCTTTGATCACAGTTGGGATGTAGGGCTGACGAGTAATTATGCCTACGACTTGGATTTTAATCTTGGCTTAGGAACTGCAGATTTTGATCTGGCCCAGCTGGCAGTTTCCGCCCTTAAAATCAAAAGTGCGAGTGCAGATATTTTTATTCATTACAGCACGAATTTACCAAACCAAGTCGGAATGGATACTTTGTTAGTCACCCTCAACATGGGAGCGGTTGACCTGCATCAAGCCCAGTTGACACAAGCTAAAAAGGTGATAATTGAAGTCAATTACGGGCAGATAAATTTGAATTATGGGCAATCTCAGACCTTCAAAGGGCAGGTAATCGCTGCAGTAGCTGGCGGGACGATTTACCTAAAGCTTCCTCCTGAATCTAATCCCGTTAAGATTCGAATAAAAACAACTCCACTTTGCCGTACCTCCTTACCAGATTATTTAAGAGCTATAGGAGAAGATACTTTTGTAACTAAAGGATATTCTGCCTCAGACCCCAGGCTTTTGGAGTTTGTTTTGGATGTGGGGGTAGGAGCCATTACTGTAGAGTAAGTATGTTAGAAATCCGCCAACTTAACAAAACCTATGGAAGTCATCGAGCACTTACGGACCTAAATTTAGTGGTTCCTGAAGCGGGAATTTTTGGTTTGCTCGGCCCCAATGGAGCAGGTAAGACTACACTCATTCGCATCATCAATCAGATTATAGAGCAGGATAGTGGGGAAGTGATCCTGGATGGCCAACAGTTGTC
>CAMBMU010000024.1 GCA_945868725.1 Spirosoma fluviale
AGTAGCAGGTTTGATCGCAGCGATGATCCTTCAATTGTTCTACAACTACTTGGTGTCAAAAATTGACTCTTTGGTGAACGATATGGAAGATGCTTCCATTTCATTTGTTGATATCTTGGTTAAGCACAAATTGACTGGTAAGTAATTACCAGCTCAATCTACTTGCTCAATTAATAAAGTTATAAACAATTGAAACTATGGATACTTACGATATAATGCTTTATGCCACCTATCTGCTTGCAGTAGTTGGTACCACCTTGTCCATCGTGATGCCGTTGATTAAGTCTTTGGATGATCCGAAAGGATTGATGAAGTCTGGTCTAGGGGTATTGGGACTAGTTGCACTCTTCTTTATTTGCTACAGCCTTTCTGGCAACGAAGTATTGCCAAAGTTTGAAGGGTCACCCTTTAATTTGACTCCCGGTTTGTCTCAATTGATTGGCGGAATGCTGGTTACGACTTACATTTTAACCATAGTTACAATAGTGGCTATCGTAGTGACAGAACTTACTAAAGCTGTTAAATAAAATGGCAAAAAGTAAAAATAGAATGGGTAATGAGATCAATGCAGGATCGATGGCGGATATCGCCTTCCTTCTGTTGATCTTCTTCCTCGTGACTACTACTATTGCTTCGGACAAGGGGATTCTAAATGTCCTTCCTCCGAAGCAGGATCCTAATGTGCCACCCCCAGACATCAAGAAAAACGAGCGAAATATCTTCAACGTCTTGATCAATGCCAACAACGACTTGTTGGTTGAAGGGGAATACAGAAGGAAAGCAGAAGGTCTTGATAAAGATTTCAAAGAATTTATCATGAATTTTGGAGCTCCGGATGAGGATGCTGTGGCATTGTTCAACTCTTTTCCAGCTTCCTTACAAGGGCAAGCCCAAAGAAGACCTGATTCATCGGATCACCCTGGTGAGGCAGTAATCTCCATTAAGACGAACAGAGGTACTAGCTATGCTGTTTTCCTCGAGGTTTTCGATTTAGCCAAAAAGGCTTATTTCGATGTGTATTCAGAAAGAGTAGGACTTACTGCTGATGAATATAGAGCCCTAACTGGTGATGATGAAGCTTCTAAAGCACTTCAAGACAAGGGCAAAGAAGGGATTCCTATGGCGATCTCTATTGCTGAACCTGATAAAGTAGGAGGAAACTGATATGGCAAAGTTTAGAAAGAAAAAATCAGGTGGTGGACAGCAAATTGACACCTCTGCCCTTCCAGATATCATTTTCATGTTGTTGTTCTTCTTCATGGTGACCACCGTTTTGAGAGAACAAGATGTGTTAGTTGATCAGAAAATTCCTCAGTCTACTCAGCTTCAAAAGCTGCAGAATAAGACCTTGATTTCCTACATTTTCATTGGAAAGCCAAAAAACACGAGTCTTTACGGTACTGAACCTAGAGTTCAAGCCAATGATGTGTTGATTAGCTCTCCAGAGATCGTGCAATGGGTAAATCAGGAACGTGATAAATTACCTGAAGCGGATCGTACCTCAATCACCATCTCTATGAAAGTAGATAAAGAAGTGAAGATGGGTCCTATCTCTGACGTGCAGACTGAATTGCGAAATGCTGATGCACGTAAAGTCTTGTATGCTTCTACTAAAAAAACTGAGATAGACTAATAATCTTTCTCGTATATTGAAAGCCATTCGCCTAGCGAATGGCTTTTTTTATTCCTGCCTTTATGAACACCCACCCAACCTCCAACAAGAAAGTTCAACGTGCATGGGTCATGTACGATTGGGCAAATTCGGTATACAGTCTGGTGATCTCTGCTACGATATTTCCAGTGTATTACAATAGTGTCACGCAAGCTTCAGATGGCTCCGATACCGTTTCTTTCTTCGGCTGGGAAGTCGTCAATACGGTGTTGTATTCCTATTCGATCTCGTTTTCATTCCTGGTGGTTGCCTTGCTGGCTCCCTTGCTTTCGGGCATTGCAGATGCCGCTGGTAATAAATTGAGCTTTATGAAGTTCTTTGTGTACATGGGGGCCCTATCCTGTATTTCCTTATTCTTTTTTACGGGTGAAAACCTAGAATTTGGAATTATTTGCAGCATTTTAGCAAGTGTTGGATTTTCAGGAAGTATCGTATTTTACAATTCCTTTTTGCCTGAAATAGCCAAAGAAGATGAGTTTGATATGCTTAGTGCCAAAGGTTTTGCATTTGGCTACATCGGGAGTGTGATTCTTCTAGTTTTTAATTTGATGATCATTCAAAATCCCGATTGGTTTGGGATGCCTGCAGGAAGTTTTGCTCCTCGCTTTTCTTTCGTAGTTACCGGCATCTGGTGGATCGGATTTGCCCAGATCCCTTTTCGAGTTTTACCCAATAACCCCTACAAGAAATCTATTTCGGCTGACTACCTCTTGAAAGGATATCGGGAGGTGAACATGGTGTTTAAGGAACTCCGAGCTATGCCTGTAGTGAATCGATTTTTAGCTTCCTTTTTCTTTTATTCGGTGGGGGTACAAACGGTGATGTTTTTGGCTGCATCCTTTGGAGATAAGGAGCTCGGCATGCCGGGAGACCAATTGATCTTAACGGTATTGATTATTCAATTAGTAGCCATAGGAGGGAGTTACTTTTTTGCTTTTGTGTCCCGAAGGTTTGGAAATAAAACGAGTATGGTGATCATGATCCTAATCTGGATGGGGATCTGTGTAGCAGCCTATTTTGTCAATTCGGTCTACCAATTTTATACGCTAGCCTTTGTAGTGGGTCTAGTGATGGGTGGGATTCAGTCCCTTTCCCGTGCTACGTATGCCAAGCTTATTCCAACCACAACTACTGATCATGCTTCCTTTTTCAGTTTCTTTGACCTGACAGAAAAAGTCGCAGTCGTCCTTGGAACCGCTACCTACGGAGCTATCGAACAGTTGACTGGAAGCATGCGAAACTCAGCCTTGTTCCTAGTCATTTACTTTGTGCTTGGAATGATCTTTTTGAGTCGGTTGAAATTACCCGAGAGGAAATCGCTTTCGCCTCAAACCTAAAATATGTTGAAAATTCTTTCGGCTTCGGAAATTGCCAATTTGGATCACATCCACTTGGGAAAGCTGGGGGTTTCCAATCATACCTTTATGGAGCTTGTGGCGCAGCGCTTTGTGAGCTGGTTTCAAAAGCAGGACTTTTCTTCATCTACTACGATAGTAATTTGTGCTGGTCCAGGCAACAATGGGGGTGATGGGCTAGCTATTGCACGAATCCTCTTCTCTTTAGGATTCTCCGTCGAGGTAGCTACCTGCTTTTCGGCGAATGCCAATTTAGCTACCGACTGCAAACAGAATCGTTCGCTGCTTCCCACACAAATTCCTACCTACCCGTTGGATTCTTCGCCGTTGCCGGATGGAGGTATCTTGATCGATGCCTATTTGGGGATTGGTTGCAAAGGCATACTCCGAGAAGAAGCGCTTTTGCGAATCGAAAAAATCAATTCGTTTGGAGGAAAAATCATCGCGCTAGACCTGCCTAGTGGTTTGCCAGCCGATACGATTCTATCTGGAGTAGCAGTAAAAGCAGACCTCACGGTAACCTTGGGTTTCCCAAAGTTGTCTCTACTCCTTCCAGAGCATGCCGAATACACCGGTGAGCTCGTGGTGCTCGATATAGGCTTTGCCGAAGAGGAACTGGAGGAATTCTCGGCTACCACCTTTTTCTTGGAAGAGAAGGATGTTCTGCCGCTCCATCGTAGGTTCCACCGTTTTGCACACAAGGGAGATTTTGGAAAGGTGCTCTTGGTGGCGGGCAGCAAAGGAAAAATAGGGGCTGCGATTTTGGCCGCCAAAGCCGCATTTCGAACGGGCTCTGGTTTGGTGACTTGCTTAATTCCTGAGGAGGAACGTGGTGCCCTTGCCGCAGCGGTGCCTGAAGCCATGTGTATATTTGACAACTTGTCTGATGTTGCTGCTTACGATGCGATTGGCATTGGACCAGGTTTAGGCTTGAATCAAGGCGAAACACTTAAGAAGGTTCTTTCCGCTATCCACAAGCCAGTCGTACTGGATGCCGATGCGCTAAATTGCCTGGCGAAGGATTCGAGCATTTGGGCTCTGATTCCCAAGGGGAGTATCCTTACTCCTCATTTGAAGGAATTTGACCGCCTGTTTGGAACATCTACTACGCATCTCGAGCGGATGGCTAAAGCCAAAGCCTGCTGCCTTAAATACGGGCTGAATCTTGTCCTCAAAGGGGCTAATTCCCTATGCAGCCTTGAAGATGGGCGGCAGGTATTTAACTCTTCCGGAAGCAAGTACATGGCCACTGCTGGGATGGGTGATGTATTGACTGGTATGTTGACTTCCTTCTTGGGTCAAGGGTATTCCCCAGAAAATGCGGTTCTTTGCGCGGTGTTTCACCATGGATTGGCAGGTGAGCTAGCTGGTGAGAATTACCTTCGTGGCACGATGGCTTGGGATTTGATCGATGCCATTCCACAAACCTATCTTCGCATCGGCCTGGACTAGCTTCAGTCTAATCTATTTCCACTTTATTTCCACCTTATTTCCCTTCTATTTCCACCTTATTTCCATCGTATTTCTACCCTATTTCTATTTTTAAATTTTTCCATGAAACAAGAGAAAGCCTTACTCTGGACCCTGGCAGCCATCAATTTTATCCATATCGTGGATTTCATGATGCTGATGCCCCTCGGCCCCCAACTGATGCGTTTGTTTGACATCAGCCCCAGTGAGTTTGCTTTTTTAGTTTCTTCCTACACCTTCAGTGCTGGAGTTTCCAGTTTCTTTGGGGCCTTTATCTTGGATCGTTTTGACCGGAAGAAGATTTTAATTTGGGTGTATGTGGGCTTCACCCTAGGAACCCTAGCCTGTGCCTTGTCTCCAAGTTACCCTATTTTGCTGCTGGCTAGAGTGGTGTCTGGAATTTTTGGAGGGCTAACCTCTGCCTTGATTCTAGCCATCATTGGGGATGTGGTGCCCGATGAGCGCCGCGGTAGAGCCATGGGCTTGGTGATGTCTGCCTTTTCCTTCGCCTCCGTGATGGGCGTACCTTTGGGACTCTTTTTGGCGAGCTTATCCGATTGGCATACGCCTTTCTATATTTTAGCTGCCTTGTCCATTGTGAGCATGGGAATGATTGTAAAGTTTATTCCTTCCATCACAGGACACGTGAACAGTGGTGTCAAGCGCCCCCATCCCTTTGAAGTGATCAGCAGGGTCACGAGCAACCCCAACCAAATGCGAGCCATCACCCTTTCCATCATGATGATGCTGGGGCAATTTATGATCATCCCTTTTTTGAGTCCCTACAATGTGGCCAATGTGGGCTTTTCAGAACTGCAGCTGACCTATGTGTACATGGCTGGGGGAGCCTTCACCATGTTTACCTCTCCTTGGGTAGGCAAGCTGGCCGACAAACATGGAAAGCTGAAGATCTTTACCATTTTCATGGTGCTCAATCTAATTCCAATCGCAATCATCACCCACTTAGGTGTCACCCCTATAGCATTGGTGCTTGTGGTGACCACCCTGTTTTTTGTCACCTCCAACGGACGCTATGTCCCAGCTGCAGCCTTGATTACAGGTACCGCGCAACCTGAAAATCGAGGTAGTTTTTTGAGTTTCAATTCTGCCGTGCAGCAGCTGGCAGCGGGCTTTGCTTCCTTGCTAGCGGGCTTCTTGATTGGAGAGAATGAGTTGGGGCAATTGACCAATTTCAATTACGTGGGCTACTTGGCGATTTTCTTCAGTATACTTTGCATTCCCTTGGCTTGGCGTATCAAAGTGGTTAGCTAAAAAAAACACCTCCAAAATTGAATTCTGGAGGCGCTTTAAGTGATTGGAATTCCTTAGAATTCTGCATTCCCAGGGGTTCTTGGGAAGGCAATGACATCGCGGATATTTCCCATGCCTGTGACAAACAATACCATGCGCTCAAACCCGAGTCCAAAGCCGGCGTGTGGCGTAGCGCCAAACCTTCTAGTATCAAGGTACCAGCTAAGTTCTTCGGTTGGGATGTGCATTTCTTCCATGCGTTGGCTGAGCCTATCTAGTCGCTCTTCCCGCTGAGAGCCACCTACGATCTCTCCAATGCCAGGAAACAAAATGTCCATGGCTGCTACCGTTTTTCCATCCTCGTTTTGACGCATATAGAAGGCTTTGATGCCTTTCGGGTAGTCGGTGAGGATCACGGGTTTTTTGAAATGCTTTTCAACTAAGTAGCGCTCGTGTTCGGATTGTAAATCTGTACCCCATTCTTCGATGAGGTAGTGGAATTTCTTCTTTTTGTTGTGGTTGGAGTTGCGTAGGATATCGACTGCCTCGGTATAGGTAAGGCGAACAAAGTCATTCTCTACCACAAACTTCAGCTTATCCAGAAGGCCAAGTTCCGCCCGCTGCTCGGTAGGCTTGGTTTGCTCTTCCTCTGCTGCACGCTGGTCCAAAAAGGCCAGGTCCTCAGCGCAATGGTCAAGTGCGTAGCGAATGATGTATTTCAAGAAGTCTTCGGCCAAGTTCTGGTTGTCCTCGGCGTCGTAGAATGCCATTTCGGGTTCAATCATCCAAAACTCCGCCAGGTGGCGCGTAGTGTTTGAGTTTTCCGCTCGGAAGGTAGGTCCAAAGGTGTACACCTCAGCCAATGCCATGGCAGCAAGCTCTCCTTCCAATTGGCCAGAAACCGTCAGGTTAGTTTCTCGTTCAAAAAAGTCCTTGCTGTAGTCTATCTTCCCGTCTTCGGTTTTGGGAGGATTGCTGAGGTTGAGGGTCGTTACTTTGAAAGTTTCCCCGGCACCTTCCGCATCGGATGCGGTGATGATCGGTGTGTGGATGTAGAAAAATCCTTTGGTGTTAAAATAGGTATGTACTGCATAAGCTAGCGCATGCCGCACACGGAATACAGCACTAAAGGTATTGGTTCGCATGCGGAGGTGTGCGATCTCTCGGAGAAATTCTAGGGAATGCTTTTTAGGTTGCAGTGGATATTTTTCCGGGTCTGATTCGCCCAAAACTTCAATGTGTGTAGCATTCAGTTCAGAATGCTGACCAGCGCCTTGGGAGGCAATCACCGTACCTATGATTTTCAAACAGGCGCCGGTGCTGCACTTTTTGAGGACTTCTTCGGCGATGACATTGGGGTCGGCCACTACCTGGTAATTGGTAATGATGGAGCCGTCATTGAGCGCGATGAAGGAAACATTCTTGTTGCTTCGCTTGGTGCGTACCCAGCCCATGAGGGTGATCTCTTGTCCGATCAGGTCTTGTTCCAGGATGGTCTTGATTTTGACCCGTTTGTTGAATGCCATGTGTAGTGGGGTAGAGGAAGGGGAAAACGACCTCTTTAAATTTAGTAGAATGCAAAAAAACGATTAAATCACCTTTTTATCAAAAAATTGACGCTTTTTCCTAAATTTGAATGTGCAGTTTTCCTTGAAAGCATGCTCCTTTTCCGCAAATAAGTGGTTTGATTCATTTCAATGCAAAAGTTAACGCTTTCTCAGTCACTCTCTCAAAAACTTTCTCCGCAGCAGATTCAGTTTATCAAGCTGCTGCAGGTGCCTACGGCGGAGCTGGATGCCCGTATAGAAGAAGAGCTTGAAATCAATCCTGCTTTGGAAGAAGGCAAGGTGGAAGAGAGTGAATCTTCCGGAGAAGAAGATTTCGATGAGGGATTTGGAGACGAATACGGGCAAGAGTCCAATGAGGTCAATGTAGACGACTACCTAGATGATGACTATGGGGGCTACAAAATGCAGGGGGATGGCAACTACAATCCGGATGATGAGGATCGGGAAATTCCTTTTTCTGCACCAAGTTCCTTGCACGAACAGCTGATTACCCAGTTGAACTTTTTGAAGCTGGATGAGCGGCAGCGACTCATTGGAGAGCAACTGATTGGAAGCATTGAGAACGATGGCTATATCCGACGTGAATTGACCTCCATCATCAATGACCTGGCTTTTTCCCAAAATGTGGAAACAGACAGTGATGAGCTTGAAGAAATTCTACGCAAAATCCAGACTTTTGATCCTGCTGGCATTGCAGCAAGAAGCCTGCAAGAATGCTTAATCATCCAGTTGGAGCGTAAGGAGCATCCCGATGATCCTGCTGTTCAAGATGCCTTAGCCATCATTCAGGATTGCTTTGAGGAGTTTACCAAAAAGCATTATCCAAAAATTCAAAAACGCCTCAACTTAGATGAGGAGGAGATCAAGGTAGCTGTG
The DNA here is from genome assembly GCA_945868725.1 of Spirosoma fluviale. Taxonomy (GTDB): domain Bacteria; phylum Bacteroidota; class Bacteroidia; order Cytophagales; family Cyclobacteriaceae; genus Algoriphagus. Next base: position 8,193 of record CAMBMU010000024.1, read on the forward strand.
CAGCTTATCACGCGACTCAATCCCAAGCCTGGAGGAGTTGCAGATGGTTTAGTACTTACCCAGTACGTAATCCCAGACTTTATTTTGACGATCAATGGAGGAAAGTTTGAGATTCTTTTGAATTCAAAAAATGCTCCAGAGCTTCGGATCTCACGTTCCTACTCGGAGCTGTTTGACACCTACGACAAGAGCGACAAGAAGGATAAAAAACTCAAGGAGACGGTGTCTTTTGTCAAGCAGAAGTTGGACTCTGCCAAGTGGTTTATTGATGCGATCAAACAGCGGCAAAATACTTTGCTTAGAACTATGGAGGCAATTCTTCAGTACCAAACTCTTTTTTTTGTAGATGGAGATGAGGCGGCCCTTCGTCCCATGATCTTAAAAGATATTGCAGAAAAGATAGATATGGACATTTCTACTGTTTCCCGAGTGGCGAATAGTAAGTCCATTCAAACCGAATTTGGGGTATTTCCTTTGAAGTACTTTTTCTCTGAAGGCATCGCTACAGATAGTGGCGAGGACGTCAGTAACCGAGAGGTAAAATCGGTGCTTCAGGGCATGGTGGATGCAGAGGACAAAAAGAAGCCCTTGTCCGACGACAAGCTGGTGAAAATGTTGAATAAAAAAGGCTACAATATTGCCCGTCGTACAGTTGCCAAGTATCGGGAGCAGCTTCAGATTCCGGTGGCTAGACTACGAAAAGAACTCTAGTGGTACGGAAACTTGCGCTTCTGCTTTCGGTGGTGTTTCAACCTTTACTGATGCCATCGTTGGTGTTTGGTTTATTATTTTTCGGGGTACCCCAGGCGAGCAGCATTCCTGATTCCTTTAAGCTCCAGCTTTTTTATTTGATTGTTAGTTCGACCTTATTGATCCCAATGGTCTTGATGCTAGGCCTTCGCTGGTCTGGTTTGATAAAAAGTTTGCAGTTTGAGGAGAAAAGTGACCGCAGGACTCCCTTTATTTTGGTTACGCTTTTTTACCTCCTGACCACCTATTTTTTGATGGAAAAGATCGAACTGGATCCTATTTTGTGGCAGGGGATGGGAATCATTACCGGTTCAGTCGCCTTGCTGACGGGGGTCACTTTTTTTTGGAAGATGTCTGCTCACATGACCGGTATTGGTGGGCTATTGGCTGTGCTGGGGGTCTTGGGAATTTATTTTCCTTCCTTGGATCTAGCCTATTTGCTGGTGGCTACCCTTGTGTTGGGAGGCTTGGTGGCTTCGTCTAGACTTTATCTGGAAGCCCATAGTCCTGCTGAGGTGTATGTTGGGCTATTCGTAGGTTTTGTAACCTGCTGGATTGGTTTTATGTGGATTTATGGATTTTAAATCAGTTTGGAATTTTAGAATATGATTATCCGCAATTACACCAATTGCTCAACTTTCCTGTTTACCACTGCGGATAATCGTTCACAGACCACTGTCAACGGTCCACAGCTCACTTAATTGTTTCTCAAACCCTTTTTCACTGATTAGTGGTGAAAAAGCAGATAATAAGGTTTTAAAATCATAGAACCCGACTAACAAAAAAATCTCCCTCAAGGGAGATTTTTTTTTAATCATTGTAGGAAGATTCTTTTTAGAAAAGTCCGATAGCTAAGCCAAAGCTAATTTGATTGGCTGCTGTTTTGAATGGACCTCTGTCGGGTTGCCACATAGGATTGAGGTAGTAGGTAGTCCACACATAAAATCCTGGGCTACCAGCTTTAAAGTTTAGGCCGTAGCGAATTTTTTCCAAGCCGTAATTTTCGGATTGTTTGACTTTAACTATACCGGTGGTAGGGGAGTCGTAGGAAACTTTCGTATGCGCTTGGTAGAGGTATCCTACTCGAGCGCCTAGGCTTACGCGAAAGCTTTTGCTGTAGTCCTTTTTGTTGACATTGTACTGCAGATCTACTGGTACTTCCAGATAGTTGACGGCTAGGTTATTGGTTTTGATGTCGATGCTGGTTCCATAGACACTTTTTACGTCCTTCAATACGGAAGATTCAGCTTTTAGTGTGCTGCTTTGGAATAAGTTTTCATCGTCTTTGAAGGAGAATTTATTGGTAGCGAGTCCGATACCTGGGCTGAGCACGAAGCCAGACTGATCCCCAAAAATCTTAAATGGTTTTTGATAGAAGACGTTGAAGGTCCGTGACCCAAATAAATTGAGTGCTAGATCTGCGGGTCTATTGGTCAATTGGTTGAGGCCAAACTCAATGCTTAAGTCATTGGGGATGTTTGGTCGTCCACCAATAGTTGTTTTGGGTGTAGTGGGAGCGGAATCTTGTGCTTGAGCATTTAGTGTAAATGCTAGGAAGGCAAGCGTGAGTATTTTTTTCATCAAAGAAGCTTCTTTTCAAGAGAATGTGGGCAAAAATATAAAATTCGTAAGGATTTACCCGCCTATTTGACTTAATTATTCTTTTGGATTATCCGCTATTTGGCGGGGTGACTAAGATTGAAGATGGGAAGTGGCGGATAATCGTCGACTGTTGACCGTCCACAGACCACGGCCCATTTTTAGTATCCTCAATCACTTCTAGTCGTTGTTTACTAATAATAGAGCGGATAGTGTGGTTTTATCAACTACTGGGATATGTAATCTGTGATTTTCTGGAATTCTTCAGGCGAACTTTTTGGAGGGAAAAAATTAATACGTACTTTTGCAATCCAATCTGGCTTCGTAGCTCAACTGAATAGAGCACCTGATTACGGCTCAGGAGGTTTCAAGTTTGAATCTTGACGAGGTCACTAGCCACTGTAACAAACGTTATGGTGGCTTTTATTTAGCCTCATACGATCAGATTTACTCCCTTCTATTACACGAATGTTTCACTAGGATTAGTTCCAACTAAATCTTCGTGTAACATGAACATCCATTTTAATCTAGAACTAAGCAGTAGGACTGGATCTAAGTCCGAGAAAAGCATCTTGATCCGTCTTACCCAAAATCGACAACACCGTAGGATCAGCACAGGTATAAAAACCGAGGAAAATCACTGGGACTCTAAAGTGCAAAGAGTGAAGAGGTCTCATCCATTGGCCGTTGAATACAACTCAATTCTTCAGACCAAGCTCAAAGAAGTCACACATGCCTACAGCCTTCTTTTAGAAGAAGATTCCCAGGTTACTTCAGAGGAGGTTATTAGAAGCCTGACAGGAATTAAACCAACCAACTTCTTTGATTTTGCATACAGCACCAAGCTAGCTGAAATAAGGAGTAGGAATAAGTTAGGGACCTATAGGAGATACGAGGCAGTCCTCAAGAAACTAGAAAGGTATGCAGGGAAGGATCTGCCATTAAAGGGGATAACCTATGCGTTTTTGAAAGAGTACAGCATCTATCTTAAATCAAAGCTCAAAAACACTGAGGATACGGTTTCAGCAAATTTAAGCGTCATACGATCCATCCTAAATGAAGCCATCAAATACGGGCTTTACCCAGGTAAAAACCCATTTGATCAGTTGAAGCTTGGTTATACGGATAATACCAAGGCAAAACTTTCTTTAGATGAACTTAGAAGTATCTTTTCCACTCCTTTACCACAGATCCCTTCCTTACTTTTAGCTCGAGACTTTTTTCTCGCCTGTTTCCTAGCAGAAGGTACAAGAGCTGGAGATATGATGCTTATGCAGCATGAAAACCTAATAAATGACTGCTTGGTATTCAAACAGCAAAAAACTGGTAGCCAAATGGTAATCCCTGTAGCAGAGGAGCTCAAGGAGATATTTGGACGCTATCAATCTAGTGGGAGATATATGTTTCCATTTTTAAACGGCTTGGATACCATTAATGAGCTAGTTATCAATAGTCGGATTACGCAAGTAAATCATTACCTTAAAGAACTGGCCAAATACTGCGGTATATTTAAGAGGCTATCCACCCATGTGAGTAGGCATACCTATACAGATTTAGCCCTGCTTGCTACAGATGAAAATATCTATATGGTTCAGAAGAGTCTTGGCCATAGTTCAGTAAAGACTACTGAGGTATATACAAGGAATAGAGAAAATTTTACCAGGTCATCACCTATACGGTCTGTTCTAAGGATAATTTTTTGAAAAAAGAGCATATTGCGTATGTTAAGTAGTTATGAATTTTGAACGGTGGGTAAAATCCCTTTTTTGTAATTAAACAAACAGTTTGAAATAAACGACACCTTCAATAGGGAAGAATAAAAATCATGAATCATCTTCATAAAATACTTGTAAGCATACCTGACTGGAATGCATTTTTTGATTACTCAAAAAACCTTTCAAAAAAAGAAAAGGGAGATTTTTTTGAAAAACTCACTGAACTAATTTTCAAGACTAAATCCATTTATAAATCTAGATTTAAGAATGTCTGGTTACTTAGTGAAGGAATAGATTTAGAGCTTAGGAGCAAACTCAATCTTCCAAAAGCAGATGAAGGCATTGATCTAATAGCTGAGAATTACACGGGGACCTTTTGTGCAATACAGTGTAAGTTTAAAGGAGCGCATGAATCACCCACTAGGAAAGATATAGCTACTTTTTTAGATCTTTCTCGAAACCATTGTAAAAATATTACCGAACAAATTTTAGTTCATACGGGGACTAATGGGATTAAAAAAACCGAACTTTTACCTGATAGTTTTACGCAAATAGGGTTAGACTTTTGGAGTCAGCTTACAGAAGAGGATTGGTTCGCAATACAGCTTTTGATAAAAGGGGAAAAAGTAACTAGTGTAAAAAGAAATCCTAGACCTCACCAACAAGAAGCAATTGCTGCTTCTGTACAATATTTCTTAAATGATAAAAGTACAAGAGGCAAGTTGATCATGCCTTGTGGTACAGGAAAGAGCTTGACTGCATTCTGGATAGCACAAGCGCTTGCCTCTCGTACGACAATTATTGCAGTCCCAAGCTTAGCACTATTAAAGCAATCTTTGGAAGATTGGACAAAGGAAATGCTAGTATTTAATGAAGGGGAGTTACCAGAATGGTGCTGCATCTGCAGTGATGAAAGTGCCGGTAAAATTTCTGATGATTTTGTAACTGACCTATATTCATTAGGCATACCAACTACAACGAATGCAGAAGAAATAGCCACCTTTTTAAAACGAAAATCACCAGGTGGCAAAGTCATTTTTACCACGTATCAAAGTGCTGATAAATTGGCACAAGTAAGCCGAAGTCTTGGATTTAAATTCGATTTAGCTATACTTGATGAAGCCCACAAAACAGTTGGAGCTAAGGATAAAGCATTTTCAGTCTTATTACAAGAGGATAAAATTAGTATTGGCAAACGTCTATTTATGACTGCTACCGAAAGAATTGTAAAGGGTGCAGAGAGCGAGATACTAAGCATGGATGATGCTGGTGTTTATGGAAATGTAGTCTTCAAACTTTCTTTCAAAAAAGCAATTGAGGAAGGTATAATTACTGATTACAAAATAGTCACTGTATTCGTAAGTGACTCCGAAATACAGGATTTAATAGAAAAGAACAACTATATAACTGATAATAATAAAGAAGTTGGGGAAGCAGAAGCACAAATGCTAACCACGGTAATTGCCTTAAAAAAAGCCATAAAAGAGTATAATCTTACCCATACGGTTAGTTTCCATAAAAGCATCAATGCGTCCAAAGAGTTTCAATCCTTATATCAAAAAATTGATACTACAGAAGATAGTCCTACTGTATTCCATATATCCAGCAAACTAAATGCTGGGGCTAGGGCTGAATTATTAAGAGACTTTAGAAATACTAGTAAAGCGATCATTACTAATGCGAGATGTTTGACTGAAGGGGTTGATGTACCAGCAATTGACTGTGTTCTTTTTGCAGATCAAAAACAAAGCATTGTTGATATAGTACAAGCTTCTGGAAGGGCTTTACGTAAATACACGGATAAGAAAACTGGTTTAGAAAAAGAGGTTGGGTATATTATTATACCTGTTATACTTAAGGAAAATGAAAGCTTAGATGATCTAACTGATTCAGATAGGTTTAAAACAGTGATAAGGATTGTGACAAGCTTATCAACACAAGATGAAACAATTGCAGAAGAGCTGAAATTAATAGATGCTGGTAAACAAAAAACTGGCTGTGGTAAAATACAAGTCATCGGCACAGTTACTAAATCCATAAAGCTTAACCTTACATTATTCTCATTAAAAATTAGCACTAAACTATGGGAGAGAATTGCAAAAGTAAACAGGTTGTCATATAATGAGTGTATCTCTTTCACAAAATCTTTAGGGTTAAATAATGTTAAAGAATGGTGGGATTACTGTACAAGTGGTATCAAGCCCTTTGATATTCCATCTAAACCATATAACGTTTATCCTGCATTTTGGGAAAGTAATGGAGGCTGGAATGGCTGGTTAGGTATTAAAAATAAGAATAACTGGGACATTGCAAAAAATAAGTTTAGTTATGATGAGGCCAAAGAATTCTTAAAAGTTAACTGTAACGGTTTAATTAATTCAATGACAAAATTTAACAAGTGGAAGAATGGTGATTTAGACTTAAGAGACTTACCAAAATTTCCTGATAAAATGCCTCGTAATCCTACTAATTCTTATAGTAGATCAAACGAATGGGTAAATAATTATGACTTTTTTGGCACGATACCCAAACAAATAAGGACATTACACAGACCAGACTTTAAATTAATCAAGATTTCTTATAATGAATTAAAGGGTATAGTAGAAAAAGAAAACTTAAATTCAAGGCCAGAATATAAAAAATGGCTTGAAGACTATAAAAATGAATTAGAAAAACGAGGGTATTATGCTCCGGTAAAGGTGGAGTCTTATACTTCTGAATTTGAAGGCTGGTCTACCTTCTTAAATTCAAAAAGTAGTAGGAGTGTCTCACAATCAAAAGGATATATAAAAATGAATTTTAAGGATGCTAAATCTTTTGTTCAAAAATTACGGCTTAAATCAAAAACAGAGTGGTATAATTATATAAAGGGAGAAATAAAAGGTAAGCCTAATTTACCTATTGAAATACCAAGAAATCCTAGTACTTCATACTCTAAAGATGGTTGGATAAGCTGGTCAGATTGGCTTGGTAAAAATGAATAATTACAGATTTTTATCAATTATTTACACCTATGTAAGCAATAAGAAGTTTTTACTGTATCATTACTATCTAAAAAAAACAAGAAAAGGTATTTTTATAACAACTTCTTACTTTCCACAGTCAGTTTATAATTATGTAAAAAGTATTGATCCAACAATTATTCTTATTGATGGTGAGCAACTGACAAGAATAATGATTGAATACAAGGTTACAGTTGGTAAAAATAAGGTTTTTGAGATAAAACGGATTGACACTGACTACTTTGATGAATAACTTATGTTGCCCTGTGTAGATACCATCCTCCCTCTAAAAAAGCGGGAACTACGGATAGACTTCTTCTTTCTAAAAGAGCATAGTAATCCCCTATACAGTTTTTACACAGTGCACTATTTAACTTTTCCGTTCACTGCAGCCGTACGTCAGTAGCCTTTATATTCTACAATATCAAGACTACCTACACCTACGCGGAGACTAAAACCCCTGTTTAACCAGGACACATTACCCATGTGACGTGTTCCGCCCTGCAGCTTATAGAAAAGTCATTTTTGGCCTATCGGAGAAACCTTACCGCTATTTATTACTATTATCTCAAGTATGCAGCTACAATCCGACTTCTGGTCCAGTACTTATCCTTTTTCAGATCATCATTGGACGTTCCCTGAAAGTCGGGCTTGACTTTCAATGGGGCCTACATAATAATATAATAAAAAACATGGTAAGTTCAAAAAATTATATGTTATTTTTCTACCGACAACTCTAAGTTGGTGTTTTAGTATTTTTCTAGGGAATAAATTGAAAAAGATCCTCACTGCTCTAAAAACCTTAATTAATATGAGACTAATATATTTAAAGTCTTTACTCATTGTTTTTATTATGCTTTTTGGATGTTCACAAAACAAAACTGGTAAGTCAAGTGATGGTACTAATGAAGAGTTCTATCCTGATGGGACATACTGCGCAGATGTAACCTATTACAACCCAAACACTCAGAGACAAAATGAGTACACGCTGAACGTTGAGGTAGAAAATGGACAACTTACAAAAATACTTTGGTCTAATGGTGGATGGCTCGATGTTTCACACTTTACTTCTCCTAGCGTCTCCTCAAGTGGTGATTGTTCATTTACCTCAGATAAAGGATACCAATACACTGTTTCAATTAATGGCTCAGAGTGTTTAAAAACAGATACTCCTGAAGCAATTGAAGGTCGGGAAGGAAGCCTTACTAGACAACAGTGTGCCGACTTGTACGGGGCTTCAACAAGTCTTTTTGAAGCTTTTTTAATGGATAGAGAAATTTCTGCAGATGAGGTCATTGATAATAAAGATTGCGAGCTTATGCACGAAGGTCTTGTAGCCTTTGAACGTTTTCGCAACCTAAAAGAAAAAATTAATAAAGGGTATATTCAACTAGTATTTACTAGAACAAGCGGTCTAGGTATTGTTTGTCAAACCATGATTGTAAAACGTTATGGGGTACTCTACTTACTAGAGACAGCAGGAGGAAATGGAAAAATGGGACTAACATCCTTTGATCCTAATACAGAGGGGTGGCAAGAAATTAGGATTCAGGAAAATCCTGACGTGGATCGTTGGATCGTTGAAGTTGCTCGTGTCTTGAGAACTGGTAGTATGGGTGAGTTAGAGGATTATGCAAATAACTTTTGCAGATGAGTAATTTATAACATTTAAAAGGCAATTGGACTTAAAAGCTTGAGAATAGTTTAAACTACAGAATTAGTAAATCAACTATTCTTAGCTAACTAGAAATCCAATTTCATTCACTTTCTTTAAGAGGCTGTAAGAGGTAGCATATCTTCATGAAAAGACTTTAATCCAAAAAGGGAATGAATAAACCTTCAATATTTAAGGATTAGATAGCTATAAATGCTTAAAGTTTAAACCCACAGGAATTATCCTCTTATCCTAAAAACTAAGTAATTTTAACTATTTATGATTTACGCTAATAGAAATCAGGTAGTTTTCACCTGGCTTTAGGGATATTTCTAGAGGCTTTTTCTCTCCTTCTCCTTGCTCTCCTCCTTCAGATCTGCTACCTTTCTCAAATTTCTCAAAGGAATCAAACTCTAAATATGGCTTTAGGTGTAGTGGAATATAAGGGATGTACTCTGTCAATGGAATTGTTTTTAGTACACCAGAAGGGTCTTGTACATTGAAATACTTATGTCTTCCATACTGTTCTGTATTATCAAAAAGCTTCCAATCACCAAATGGAATAAATGGGATTACAGCTACCTGATGATTGAAATAAACAGTGATTCTTCTACCTGGGCTCTCCGTTTCGTATCGATTAAGTATTAGAAACTGAGGTTGAACACCCATGGCATTCACAAGCTTATTGTGTTTGGTAATTACTTCATTTTTTACACTATACCAATGGGTGACTACTTTTCGGTGGTCAAAAAAGTCAGATTCAGTCCATTCTAAGAGCTCTTTTTCTTTTTTAAGGTATTGTTCCATCTCAAAAATTTGTAAATCAAGTTATTTCTTTAGCTCTTGAATCTACTATTTTTTCAAGAATATTTCCCTACAACTTGGCTTTCATATGTATAAAAAAAGTATTTCGTAGAATACGTTTAACAAGTTAAACGTTCTATAGTCTTACCCTTGAATTACACCCGCCCTTTTCTGAAGCTACGCAGACCCCCCTACATTTAAAACAGGGCGGTCAAGATTTATAGCCAGGTGAACTATGTAGAAGAAGGTGGGTAATAAACTTGTAAAGTTTAATCCTGAAGGTTAATTTTAAAAGGTAATCCTAGCCTTGTTACAGGAATGTTACACGATAGGGAGTAAAGATGTTACAGTAAAGTCTACGAATAGCCTTGCACCTACTGAATAGAGCACCTGATTACGGCTCAGGAGGTTTCAAGTTTGAATCTTGACGAGGTCACTAGCCCTAGCTTTTAAGAAGTTAGGGTTTTTTGTTTTCAAATCAGTACTTCTTACAGCAAAATTGGCTTGAAGAATTGGAGCTGATTCTACATCTCGCCTTTAAAAAAAAAATGACCCGAGAGCAGATCTTACGGTATGCTACACGGGTACTGTTTATATAAAAGTAAAAGATTGGCTTGAGCTACCCTAGGATTTTGGCAATTTTTAAATCAGGTTTTGAAGTGGTTTTTAGTGTTTGGTTTTGCTGCAAAAAAATCCATAAATCGTTACCTATGTTTTAAATAATATAAGCCTTAATTCACTGTATTTCAGTTTACCCTTAATGAAGTATTTTCTTCGTGCCCCAAATTTTTGAGCTGCGACGAGGTTGTCCTCTAAAGTCCTTTTTGGTTGTGAATTCATTTTTCCATGAGTGCTTCAAATTCCTTAGAGCGGAATTGTTTGGTCAAAAAATTTGTTGTACTATTGCACTGTTCTTTACCATCGGTCTGGAATCTACAAAGGTCTTAGACGTTGAACCCAAATCAACGTCTTTTTATTTTTTAAGGTACGGGCTGTTCCGATCAAAATCAGGTGAGTTTATAATGTTTGTGATATCGCTCTTTTCGAAGGCGGTAATCAGCTTAGCCTTCAAAAACCCTGTAAACATAATCACCACAACATAATTCCCTTTCACAATACTGATTCTTCGGTTATTGAAATAGCTTTTGGTGGATTTATCCCATCCTGTTTTTAGAATGGCCTCAGGATCCTGAAGTGCGGCTTTGATCCAAAGGATTTTTTCAAGTCGGTTCAAAGACAGGATTGACTTGTCACCTTGTATTCGATCAGCACTTTCGAAAAAAACATGTTTGAACATATTTTCATAGAAGTGGACCATAACGCCGTCAAAGGTACCGATGGGAGCAGCACAATATTCCGTTTTCCAAATCTCCTTAAATTCCTCCACAGGAATCAAGTGAGCCTTTAGCTTTTTATACTCCATTACCAGCCCCCCTGTAGATTTATTCTAAACACGTTGAATTTTTCTTCGCTTTTTGGGGTGTGTCGAATCGGGTTGCCTAGAAATGTCTCTTCGGTTTCGAGTATGAGCTGTTTTTTTGAAGGACTCTTGATAGAGTCATTTATCTTTGCATGCACCATTCCCGTCAAGACATCAGCAAGTTGAATTCCTGCGGAATCATTAGAAGGTAGTGCTTGGAGAATCGGTATGTCTGAAAGAAGGTTTGACATGTCAAGGCACTGCTGTAGGTCTTTTAGCCTTCCCTTGTCCCGATTGACTTTTTGATCAAGAAAAATATAGTAGTTGTTGAAGTCGTAAATCCAGTGGTGAAGTAGCTGATAATAAAATTTGTAAAACCCGAGCTCTTTATCTCCATGAAAGTAGTCGCTGTTTACTGTCTTTGCATCCACCACAATCACTCTGAATCTAAGCTGAGGTGTTTCAAAAAAATACAGGATCAGATCCTTGTATAAATCCAAAAAGCGGGGTGAAACTTTGTTCCACTTTACTTCACCGTTTACACCATGAGATTTTTTGATCTGACTGATTCGATCTTTAAAGTGAGGGCGAAAATCCTTCGGCATCCAAATGCCTCCGATAGTAAAGAACTGTGGCTGTTTGGAATCATTCAAGGCTTCCAATCCACTCTCATCGCAGTATATTTCAAAATCCATGGTGAACTCAAAGACAGTTAAAAAAAATGACCCGAGAGCAGATCTTACGGGATGCTGCACGGGTACTGTTGAATCAAAAGTAGATTATTTGAGTGAAAATCTCCTAGTACTTTAGGTGTTTTTAATGCAGACCAACTTCCTAATTTAATTCGCGGTACATGCTATTTCTCATCTATCCAAACTCCACTTCTTCTGTTTCCAGAATGACCATAAGGCTTTGACGTACTAGAACTAGCAGGTTTTTCAACTGGTGCTTTTTTTTCTACCACCTTTGGCTTTTCTTCTGCTGTAGGGGTAGGCACAATTTCCTCCTCCACTTCATCTTCTGCTGTAGAAGTAGATACAATTTCTTCAATCGTCTTGTTTTCTTCTTTTGATTCAGGATTTGACCACTTGACGATCTTATCCAAATTAAAAATTAGAATTAGGAGAATGACTCCGAAAAGGATAAAAGAAAAAAACATGTAATTCATTGAGGGCAAACTCCCATCACCCAAAAAATAATTCCATACAGGAATCCCCATTACAACCAAAATCAAGAGGATTGCAAAGGATAGTAAACCGAATCTATTCATCTTTTTCATATCCAATTCGTTTTCTTTTACTCAAATTACGTCTGAAAATTAACGAATTTAAACTTGTTAGGAAATCTAAACTTCAAAGTTTCTTTGATTAACTGGTCCACAGTTGACGGTCGACGGACCACAGTCGGTAGGTGTATGCTTCAAAAAACGTATTAAAATTACATCCTAAACTCGTCCCAACAACGACTCGGCTGTCGACAGTGGACTGTTAGCTGTTGACTGAAAAATGTTCCTAATTGAAAGAACTCTTTAACAAACGGATACAGTTTATTTAGGGCAATACCCCTTGGTTGCATTAGCGTCTTCGTATAGAATGGGCCAAGCTTTAAGCAGTCAGGCATTTTTAAACAAAAAAAAGCAGCCCGAAGGCTGCTTTTTGATTTTTAGTGTGCGGCTGAAGCGGCGGGTTTGACACCGCGCTGCCAGATAAAGAAGATCACAAAGAGTACAATTAAGATCCCCGGGAAAAGCATCATTTTTTCTAGGGTAGCCTGACCTGCTGCGAGTTCTAGGGATGCTCCCACTAGGCCAGCTTTTTCTTCGGCTACTCTGGAAGCATCAATCCAGCTTCCAATAATAGGTTGGAAAATTGCAGTTGAAAACATGCCTATTCCTCCGATAATGGACATTCCCAAGGCGCCGGATAGCGGCACACGCTGGGCTACAGCACCGACCATCACAGGCCAGAAATAACATACCCCTAGCGCAAAGATCAATGCAGCAACATAAGACATGTTGCCCGTCACCGTGCTAAACAAGAAGATACCAACGGTCGTGAAGATAGCGCCTCCCAAGAGTACGCCTGTCTGTCCCAAGGCTTTCACCACTGGACCAGCAAAGAATCTGCCCACTGCCATTACGCCAGTGGTCAAGGCAAGGATCAACATGCCTGAAGCACCGCTTTGGCTCAACACGATATTGGACCACTGCTGCGGTCCAAATTCAGAGATAGCGGTCAAGGCCATCGCAAAGAATAGGAAGATAAATACGGGGCTTAACATGGCTTTAAAGTTGGAACCAACAGATGTTACTCCTTCTACAGAAGGCTTAGGGAAGGCTTTGCCAAAGAAAAGTACTGCATAGGCAATGGTTGGGATCATCATCACCCAAACTTGAGTTTGCCAAGCAAAGCCTCCATCGGTCATGAATTTGGATACCAAGCTTCCCAAAACGATGCCTCCTGGGAACCACATGTGGAAGCGGTTGAGCATCTTGTTTAGGGTAGTACCTGAATACATGTCGGCAATCATCGGATTACAAGCAGCCTCGGTACAGCCGTTGCCGAAACCGATAAATAGCGTGGAGATCAATAATGTGGTGTATCCATCCGCGAAGATGGTCATCAGAATCCCAAGGGTGTGGGTGACAAATGCGATGCGCATGATGTTGGCAGGGCCAACGATATGGTAAAAAAGACCTCCAAGAATCATGGAGATAGGAAATCCTAAAAACCACATGGAGTTAATAAAGCCTAATTGCTCTGCATTTAAGCCGAATTGTTCTCCCAACTGGGGAAGGATACCCGCTCGAATAGAGAAGGAAAAGGCGGTGGTGATGAGCGCCAAACAACTTGCGTTGAAGAGTGCGCCCCGGTTAATGGTCTGTGTCATACGGTAGTGCTTTAGGTTTATGGGTTGCGTTAAGTGACTTTTGACACATTCAAAGTAGACAAAAAAATGAAAACAGCTATCCTGAATTCAAAAAAAAATAAATAAACTTCTCCCAAGACCCCGTTCTAGAGGGAAAATAGTTAGCGAAAAAGAATGGATTTAGCGAATAAAAACCCAGTCCTGGGCGCTGCTTAGTCGTTCGGCAAATTCATAGCCGTCTTCATGAAAAACCTTGAGCTGCTCCGGATCGGTAATCCTATTTTGAATAGCATATCGAGTCATCAGTCCTCTTGCCTGCTTGGCAAAGAAACCGACTACCTGGTAGCTCCCTTCCTTGTGTTCCTTGAAATGGATGGTAATGACAGGCATCTTCAAGGTCTTTTTATCCACTGCCTTGAAGTATTCTTGGGAGGCTAAGTTGACTACCATCCTGCCCTCGCCTGCGGCATTCAAGGCCTTGCTGATCTTGGTTCCCCAAAACTCATATAAGGTGTCCCCCTTTTTGGTTTTGAGCTTGGTACCCATCTCCAATCGGTAGGGTTGGATCAAATCCAGTGGCTTCAGCAATCCATACAGTCCCGATAAGATCCGTAAATGCTCCTGGGCAAACTCCAGATCGGCAGTACTAAACGAATCTGCTTCCATCTTTGCATATACTTCTCCTTTGAATGCCAAAAGCGCCTGCTTGGAGTTGTTACTACTAAAAGTCTCCGTAAAGGTTTGGTAGCGCTCCTCATTCAAGGTAGCAAGCGAATCGCTGAGGTGCATCAACTTCGAAATTTGAGAAGCAGACTTCTTGCGCAATACCCCCACCAAGTCTTTGACTTCCGCAGGAAAGTCGAGTTGGGTATGCCCACTGTACTCAGGATGGCTATAGTCTAGGGTTTTGGCAGGAGAAATGACAATCAACATGGGTTACTGGATAATCGTAATGGCTTTGGTTTCAGTTTGGGTGAGGTTCTGTTCTCTTGAGGTAAACCGCACAACGGCCACGTATGTTCCCGTGGGAACAAATTTTCCATTTACAAGTCCATCCCAAGGGCAGAATGGCTGTTTGGGTTTCAAATTTTCATGTGCGCAGTAAAAAATAAGTTCCCCCCAGCGGTTGTAGATAAACACACCTACTTCGTCAATGTACTCGTTGGCATACAGGATAAAATTGCGGCTTGGGTCTTCCAGCACCATCCCGCTTGGAAAGACCACCTTAAGGTTACAGTCTTCTACCACGGTAAAGGTTCCTTCCCATTCGCAGCCCAATGCGTCTCCCACACGAAGGGTGTAGGTGCCTCCCTTCCCGGGGCTGAAGCTAGCATCCTTTGATACTTCCTTCCCATCCAGAATCCAGGAGTAGCTGGCATAGCTGCCGGGGTTGAGGGTAGCTGATTTTCCTTCTACGGCACAGATCAGGAGTGCTTCGCTTGGAAGCACAGGAGGAATAAGTTGCGATTTGACCACCACGACATTGGCTCTGCCGATCTCGCATCCAAAGGAGCTGCGCAAAAGTACCTCGTAGGTGCCTCCTTGGCTGACTTCAATGAGGCTAGTTGTGAATTGTGGGAGCCTAGTACGCGTTCCTCCAGTTACCAAAAACCATTCAAAGCTGTTTACGGTGGTTAAATTGGCTTTCACTTCAATCGTTGTTTTGGATTGATCCACACAGAAAGGACTGGCATCCAAACTTACCGTGAGCCGATTGGGGAGTATCGTAGCGGTAAACGGAATTTTCTTAGTTGGGCAAAGAACTCCCGAAATAGGCTGCACTTCCAAGGTATAGTTTCCTGATTTACTTGGCACAAACTCTTGTCTCCTCCCTATAATGATTCCGAGATCATCCCGCCAGAGGAAGATCACATCGGCTGGGTTAGCATTCTTAAGAATGGCCTCAAATCGTATCCCTGTAAGGCAATCCACGATAGGAGGAGAAACCTCAAAGTCAAGCGCTGGACTCAAATTTACAGTCATTTGGAGTACTTTCGGGCAGCTGATTCCGGTAGGATCTACCCCAAGTATGACATATTTTCCTTCTTGGGTAAGTAGAAAGGATCCGCCCGCCTGAGGAGTAATTGAGTTGCCGGTTGGTCCTGTGATTAGGTAGTTTAGTGGCTTGGGGCCACTTGGGCTGAAGGAGTAGGAAACACAGCCCTGCACCACTGCAGGTACGGAAAATTGAACCTCAAATTTTTGAGCTACTGTATAAACCGTTTTATTCGGGATGGAGCAGCCTGTGGGATCTAGGATTTCCACCAAATAGCTTCCGTAGGATACAGGAATCTGAAAACTCGCTTGATTAGGAAGCGGACCACTCAGCTCGAGTCCATCGCCCTGTCGGACGATTTTGTAAGTACCTACTCGGGGCAATCCAGAAGTTAAATTAATTTGAATTGATCCCTTTGCCACTCCAGTAGGTGAGCAGCTTTCGTCCTTTGCCACTACTGTAAATGCATAGGCTGCAGGAGGGTTTAAATTTTCTACCGTGACAGATGCAGAATAGGTACAGCCTGCTGCATTTTCTGCTTCAAAAGTATAGACTCCAGGTGCGAGGCCCGAAATGGGGATCAGGGTGCCCGATGGAGCCGCAGGGAAGGATAGTCCCAGTTCTACCAGTCGAATCCTACTTACTGCAGCCAGAAGTCGCAGCTCAATGGCCCCATTTTTGGTAGCACAGCTTGTGGCACCTGCGGTGGCTTTGGCTTCTACGATAGGCAGTTCGTTGACTTGTAGGTTTAGGGATTTGGACACTTTACAGCTTGGAAGGATTGGGTCTTGGGCTACAAAGGTGAGGGTGTATTGACCTGGGCCGGGCAGGCTTGGAATTTGTAATTTCAACTCAAAGAAAGGGCCTAAGGGGACCTGAACTCCATTGCCATTGCGCTCGTAAAACCATTCCCCGGTGACGGGCGTATTCGGTGCGAAGGTGACGGAAGTTTCTTCGTAGCAGACTTTGGTTGCCGTTTGGGTAAGGTCAAATTCAAAGGCTGGGCCTACAAAAATGGAGGAGGTAGCATTACAGGTTTCAAAGAGTGTTTCCTCGTCATCCCCTCCAGCTGCAGTTGGGCGGTATTGAACGACCACGGTGTAGATACTTTCCGCCGTTACGGTAATTGTATTTGAGTTGCTGTTTCCAAAAATATCTCCTGCTGCATTGGTCCATAGAAAATCATATAAACCTTGACTCGGGTCGTAGCCATTAATAGCAGTGAGGGTGATGGGAGTGCCTTCACAGAGCGTCGCATCTGATGCCAGGGTCAAGACTGGGGGAGCGATGACTTTAAGGGTTCCTTTATCGGTGAAATAGCCAATCTCTGCGCATCGGTCTACGCGTAACTCGATGGTATAGGTACCTACCTTTGAAAAGAGTTGCTCTAAGTTTTGAAATTGATCTCCTGGTCCTCCAAAATTGGAGCGAATGACCGTCCCATCCTCATGGGTGATGGTCCAGAAATAGGAATCAATGTCGGGTTCGCCTCCACCTTCTAGTGTGGCGGTCGCTCCAGATACCGGATCCAAGCAAAGCGTAGAAGGGATACCTAAGGCAGGTTCGGGGATAGAGCTACCTGAGTTTTGAACGAAGGAAGGCAATCCTAAATTGGAGGTGCCCGGCATGGCTGCTACCGCATTTTGGTTGAAGGTACTCGCTGCAGTGCAACCGGAGCCTACTTGTATTTGACCAATGCGGTTATCTCCGACGATGACTACATAGATCTGACCATCAGCCGCGATTTGTAAGGCACCTAAGTTTAGGCCAGCGGTTCCTGAAATTTGTTTTTTAGTAGAAAGGATGCAAGTGGCTCTTGTAACTGCAGTTGTGGCCGTAGCAAAACAGGTAGGGCAGCCCGAAGTGACCTCTTTGATGATAAATTCTTCAATACCTGGACCTCCATTAAGGTAGGAAACGAGGATGCGGTCGGAATCTGAAGAAAATTCGAGACCGTAGATTTCACCTGAACATCCAAGATCTAGGAGGGCATATTCGGTAAGCTCCCCGGTCTGTTGGTCGAATTCAAAAATCTCGGTTCGGTTGCATCCATCTTCGGAAATGGTAATGGCAAGTTTGCTGCCATCTGGGCTAAATTTCATCGTCCCCACACCGGAATTGTATCCATGGGCACTTCCAACAGAGCTCTTGACGGATTGGCCGATGCCTTGGGAGGATACGGGATAGGCACGGAAGGTATTGTTGCCCAGTTCGTGAAAAATCGCCCAAGTAGTATCTCCTGCACTTAGTGCTGCACTATGCTCGGTGGAGGGACTGAAAAGGAAATTGTTTTTGGTGACCACATTCCCCACTCCCGTGGGATTTTCAGCCTTGATGTCTACTAGGGAAAAGCTAACGACATTGCTCCCACTTGAGGAGGCTTGCGTCGTGAAAAGATAGAAAAGGGTGGATTGGGTAGGTACGCCTACCGCCAAAACCCCTTGGCTAGCAGTATTGCTACCTCCAATGTCGGTACCGTTTTCCATCAAGTCCCCGTTGAGGTCCCAGACGGATTGGCCGTCGCTGTAGAATAGCACTTGTCCTGCTTGATCTGAGATTGTGGTAGTGCCGGCGGGAATATTTTGTGAATGAGGTACTGCAATAGGGCGTGGTACTGGAGCGCTTTCATCGTCAGGGTCTGGATTGAAGTCTAATCCGGCTCCATTTCCAAAATACCAGATGTTATTGGTTTGGTCTGGAATGTCCCACATCTTGATTCGTATCTCTGCATAGGCATAGCAGGATTTTCCAGGTTCCCGTACCAGCACCCAGTATAATCCGGGTTTGCATACTTCATTTGCTCCCTTAGCGATCCAGCCATCTTCCCGCTTGTTGGACCAAAAGTACTCGTAATTGGTGCCGCCACCCGTGCCGCCAGTGCCGCCACCTGTTCCTCCACTGGCACCTCCACCAGACTGCGCTTGCAGGAGGGGATCTAGGTCGATGCAGGATTCGCAGAGGGTAGTATCTGAAGGCGTAAAGTTGGCCTGCAGCTCATTTTCAGTAAGCGTGATGCTTTTGGTCACCTCTTTGGTGGTACTATCAGGAAAAGTGACCGTGAGCGTAACCTCTAGGCTTGTTCCTGTGGCTGCTTCTGCAGGAACCAAAAAGTGTTCTTGATTAAAGTCTGCTGGTAGTGGGTTGCCATCGGCACCGCTGAGTGGAGGTGAGAATTCCCAGGAAAAGGAGAGTGGAAGGTAGTTGGCAGGAGTAATTTCGCTGATAAGTTGTACGGGATTGTTGGCACAGGGCTCCTCAGGATCCCAAGAAAAATCCACAGCTGGTTCTATATCTGCATTGGGCGCAAACACAGGGAAGACGCGGCCACAAAAATCACTTCCAGCAAAGGAATCTTCCTCCAATCCTAGCGTTGCAAGGGTGATTGCATTCGGATTTTTCACCTTGCCAATCAATTGTGGTCCACCTGGGCGCTCCTCGTAGAGGTAGTACAGGGAGCCATCTGGCCCTGTTTTGACATCGTAGATTTGATGGATACTTGGGTCTACAGGAACTTGTTCCGGAATCGCTGTAGGAGAGTTTCGAGGAATTCGGAAAAGTTTATTTCCTCTCGAAAAAAATATAAAATCCCCTTCCGGAGAAAAATCTGCCCCAAAAATAGCATCTGTTCCAC
This sequence comes from Spirosoma fluviale, assembly GCA_945868725.1. Classification (GTDB taxonomy): domain Bacteria; phylum Bacteroidota; class Bacteroidia; order Cytophagales; family Cyclobacteriaceae; genus Algoriphagus. Next base: position 27,632 of record CAMBMU010000024.1, read on the forward strand.
CTGAGTTAGTTAGGGCCACGGGACTACCAAAAGTGCCAGTGCTAGAATCAAAGGCAAGCAGTATTAAGTCATCTCCTGGGTTAGGTGGGAGAAGCAGTAGACTGCTGCTGGCCTCCTCAAAGACGATTGCTTTTGGAGCGAAGGGAATGGCTGCTGTACCTGTTAGGGTGAATGATCCTGCAGTCGATTCTATTCTGCGGGACTGTAGATTTCCTCCTGCAAAGCTAATCAAATAGGAAGGTGAGCTAGGGGTCTTGACCACTAACACTGCCCCTTGAGCGGGTCCTATTACTTGATTTTTAGTGGTGATTTTCCCAAATGGGGGTTGTGCACCTGTCGCTTGCCCAAGCGCATTCATATCTACGAGAGCATACTGAAGTTGTCCAGCAAGCGATAAGTAAAAAATGTAAAAAAGTTTATTGCCTGTTGGGTTGTAGTCCAAAATACCAGTAGCCACGGTCTGTCTTCCTTGAAAGTTGCCATTCAATCCAGGTGCTGAACCTTCAATTGGACTACCAGAATAATCGTAAACTAACTCCCCGTTGGTGTAGAATAAGGGTTGGCCCGAGATGGGGTCAATGGCAATGGCATTGTTGAAGGCTCCTCCAATGACCGTAGCGGGGAGGGTTTGAACAGTTGCCGTTTCTCCTTTCCCAAAGGAGAGGTAGGGATGACCTCCACTGCTGCAATTTCCAAAAATCCATTCGTTGTTATTGTATCCTTGCGCCAAAACTGAATCAGTCCAAGACATTCCTACTAACAGGGAGATGCCTGCAAATAGAAGGATGAATCGTATGGAATTAGCCTTGCTTTTCATATTTTTAGCCCTACTTCTAAAACATCCAATCGGAGCTTACGTTTAGAAGTCAAGTACGCATTCAAATAAACGAACTATTTCGTGTTACGGTCTCTGCTGACATTAGTTTTTTTTATTGCCTTGAGCTTAGCCCCAATTTCTCGGGCCTTCGCGCAAGATCCCCAATACAGCCAGTATTATGCAGCACCACTTTACCTTAATCCGGCCTTGGCTGGTGCGGAGTTAATGGGACGAGTAGGATTTAATTACCGAAACCAGTGGCCCTCCATTGAGGCCCAATTTACCACTTTTTCTGCCTACTACGACACCTATTTGCCTGAATACAACTCTGGGATAGGAGTTCATGTGATGCAAGATTCGGAAGGAGCTTCCAAGTTGAGATCTACCTCGGTTTCTGCCATGTACTCGTACGAATTGCGGCTGGGTGACAAGCTGTATTTTAGACCTGGATTTCAAGCTAGCTACATTCGTAGGGAAATAGGGTTTTATGAAAACCTCGTTTTCGCCAACCAAATCGATCCGCTAGATCCCACGGGACCCTTACTTCCTGGCGCAGCTATTCCAGGTCTAGGAGATCCTGTAGGTTTATTTTCTTTATCTGCAGGAGGTTTATTGTTTACCAATAATGCTTGGATAGGGTTTTCTGCCCACCATCTCAATCAGCCTAATCAATCTTTTGTGGACGGGTTGAGTCCCTTGCCAAGGAAATTATCCCTTCATGCAGGTTACCGAATTTCGTTGGGCCAAGGCAGCATGCGGAGGGATTTTACCCACATGAGCAAGCAGCGCTACTTGACCCCGACCATCAACTACAAAAGGCAAGGACCATTTGAGCAGCTGGATCTAGGAGCATATTTCTATTTAGAGCCCATCTTATTTGGTGTTTGGTATAGAGGTTTGCCTTACAAGCCTGTGGAAGGGCAGAGTAACCGCGAGGCCATTGTGATGATGGTGGGAGTCAACTTATTGAGTGGCTTAAGTATTGGTTATAGTTTTGACTACACCGTATCGCAACTTGGGATCCAAAGTGGAGGTGCGCATGAGCTGAGCCTTTCCTGGACCATCCCCAGTCTAATTCAAGGGAAGCCTCTCGGTCGAGATACTATCCTTCCTTGTCCCAAATTCTAAACAGAAGTACTGGTGCCAGAAAGTTTGACCTACCTGGGGTACTGCGCTTTGGCTCCTGGAGGAACTTCCTTGGGTGTCCACTTAACTAGTAGTTGATTCCCATGCTATTTGCATCTTTTTTGCTTTGCTTGGAGTGACTGGAGAGTTAGCAGGAATTAGGGAAGGGCGAAAGAATTGGTATTTTTTCTAAATTTCCATACATTTCTTCCTATTCCCTGCAACCCATGAAAGACCTTGCCGATTATCCCTATCCTTTGACCGATCTTTTTGCGCAGCCTACCTCCTCCGATCAGTGGGATCGGTACAGACTGAGCCAAGAGCAGATTGATTTTTTCCATGAAAACGGCTACTTGGCGGGTGTTCAGCTCCTAAATGAAACGCAGATTCGTACCCTAGACCAGGCCTTGGATGAGGTGATGGATCCCAAGCATCCGCTGCACGGCTTATTTCACGAGTTTCATAGCAACGAATCGGCAGATCCAAATACGGTACTTTTTCACTCTTTGGGGCATTGGCGCATTGCAGCGGCATTTCACGACGCAATTTGGAATCCAGCATTTCGGATGGTAGCCAGCCAGCTACTTGGAGATCGAGGGGTTCGATTTTGGCACGATCAACTCTTTTGCAAGCCTGCGCACCACGGCGGTGTAGTGGCTTGGCACCAAGATTATTCCTACTGGACCCGGACGGTGGAGATGCAGCATTTGACCTGTTGGTGTGGCTTGGACGATGCTACGGAGGAAAATGGCTGCCTCCAGTACGTGCCAGGTTCTCATCGCTGGGGACTTTTGGAGAAGCCCGACTTAGCAGGATCCATGGATGGGTTGATGGGGATGCTTTCTGAAGAACAGAAGGCCCAATTTGCGCCTGTAGCTATTTCCCTTAAAGCAGGATATGCGGCTTTTCATCACCCTTTGTTGGTGCATGGGAGTTATGCCAATTATTCTCCCCGGTCGAGAAAGGCTTTTGTGGTCAATGTATTTGCAGACGGCACCTTTTCTGACTCTGATGAACCCCTTCTTACTGGGGTGCCGGTGATTCCAAAAGGAGAAAAAATGGGAGGTAAATTTTTTCCTTTAATTTTTGATCCCAAAAACAGCTAAATTCGAACTTCAATTGCCAGTTTTTTAGGAACAAGCAGTTGAAATGGTGCAGGAGACCTCAGCTTGAGGTCCAGCAATTGGTTGATTTTATTCCCCCTATACATGGCTTCTGGATTATTTGCCTTATTGGACGACATTGCTTCACTGATGGATGATGTGGCGGTAATGAGTAAAGTGGCCGCAAAAAAAACGGCCGGAATTTTGGGCGATGACTTGGCAGTGAATGCAGAGAAAGCGTCGGGTTTTGTATCCGATCGGGAGCTGCCAGTGATTTGGGCAATTACCAAGGGTTCTGCTTTGAATAAATTGATTATTCTTCCAGTAGCCTTTTTGCTGAGTGCTTTCGCGCCAGCGGCCATCACGGTGATTCTTGTAGCAGGAGGCTTGTATCTGGCTTACGAGGGGGCGGAAAAAATACATGCATCCATTTTTCCTCATCCTGTTGATAAGAAGGTAGAATTAGATTTGGGGATCACCAAAGAAGAGGTTGTTGCGCTGGAAAAAAAGAAAATTAAATCCGCCATCACCACAGATTTTATACTTTCGGTGGAGATCGTGATTATTGCAATGAGTACAGTGGTCGACAAACCATTGCTCAATCAAATAGCTGTGGTATCCATTATCGCTCTTATTGCAACCATAGGTGTTTATGGCATCGTGGCTTTGGTGGTGCGCATGGATGAGTTTGGATTCCGATTGATTGCCCTCAATGAGCGGGAAGATAGTATTTCAGACAAGATTGGTTGGATGTTAGTAAATGCCTTGCCTCACTTTGTTCGTGGAATAGGTTTTATTGGTACCCTTGCCTTATTGCTGGTTTCAGGAGGCATTTTTGCGCACAATATTCCCTTTTTCCATCACCTTCTACCTACCTGGCCAGGGATGTTAAAGGAATTTCTTTTTGGGCTGGCTGTGGGCATCGTGGTACTGCTTCCCATCTTGGGAATTCAAAAAATCAAAAAAAAATAGGTATCCCCTTTTTTAGGAAGTCAACGAATTTGTCTATTTTCCGAAGTACTAACTTACTTCCTATGACTTCTTCCTTTTTCCGGCTTTTGGCTTTAGCTCCTTTTTTTTTAGTGAGTTCATGGGTTTTGGCGCAACCTGGGCAATCCTACCTTCAATTTCCAGGCGGGCCTGGTCCAGGACAGGGCAAGCACATTGTCTTGGTAGCTGGGGATGACGAATACCGATCGGAGGAGTCTATGCCCATGTTAGCCAAAATTTTATCCTCCCGTCATGGGTTTAAAACCACTGTTCTTTTCCCCATCGACCCAAGTACTGGAGATGTGGTTCCCAACTTTCAAAACAACATTCCAGGTCTGGAGCAGTTGCAAACGGCAGACTTGGTAATCCTATTGCTTCGGTTTCGGGAGCTTCCCGATGCGCAAGCCAGCTACTTGGAGGAGTACTTGTTGGCAGGGAAGCCGATTATTGGACTTCGAACGACCACACACGCGTTCGCCTATCAAAAAAATAAAACTTCTCGATTTGCAAAGTGGGATTGGATGAGTAAAGTGCCCGGATGGGAGCTAGGATTTGGGCAGCGGATTTTTGGAGAAACCTGGGTGAATCACCACGGAAATCACGGCAAGGAAGGGACAAGAGCATTAGTGGACGGCGTGAAGCAAAGCAACAATCATCCTGTGCTCCGCGGGGTCACCAATATTTGGGGACCTTCAGATGTGTATGGCATCAAGCACTTGCCCAAAGAGGCGGAGGTTTTGGTCTATGGCCAATCGACAGCTGGGATGGATGACAAGGCGCCGCTAATCTGGGAAAAGTCGGTGATGCCGATCGCTTGGACGAAAGCCTATCAGCTTGAGGGAGGTAAACCAGGAATGGCCTTTGCCTCCACCATGGGTGCTTCCTTGGACTTTCAGAGTGCAGGCTTAAGGCG
>CAMBMU010000025.1 GCA_945868725.1 Spirosoma fluviale
GACTCCTCATCTGGAAATTCGTTTAGAAAGTGGATTAATTTCATGTTCTCAGGCGTTTAAACCAAAGAAAAGAGTACTTTTCCACTTGACAAAACTATTGACACAAACTGTCATTTGGCGACGTGCAAACTAACGAATACACATATTTAATAATATGAAAGTAATGTTTTAGATAAATTAATGAGGATTATTTTTTGGGATTTAAGAAAGAACAAGTGCAAGAAATTATACGAAAGACCTCTAAAAGGCGTTCAACACCCAGCGAATATACCAGCCAAGGCCAGCTGGCTTTTTCCGGATTTGAGACACCATTTTACAACCAGCTGGATACCACATAATCAGTGAACGAATTCAGTGAAAAACTATTTTACAGGCTAATCACTGCTGCTATTTATCCTTACTATTATGATTTCGGGTAATCCTATTTAGTTTTCAACGAAGCTAGTTTAGGGAAGATTACAGTAGGATTAAGAATTTTTTGCCTTATTTTCCTTGGTTCCAAAAAATAAAAGTTCCCCTATTAGTTGAAGTAATTATGTCTTTCTTGCCATTGTTATCCAAATCAACAGCGGTTATTTCAGAGCCGGCACCTGATCTATTATGTATAAGTTCAGGGATAAATTCCGCTCCTCCCGGAGCATTCGGGTTCCTCACTGTTTTATACCAATAAATGACAGGGGGGCCGTAAGAATCTGGATCGAATTGATTATCCAAATGGGTAAAGTAGCGCTTCCCAACAATAAAATCAGGGATTCCATCCTGATCGATATCTGCCATAGTCGCTCCATGAGCTTGGGAAAAGGTAACTCCACCGGCATTATCTGTTAAATAATCATCACTGATCATGTGTTTGACAAAAGAAATGGCTCCATTTTGATCACGTTTTTGTTCAAACCATGCCAAACCAAAACCGTGGGCATTTAAGGTAGTGACAACATCATTTAAGCCATTTCCATTTACATCATATACGGCCATTAAGGAACCCCCAACACCTAAACTTCTTCCATAGTGCCCAAAGGATTCAGGATGATGTTTCCATAACTTCATGCTACCTAATTCGGTAGGCTGTTCCCACCATCCAAATGGATTTATGATATCCAACCTTCCATCATTATTAATATCTCCGGTTCCAATACCATGAGCAAGTGAGAATCCCTTTTCAGAAACCTGAAATTCCTGCCACGGTTTTGTAGGATCGTCTTTATGAGGTTTAGCATATCTTAAAGATCCATCAGCACCATACACCAATTCCGGAATCCCATCTCCATCAACGTCAATAAAATCCGTGATTTCAGATTGGACAGCCGGAAGGATTTTAAAACTTTCCCATCGGCGGGATTCACCTTTGGGATTGATAAAAAGAACAGCACTGGAAGGACTAGTTAAAATATCAGGCCAGCCATCCTTATTAAAATCATAAGAAAACTGAGTATTGGTGCTGGTAAACTCTTTGGAGGGACTTACTGCAATGGCAGGAAATATCTCCTTATGCTTGGTAAAATCAGGACCAAAATAAATATAAGGTCCAGCGACAACATCCATATGGCCGTCCTTATTAAAATCGGCTGCATCAGCACCCCATGAATAATACATGTCACTAATGCGCTGTACTTTAAATCGTGGGGAAGATACCTCTGTAGGGTTTTCTCTAATAGAAATATCATTGGACATGATGTTTTTAAAGTGTACCTCCCCTGGGCCAGCAATGTACAAAGCCATAGGGCCATACCCACTTAATGCACGCTCGCCATCTATGGCACCTCCGACTTCTCTTGCATTATTAAGAAAAGACCTGATCACATTAACTTCCAAAAAAATCTCAATCTGATTCCATTCTCCAATAATAAAATCCGTGTTAGGCTTATAAATTGGTAATTCTAGTGGGGAAGGAGAGCTAGTCGGACCAACATTTACTTGTATGACTGGATTATTTTCCCCGCTTTCTGCTGGGGCTACCCTGTAGCGAATCCCACCTGCGTATCTTAATCTAACTCTCTCAACTTCCTTGCCCTGTGAATCAAAGGCAATACTATAGGGAGTCACTTCCCCATTTTTTATTGATACTAAGACCCCATTGATCCTATCCCCATTTTTCTCAATCCTAAAAATTAAACCCGTTTCAACCTCGCCAAGATTTTTAATAGATGCTTGAAAAGCCAGATCTTGATACTGTTTATCCAGAAAAATCATGCCGCCGCTATTTCCACTATTGACGGTACCAACAATCTCTCCATCTCTCATCTTCCAATCGGCCTTTCCGAGTGTTTTAAACTTCTCAATTCCAGATCCCGTCACCGTATAATCAGGAATAAAAGTTAAGGATTTTACATCCTTCAAGTGAGTGAATGATTGCGAATAACCTAAATTAGAAATTCCAATTAGCAGTAAGAATAGTATACTTTTTTTCATTTTTTAGGAATTAAGATTTTAAAGTTTTGTTTCAAAAAATATAATACAGTTAACCAATCAATTCTTACCTAGATGTATATTCTTAATATTGATCTTTATTGAGATAGGTTGGAATTACTTTGGCAAAGAAAATACGATGTATCCTCCTTTGGTTTCCTTAGATTCATTTTTAGGAAGGCCATCACCCCGACCAAATTTCACAGGTGAAGTGGCTGTTACAACTAAAAATTGTCGCCCATTTACTTCATACATAGCGGGTAATCCTTCTGACCCTTTTGGCAATTGTGCGCTCCACAGTTCCTCTCCATTTTCCGCATCAAAGGCGTAAACTTTTCCGTCTTTTGCTGTAGAGAATACAATTCCAGTGGAAGTAATCACCATTCCGTTTCTTTGGGCGTCCAGCATACCGGTGTTTTCAAAACCTTTTTTGCTTGCTTCCAGATCCTGGCCAAGTGCCCTTCTCCATTTAATGACTCCTTTATTCAAATCATAAGCGACCAGTTCAGACCATGGCGGTCCGATTACGAAAGGATAACCCAATCCATAACCTTGAAGATATAATCGCTCATGGGGAATAGATACACCTTCAGGATATTCAGCTCCAAACTTTCCTTCTACACCTACTACTATCCTTTTATCGAGTCCTCCCAAAACACCTCCCGATGCCACCACAGGACCTGAAGGTAAACCGGTGCTCTCTTCCTCCGTACCTGCTCGCATGCTGGCCCTTCTTGAACTACTTACTACATATTTATATAAATCTTCTACTTCACTATCCTTGAGAGCCGGAAAAGCCGGCATTTCACCTCGGCCTGAAGTAAGCACTTGTTTGAAATCGTTTAAATTTAGCCGGTTGTTTACCCCCAATAATGTCGGTGCGGATAGTCCTGCCAAATCCGCACCATGGCATGCTTGACAATTTTTGACATATACCACGGAATTTCCCAACCCCATGGATTTGGCTTCTTTTTCCTCAATTTCCGCCCTTGTTAACAGGCTGTCATAAAAAGAAGGTTTGTTAATGGCAATGATATACATCATGCCTTCCTTGGGATTGGATGCTGTATTCCCCCAATTCACTCCACCGACGGCCCCAGGCATAGAAAGCGTTTCTAATCTGTTTGAGAGTGGAGTAAACAAACCTTGTTGCATACTGCCTATTTTATTTTTCCAATAAACCTGTTCTTCTTCCGTCAAGAAAACAGTATTAATATCCTCCGCTGAAAATTTTTGTCGGGAAATTGGCGGCAATACGGTAGGAAAAGGCTGCGTCGGCCACGCCTCCTCACCAGGCACATGGCTGGCTGGCACCTTACGCTCTTCTATAGGCCATATGGGTTCTCCTGTGACTCTATCGAAAACAAAAAGGAATCCTTGCTTGGTAGCAGCGGCCACTATGTCAATTTTTTTACCATCATGATTTACCGTCAAAAGCTGTGGGGCAGAGGTAAGATCGTAATCAAACAAATCATGGTGGACCGTCTGAAAATGCCAAATACGCTCACCTGTCCGAGCATTTAAAGCAAGGAGACAGTTGCCATACAGGTTACTTCCCAGACGATCTGCTCCATAAAAATCATAAGTAGGCGAACCCAAAGGAAAATAAGCAATCCCCCGATCTTCATCCACTGAAATCTCACCCCATGTATTTACCCCTCCTATATATTTGTAGGCATCTTTTGGCCAAGTTTCATAACCAAATTCGCCGGGCTGGGGGATTGTACTGAATTTCCACGCAAGCTTCCCAGTGATGACATCAAAGGCACGGAGATAACCCGGCGTTGACATGTAGGATTCACCTGTCCCAGACCCAAGTATTAAAAGGTTTTCAAAGATTTTACCTGGTGTTCCGGACTGTACCCTGACAATTGACAATGGATCTCTTCCAAGTTCCTCTCTTAAATCCACCAATCCCTTGTCACCAAAAGTCAAAATTGATTTTCCTGTAACTGCGTCTATTTCCTGTAAATAATTATTGATCTGAAAAATCAACCTTCTGTCTTTTTTATCTGCACTTTCCCAATAATTAATGCCTCTTCTCGCTATGCCTGGCAAGTTGGCATGTATCCAGATTTCCTCTCCAGTGTCAGCGTTGAGTGCCACCAAAGAACTGTTTTTAGCCAATACATACATCACCCCATCAACAATGAGGGGGTTGAATTCATATCTTTTGTTATCACCAGTTGGGTAAAACCAGGCAACTTTTAGGTCCTTTACATTTTCTTTAGTTATCTGATCCAATTCCATGTATTTGGACTGATCTGGCCCTCCTCCGTAATCCTTCCAAGTTAAATGTTGGTTTTTGGAATTAGTTGATGATGTGCAACCCCCCACTGCAAAAAATAGCATTCCCAATAAAAATGGAAGAAACGACAAAAATTCGTGCCTGTTTTCTCCTTTACAAACAACTAGCGTTTTTAAGTGAAGCGATTTCATAAAGATTATTTTGATTTTTTTATTTAAAGTCAGAAGCTGCGTTTGTCAATATTTTCGCAAAATGACTCCCTTAACCAGCCATATTCTAAGACAAACTCAATTCGACTAAGCGGGAATTTTCTTTCTTCCTGGTCACCATCGAAATTCATAAAACGGTAACTCATTTATACAGTAGATCAGCATTAGATTTAAAATCGAATGTGAAAACAGGCGAATTGAAAACATAGGAATATGAAAACAGAAGCAGCTAGCAATTAAGCTGCATTACCTTCATTCACGTATTTAAATTGTGAGGATAACTACGCGTGTATATCGTAATGAAGACCAGTAAAGTATAATCAGATTACAATTACCCTTTACTGGAGCAGTATCTGATATTTAGTATACTGGGTGACCGATTACCGCTATTAATAAAGCAAAGAAGAGAGGGTGGGTGGACTAAGCCCAAATCCCCCTCTATCTTCACTTCATTTCTAAAATTTAAAATCCAGGATTTTGAGTGATTACTCCTTTGCTTAAATTGATTTCAGATTGGGGAACAGGAAATATTTCATTTACTTTATCCTTAAAACCTGAACCTTTTGGAGTGGAGTATTTAGCTGCATAGGCACGCATAACAGCTCCCGCACGTTTTTGCCGTACCAATTCAAAAAATCTTTCGAATTCTTGGCCAAATTCTACCCTTTGTTCTTGCCAAATCAGTAATCTTAAGGCATTTTTATCTGTAGTGACAATATTAGGTAACACATTAACATTCCCTTCTCGAGCTCTTTTGCGCACATTATTTAGGGCCAACAACGCTTCTTGCGTCTTCCCATTTTCATTGGCGGCCTCTGCATACCATAAAAGAACTTTCCCTAATCGCATATAAATATCATCTCTTCCAGGCTGAAGGGCTCCACCAACTCTTTCAAATTCCGGAGCATAGTATTTTTTATTCAGATACCCAGTAGTACTGTTACCTACATTGGCGATCAAACCATCCGGCATAACGTCTCCATTTTTATATACAGTATGACCTAAGCGTGGATCACCAGGTTCAAAAGCATCAACAAAATCTTTAGTAGGGAGATTGAATCCCCAACCATTTCTGGCCCTACTTCCCATGACAATATTTAATTGATTGTTCAGAATTACTGGACCTTGATCATTTAAGAATTGAACCTGAAAGATATGTTCATTACTTGTCTCACCTGCTCTTAAAAACATGTTGTAATAACTAGTGGATAACTCATACACACCGGAGTTGATTACCTTCCCAAACCATTCTTCTGCTTTTGGAAAATTATCTAAATAAAGATAAACCTTACCCAAATAGGCCTGAGCGGCCCCTTTAGTTGCTCTTCCTCTGTCAGTAACTGCGTATTTGGCAGGCAAAACTTTTTCGGCTTCTTCAAGATCTTTTATGATCTGGGCATAAACCTGAGCTTTTGGGGTACGAGTAAGACCCTTGGTATCGGTTTTAGTACTTAAAATCAAAGGTACATCACCAAAGGTTTTGACAAGATTGGTGTAATACCAGGCTCTTAAGAACTTAACCTCGGCAAGGTATTGGTTTTTTAAATTCTCATCCATGGGGATAGTAGGGATGTTTTCCAAAACCAGGTTTGCCCGTCGGATCCCTATGTATTGCGAAGACCATGCGAATCTGACGGCATCATTATCCGAAGGAATATTAAACAGTGAAACCTGCTGAGCATACAGTTGGTCAGAGCCAGACTCCCCTCCTTTCTCTGTATCATCAGAGGCCACATTTGCCAATACCCAATGCATAAAACCTGGCCCTGCATAGGTACAGCACCAGTTGTTTGCGGCAGCGGGCGTATAGGCCGCTGTTACTGCACTTGCTGCATCAAGAGGAGTCACATAGGCACTAGAGATGTCTATTACTCCTAGAGGTTCCTTTTCCAAAACTTCTACACAGCTGATTGCAACTATGCAGAAAATTGAAATCATAAAATAAATTATACGTTTCATAGTGTTATATAGTTAATGTGATCGTTTTATATTGAATCAAATGGATGAGAACTATTACATGGGATTAAAGTCCCAATTTAAAACCCACTGTATAGATTCTTGGCATTGGATAATTGGTTTCATCAATGCCGATGTAAAGTGGGTTTTCTGCACGGTTAGTTCCTAATTCTGGATCAAATCCTCGGTATTTGGTAAAGGTAAAGGCGTTTTGTACGGAGGAAAATACAGTAAGGCTTCTAACGTTCCCTAAGCTTTTTGGTATTTTATAAGATAGCTGGATGTTCCGAACTCTTAAATATGATCCGTCTTGAACATAATTTTCAGAAGACCTCATATTGTTATTGGGATCATTTGTATTCAGCCTTGGAACCTCATTACTAGTACCTGGACCTGTCCACCTATTGTCCCATATATGTCGGGAGTAATTAAAGAAATTGGCACCATCCATCCTGAAATTAAAAGCCATGTAGATATCATTGCCAGAAACCCCCTGAAGCTGAGTCTTCAAGTCAAAGCCCTTATAGGAAAAGGACGAACTCAAGCCATATAAGAACTTAGGCCAGGGATTACCAATAACAGTTTGATCCAATGCATTGATAACCTTGTCTCCATTAAGATCAACAAATCTGACATCACCGGGACGCGTTCCAGTTGATTGAGTGGCATGCGCATTAATTTCCTCCTGATTTTGGAATATCCCGTCGGTTTTCCAACCCCAAAAAGATGCTATTGGACTGCCAATTTGGGTCACGTTAGCAAGACCTATGAAGCTGAGCTGTGTGAAAATAGAAGTACCGGCATTACTAAGTCTCGTGACCTCATTTTGGTTGTGGGAGATATTTCCAGTAATGTTATAAGTAAAGCCCCGTGCAGTGGTGTTTTCATAACCTAACATGAGTTCTATTCCCTTATTCACTACGTCCCCACCATTCACAAAAGGGGAAGTCTGAATTCCCGTGAAACTTGCCAATGGTACCCGCAACAACATATCGGATGTTTTTTTCTGATACAAATCCAAGGAAGCTGTTACCTTGCCTTTAAAGCCCATAAAGTCAATACCAAAATTGGTTTCCTCTGTGGTTTCCCATTTTAGATCTGGATTACCCATACTGATAGGTGCCTGACCTCTAAAAACCCTTTGACTAGTTCCAAATGTATAGCTGATATTAGGTGTCACCAGATCTGCAAATGCATAATTGGGCAGGGAATTTTGGTTTCCTAAGGAACCCCATCCTCCTCTTAACATTAAATTATCAATCCAACTTGCGTCTTTTATGAAAGCTTCCTCAGACAATTTCCAACCCGCAGAAAAGCTGGGGAAATAACCGAATTTATTGTTTTCACCAAACCTGGATGAGCCATCAGCCCTGAAATTTATAGTAGTAAAATATTTTTTATTGTAGTTGTAATTAACCCGTCCCAAATAGGATAAAATACCCCACTCACCGCCTGATCCCTGCACGCTATTCCCTTGAGTATTCAAATCCAAATACCTTAAATTTGGATTATCAGTAGCATTCAGTGGCAAACCACCAGCAAAAGCAGATACAAATTTAGTATAGGATTCTTGGTTAGTTATCCCTGCCAAAAAATCAAAACTGTGCCTCCCTATTTCTTTTTGGTAAGTAAGGGTATTGGCCCAGCTGTGTTCACCGAATCGGGTAATATTTTCTCTAAGATTGGCTACTTCATTAAATATCTGTGGCGAAATCCTATAAGCGGGATTAAAAATACTGTTTTCAATTGTACCTAAGTTAAAATTGAACTGTGAACGGAAAATCAGGTCTTTGGCAAGGGTAATGTCCGCGTACATGTTTCCATTAACTACTGGACGGCGTGTATCATCATTCTGGAATTCGATAGAAGCCAACGGATTGTTTGAATTGAGGGAAGTAGGTGAATATCCCCAATTACCGTCAGCCATTCTTACTGGAATTTCAGGATTTGCGGTCAGAACGTTACCCAAGGTGGATCCAAAAGAAAATTCAGATAAACGCTCAAACTTAGAAATACTTGCCGATATATTTTGTCCGATACGGATTGATTTGGTGATGTCATGCGATGAATTGATCCTTAAATTCACCCGATCAAATGAAGATCCTTTCAAAATACCATCTTGACTCAAATACCCAGCTGAAAAGAAATAGCGACTAGATTCACTTCCACCACTGGCTGAAACCGAAACATCTGTCATAGGTGCTATCTGAAAAACCTCCTTTTGCCAGTTGGTTCCTTCTCCTAATGCATCAGGATTAGGATAAAGGGGTTTTTGACCCGCATTCACTAACCCCTCATTATACAAAATCGCGTATTCCCTAGCATTTGTAACGGGAAACTCTTTCTGAATTTGTTGCCATCCTTGGGAAAAATTGACGTCCAATTGCGATTTTCCGGCCTTTCCCTGTTTTGTGGAAATCAAAATCACACCATTGGCACCCTGGGCACCATAAATAGCAGCGGCACTCGCGCTTTTTAAAACCTGTATGCTTTCTATTTGCTCTGGTACTAAATCCAATGGGTTGGCATTGGGATTTCCGTCTACTACATACAATGGTTCGGCACTGTTTACCGTACCTGTCCCCCTTATACGGATCAGAAGCCCGGAACCTGGCGCTCCTGAATTTTGTGAAACCTGAAGCCCCGCCACTTTACCCTGCAAAGCTTGCCCCACCTGAATAATAGGCTCATCTTCAAATTCTTTGGCACCCACCATTCCGATGGCACCGGTGATATCACTCCTTTTTTGAGTTCCATATCCCATGACCACCACCTCCTCCAAAGCAGAAATATCCTCCTCCAGAGTTACATTGATAATACTTTTACCAGCAATCGCAACTCTTGTAGGGCTAAAACCAACAAAAGAAAAAACCAATGTGGAACCCTCATCAACATTTAAGTTGTAATTCCCATCAATATCTGTTACGGTTCCGATACCAGTTCCGGGTACCGATACCGTTACTCCAGGTATAGGGATACCCTTGTTATCCACTACTGTTCCTTTAACAGGAACGTCAACTACCAAATTCTGAATCTCAGGACTACGACTTTTTTCATTCCGTCTTACAATAATATTATTATTTACCTGCTTAAATCTTATTTCGGATACTATGGAAATTCTATTTAAGAGATCCAATAACGTAATTTCATTTTCTTCGAATGTGAATAATGTCCCGACAGAGAGTATCGACCTATCGTAAACAAATTTATAATCTGTTTTTTTCTCTATTTCACTAAATAAGGCTGCGACATTTACTCCTTTAAGATTTAAACTTAAACTTTCACCTTGCTGATTATTATAGCTATTGAAAATCAAATAATTACTAGACAAGGATTCATTTTTAGAAAATAAGTTCCCTGAAATGCATAGAAATGCTATCAACGCAAATATTTTATTCCGTACAACACTATGAAGTAGACTAGGGTTTTTTTTCATGACTTTGGGTTTAGTGGTTTAAAATATTATATAAACGATTTTAATTGAGAAATCTTTATTAAGAGTATTAAAATAAATTTTACAATTTAAACAAGTTGATTAGTTCAATATCAGCTGCCTTTTTTTATATCATTTTAATTTTAAGGTTATATTTTTTCCCTGAATATCATATTCTAAATCATAGACAAAATTTAAGCTTGCCAAAATATCTTCTAATCTTTCATTTTGATAGCGACCGTTAATCATCCAGGTTTTAGACGGTTTCCCGTGAACCTGAAAATCTACTCCATACCATCTTTCTAATTGAGTGATCAATTCCTCAAAACCAGCATCTTTAAATAGTATGATGCCATCTTTCCATGCTAATGTCCTTTGAACATCAAATTTTTCTACTCTAGTCTCAAGAGTATTTTTATTGTAGATCAATTCTTGTCCGGGTGATAAATAAATTAATTCCTGTTCACTGGTATCCTTGTATTTTTTTATTCTCACTTTACCAGAAACCAAAGAAACATTTGTGACATCTTCAATCTCAAATGAATTAATATTAAAACTTGTACCAAGAACTTGTATTTCAATGTCGTTTGTCTTTACAATGAAGGGTAAAGTATCATTATGTACTACCTCAAAAAATGCTTCTCCAATTAATTCTACCTTCCTTGAACTCCCTTCAAATGCCACGGGGTATTTCAACTGGCTCTCATAATTAAGGTTTACTGCAGTGCCATCTGGTAAAATCACTTTTGATTTTCTTCCTCTTGGATTTTCAATCGTTCTCCATTCAGTTGTTGCGAGAGGGATTTTTTCCGTCTTTAGGGAGAAGAATCTTGTCTCAGTAAATAGGGCGGGAAGCATCACAATTGCCAATATTGCTGCATACTTAACCCACTGAAGATTTTTTAAATTAATGCCCTTACTTTTTGGAATAGGAGATATAGTAATTCTCTGATCTTCGTTTTTAATTATTTTTCCTAAAAGAATATCTAATTGATCTGTAGATAACTTTTTGCTTTTAAAGCGAAGTCTTTCAATAAATTCCCTTGCTTTTAACACCTCCTGGATATGTTCAGGATATTTTTCCATCCATTTCTTCCAGAATAAGGATCTTTCATCATTAGGTTCTGATACCCAGTCGCGGAAATCATTATTGGATATTAAAAAGAAAAATATTTTAGTTCTGTCTGTATTCACTTCCTATTTGGTTTTATACATATAAGAGGGAAAAAAATATGTTTTGATACCGGCTTAAATAATTAATAAATCTTTTTTGTGAAAAAAAGCAATAAACAGGGGGAGGGCATCAATTATAACTGCCAAAAAAAACCAGAATAAAATAAGGTGATCGACACTAAAGCTAAACTTTAGAAAAAAAATTAGGATTCAAAATCAGAAATGTCTGACTAAAAAAATAAAATAATTATCCGCAATCATACCAGTCACCTGAATTCCTTTGCACTTTAAGACCGATGCAGGTATGAAATTTTAATTATTCGGGAAATTCGATATCATCAAAGGTCACATAGTTATCAAATGAAGTAGAAGGGGCAAAGAAACAGATCACCTTCATTTCGGTATCTCCTGTGTTTTTTAACATGTGAATTTTTCCTTGTTCAAATAGTATTGCTGACCCAGACCTAACATCACCTACCTCGTTTTCTATCATTACCTTTCCTGAACCTGTAATGATATAGATCAATTCCTCACTTTTAGGATGTGAATGTGCTGGTCTTACTATTTCACCAGGGAGTACTCTTATGATACAAACAGAAAGGTTCTTCGGTTCTAAAGACTCCTCATTGGCCAGCCAACGCATATATCTTCCTGGATGACTAATTTCAGGAACATCATTTTCATGGATGATTTTCATTTTTTTTTGTTAAGGTTTGGAAAATTAGTTGACTCAGTTTTTCTGCGCATAATTCATAATGGGAAGCCAATTCGGAATACGTACCAGAATGGATATAATGCATTCCTTCCTTGCAGGATAAATTGATGGGGAAAAGGTTTTGGGTCTGAATATTGGTTACTTTGGAAAAAAGCACTTTTCTGATATTGGTCCACAGGTAGCCATTGTTTTGTTCGGCAATAAATACAGGTTTTCCAGAGTGGTACACTTCCAAAATTGAAGCCTCGTCAATTGAAGCCATGTCCATCACCGTCAATGAAATGCCTCTCCCCAGAAGTAATTCCCGTGTTTCGAGTGCTTCAAAAACACCCCTACCAGTACTTATAATAAAGGCCTCGTTTTCTTCTTCATGAAAAAACCTGCATGCTTTTCCAAATTCAAAAACATAATCCTTTTCATAAATCACCTTGGCTGAAGCCCGCAAAATCCTAAGGTAAATTATGCCTTTGTTGCCATCGGCTATCCATTTCATAATAGCCAATAACTGCTGGGGACAAGCCACATTAATAATTTTCACGTGTGCTGCTTCGTTGAGCAGAAGGGCATCATCATTTCCCATGTGAGTGGCACCGTTGGATTGGGTTTCCAGATCAGCGGCAGTAGCTACCATCGTGAGATCTATTCCGTGGCCTTCCGACAACCATCCCTTGGCCGCAATTACTTCCAGTCTTTCCTGGTGTCCCACCGCAATCCTTCTAAGTACTTTCCAATCGTAAAACGGGCAAAAAGTACTTATCCAAACGTTGGATCCAAGTATGGCAAGAGCCTCTCCAATAAGCATCATGTTGGCTTCTGCAACTCCAACATTTAATGCTCTTGCTTTATCTACAAATCCTACCCCAGATTGAAGCCCACTGGTTGAAGCAAGGTCTGAGTCCACAGAAAATATTCTATTGTCCAAAGCCAATACTTTCATGGTGCTCTCGATTATTTTATGAGCATCATAATTTTTCCCTAGTTCTAAATGTGGTAAAGCCCTCTGATCATAGTTTATTTGTTTATTTCTTGTGGGGGCTTTCAATACCTTAGTCGGAGTGGGCAAACTGCTGATGCAAAAAGCATTGGAGTTATTTATTTCAATTGCAAACCCCATACTTTTAGCATGTCGATCAATTATCGCACCTATCTCCTCATATTTATCAACTCGTAGAATTGTGTTATAAAAATCACAAAAGCCTTTTTCCCTATTGGACCGTTGCTGTTTTTGAAGATTGGATTCCTGATCCAATAATTCCATATTTAGGGAGGCTTTATGGTTATTCATATAATCAGAAAAACCTCCATGACCTTTTGTTGATTTACAGATGATTACAGTTGGCCTTCCGTCTCTCTTCCCATACTTGAATTCCAGCAATGCATCGTAAACAGTAGTGTATTTTGAAGCATCCACTTTAAAAACTCTCCAGCCAAAGCTGGTAAATGCTGCTTCCATGTCATGATGAGGGAAATGCAGATTAGATACATTATCCAATTGACCCCCGTTATTGTCTACCAGAACACAGAAGTTTTCAAGTTTTTTGAAACCTGAATACATTATGGTCTCCCACATGATTCCTTCTTGTAATTCTCCATCCCCTGTTAACGCATACACATCAAACTTTGGGGAATTTTGTCCTGCAATGGCAAAGCCCTGAGCCACTCCCATTCCTTGACCCATTGGTCCCGTTGCAAGTTGTACTCCCGGTAATAGTGGCCCTGGATGACCGTTCAAAATACTAGAAATGGAACGTGAGTTTTCTAGGAGAGATTTTTCAAAATACCCTAAATCCGAATATATTGACGCTAAGGTGGCCACCGCATGCCCTTTACTCAATACAAAAAGATCTTGATTACTTGCGGTAGGTTGCTCGATATTAAGGTCAATGATGCCGCCATAAAACAAACTGACCATCGGAACAACCGCCGAAAATGAGCCTCCGATGTGGATAGCTTTATCCACAGCATGGCGGCATTGATGGAGATTCAATAGGCGAATATCGTTGTCTTTAATCTCAAGCAGTTGGGCAATACCTTTATTGATTAGGGATTTTCTATCTTCTAAATAAATCAAAGCAAATAAAATTTAAGTTTGTAAGGTTTTATTGATAGTGTAGTATTCTTACTACTTCTATTTTTTAATAATACTATTTATAAAATAGACCAACCCCCATCGACGAAGTAAGTAGCACCCGTTACGAAAGAAGCTTCTTCGGATGCTAGAAAATACATTACATTGGCCACTTCCTCAGAAGTTCCCATTCGATTAAATACACTTTTAGAACCTAAAAATCGTTCCGTTTCTGCTGGATCTGGAGAGTCATTGATCGAACCTCTCAATAATGGAGTATCAATTGCACCGGGTGCCACACAATTGACACGGATATTGTGAGGTGCAAGATCAAATGCCATGCTTCTGGTAAGAGTATCTATGGCTCCTTTGGAAGAAGAATAGGCTGCACGCTCCCCAACTGTCCGGTAACCAAGAATAGAACCTGTATTGATTATTGCACCCTTTCCTTGTTCAATTATTAATGGGGTAAAAGAATTGGTCATGTAATAAATCCCCTTAAGGTTGATAGCATACAATCTTTCCCAATCTTCCTCACTGCATTGTAAAATGCTGCCTCTCACTTCCAATCCTGCATTATTAATAAGAACATCTGCTCTGCCAAACCTAGCTTTGGTGATCTCGGCGGCATTTTGTACCTGTTCTTTATTGGAAATATCGCAAAGGCAGAATATGGCATCTACACCCATGCTTCTGATTTTTTTTGCTGCTTCCTCCCCCTTTTCTTTATCAATATCAATTATGACAACATTAAAATCGTTTTTTGCAAATTTAATAGCAGCAGCCAGTCCTAAGCCGGATCCTCCTCCGCTAACAATCATTACCTTCTTTTCCATTTTTCTTTTTTTTTAAAACATTACAATTTTCCTAAAATCCATTTGGTTTTATGGCGACTTTAATTGCGCCATCCTGCCTTTTTTCAAAGATGTCCAGAGCCTTTCCAAATTCCTTTAAAGAAAAACGATGTGTCATCAAAGATTTAAGATCTATTCGATTATTGGTCAATAGTTCAATTGTTGCCTTGGCAGTATTTGGATTGGCCCTGTTTCCCACTAGTTCTACCTCATCCAAAACCATTCTTTTTATAGGAAGGGACGGATTTGAATGCGGAATACCGACCACTGAAACCACACCACCTTTAGCAGCTGCTAAACAAGCTTGAGTAATTGATTTTTCAGTTCCTGCACATTCAAGTACCGCAGGAACCCCCCTTCCATTGGTTAGTTCTTTCACTTTTTCCAATACATCTTCTTTATGGTAATCAATGATTAGAGCTCCTAATTCACCTGCCTTTTTAAGACGATCACCACTTCCGGCAGCAAAAATTCTACCTGCACCCAATGCTTTTGCACATAATATTGCCATAAGTCCCTGTGGTCCTGTGCCTAGGATAAGAACGTCATCCCCAGGTTGCATTTTGGAGCGCTTAACGGTATAAAGTGCTATACTCAAGGGATCCACACAAGCGGCATATTCCAGTGGCATGGAATCTGGAATTTTAAAAATACTTTTTACTGAGGTCCTCATAAATTGGGCATAAGCTCCGGGGGTATAATGCCCATATTGTCTATGCCCACGTTCTTCATGTCCATAATTAAGGCAAATGTTATACCTGCCTTTTATGCACATTTCACAATATCCGCATCCACAATGGGAGATACCGCAAACACGGTCACCTTCATTCCATCCCAAATTATGTGCTTTTTTACCGGTTTCTACTACTGTACCCGACCATTCATGTCCGGGAACAAAAGGAAAGGCTGTTGGCCAAAAATCTGGAAAATCCCCTGCAATGATATGTGGATCAGTTCCACAAATAAAAATGGTATCCACCTTACATATCACCTCGTCATCATCCGGAACAGGTACTTGAATGGATTCAATTGCAAAATCTCTGACTCCCTTGAGAACCAAGGCGTCCATTTGTTTAGGTAACTGCATGATTATTTATATCTGTTGTTTTAAACTCTTTTTGGGAACAATAGCCACACCTCTAAATGGTGATCCGGATCCATCTTTTATTTTGAGTGGTAATCCAATAAACCAAAATTCATGAGCTGGAATCATATCTACTTGCGCAAGATTTTCCATATTAAGAATTTCTCGTTCCCGGCAAACAATATGGGCCGGCTGCTCCTTTACTACAGCGACTTCATGATGACTATCGATACTTGGTGCATCAGCTCCAATACTTATTGCTCCCAAATCGTTTAGGTATTCCATTGCAGACCTGTCTAAACCTGGGTAGCCCTTAATATAATTGTAAGGTTCTTTCCATTTTTTATACCATCCAGTATAGTACAGGACTACTGATTGCGGTTGAATGGTAACTCCTGTTTTTAGGATTGCCATTTCAATGTCTTCACGGGTAATATAGCTGCTGGGATCTTTATGAGAAAAATCAAACCATACTCCAGGTGCCATAAACCACTCCAACGGTAGTTGATGAACAGCTCTCGCATCCACCTCATTGACCACATGATTGATAGCATCCACATGCGTATTAGAATGGTCGCACATGGTAAACCCTACTACCTTATAGGAGTAAGGGGGCTTAGTGAGACCCATTTTCTGAGTTTCTTCATGGGACAAATGATTCCAAATCAAGGTTCGCTGATGACCTATGAAGGTTGGATCATCCTCGCTGATTGTATGGCTTAGGTCTGTAACCACACAATCCATTCCTAAAAAATTAATCGTCGTCTGTAATCTGAAAGGAGGACAAAATGCTAGTTTTGACATTGAATTATATATTAATTCTGTATTGATTAAATTTTATTGTGTCAATTACTTTTTTGTGGATGTTCCAGAAAATATTAGATGGAATTTTACAAATGAGTAGGTACATCAGCTGTATCCTCCGCTTACTAAGTCTCGTATTCTGAAGCATTTAGAATTTTCTTGACCACTCTTTAGGCCATCTCTCGATTACCACTTTTGTCTGAGTGAAAAACTCAATAGCATGACGTCCTTGCCCATGTAGATCTCCAAAAAAACTCTCATTCCATCCACTAAAGGGGAATTGAGCCATAGGTGCAGCTACGCCTATATTTATACCAATATTACCTGCATTTGCCTCATTCCTGAATTTTCGGGCATTGGATCCGCTGCTAGTAAATAAACAGGCCATGTTTCCATACCGGCCACTGTTAATGAAATCTAGAGCCGAGTCCACTGAATCAAGTTCAATCAACCCCATCACTGGTCCGAAAATTTCAGTAGTAACGATTTCCCCGTTTAAAGGCAATCCTTCCAAAATTGTAGGGCCAATAAAATTCCCTTTTTCAAATCCTTTAATTTTGGTATTTCGTCCATCAAGCAAAATATTTGCCCCTTCATTGATGCCTTTTTGAATCAGGTGATTTACTCTTGATTGGCTTTCACTTGTTATTAAAGGTCCCATTTCTATATTTTCATCCAACCCATAGCCGGTCGACCTCGCCTTGGCGGACTCGTAAAGTGCATCTTTAATTTTTCCGTTATCACCTACTGTAATAACATTTGAAGCTGCAAGACAGCGTTGGCCTGCACAGCCAAAGACACTATCTGTAATGATCTGGGCTGACATTTCAATATCTGCGTCAGGTAAGATAATAACCGGATTTTTTGCTCCACCTTGAGCCTGAATCCTTTTTCCATTGGTAGCACCTCTTGAGTAAATATATTTTGCTACCTGAGTTGAACCCACAAAACTGATCGCCTTTACTTTTGGATGATCTAAAAGTGCATCAACTGTATCTTTTCCACCATGTACCAAGTTGATCACTCCTTTAGGCAGATCTAATTGGTCAATCAGATGGAAAATTTTCATCATGGTCAAAGGAACCTTTTCCGATGGCTTAATGATAAAGGTATTGCCACAGGCAATTGCGTAGGGCAGAAACCAAAAAGGAATCATAGCAGGAAAATTAAAGGGGGCTATGCAAGCACATACACCCAAAGGTTGGCGAATCATGAACTCGTCAATCCCTGTTGCAATATTTTCGGAAAACTCACTTTGGATTAGGCTGGGTGTGCCGCAGGCAACTTCTACATTTTCTATTGCCCGTAGTACCTCTCCTCTGGATTCTGCGAGAGTTTTGCCGCATTCCATCGTTATTGTGCTGGCAATGTCCTCTGAATTTTCTTCCAATAACTGCTTGAGTTTATACAGGGGTTGGACCCTTCTCATTACGGGAATCTTACTCCATGAGATAAAAGCTTTTGAAGCTATTTCTACTGCTGAGGTAACATCAGAAAACGTATTTTTACCATATGGAACTTTCCCGAGAATTTCCTGTGTAGCAGGATTAATTACTGCAATTGAATCGGATTCGTTACTTTTTACCCAATCACCATCAATGTAATTTTTTAAAATCTCCATAATTAATTTATAGCCACAAGTATTTAAACAAAATATATTATTGAAAAACTCAATAATTTTTCAACTCTTATTTATTAAAAAATCTATTTCGGAAGTAATCACTTAAACAATTAAACCGGGTATTTAATAAAGTTTTAGGGAATAAGAATAAAAATTAAAATCTTACTTTTTTAGTTTTAAACATTAAAACTATAACCCTGCTTTACCAGAAAGTCCCGCGAAATTTTGGCGGCTTCAAAGGCTGTAAATCGAGGTTCTATTTTTTTGTCATAATCTAATTCAAACATAATCCCTCCGGCCATTTTCTCTCTTCCATTTTCTAATAATTTCATTATTTTTTCCAGTTTTACTTTTCCAATTCCCAGTGGAGCGTAACCCAAATAACCATTGTCTCCACCTTCATAATCCTTGAGGTGAACATGCTCAATTAATGGCATAAAATCCTTAACAATTTTAACTGGATCTGCGCCTCCTTTTTGCAATTGGCCTACGTCTGGGCCAAATTTCATGTAATCAGTTTTAACATTTTCCAAAACAAAATATACCTCTTCACTGGTCTCAATAGGGGTTCCCGTATGTGGGTGTAGTGCACAGATAAGCCCTTGATCAGTAATTGCTTGGGCATATTCATTCATTGAATCGATCATATTTTTTCTATGCTCTCGATAATCAAATCCTTTTCTGTCCACTCCAGAAGGACACCATTCAATCACCTTTCCGCCACTCTTTTTTAGAAGTTTAGACCAACGAATCAATTTTTCAACTTCCCCTTTTCTTTTGGTAGGATCAAGAATATCCGTCGAACAAAAGGCCGATAAAATAGGGACGCCGTGTTTTTCAACTACCTCACTGAAGCCACCGCGTTTGTTTTCCCATTCCTCGATTACTTGCCCAAAAGTTTCAAAGGAGTGGAAACCCAGCTTTGCAATGTCGGCTAGAGCAGATTCAAGATTGTCAGCCCCATACCCCCAAAGAATGAAGGTCGCTCCCAAATTGAATTTTTCAGAAGCTTTAGAAAAAGCAAATCCAGGGCTCAAGATTGTAGCTGCGCCTGCTAATCCAACAACTTTTACAAATTCTCTTCGATTGATTTGGTTAAAGTTTTCCATATTTTTTATTTCGTAAAAGTGACCATGCCTACCCCACTAAGTAATAAGAGTGCTCCAAGGACCTTTGTCAAAGTAATGGGTTCGACTGGGGACCCTAAAATGCCAAAATGGGAAAATAACATTCCAGTAATAATTTGACCTGCAATCATCAAAATAAATGCAGGCCCTGCTCCAATTTGAGGGATAATCCAAGCAATTCCGAAAACTAATAACCCCCCCATTGCACCGGCAGTCAATAACCAAACAGGAACGTCTTTTATGCGGTTGAAGACCTCTGTTTCCCAAGATGTTAATCCAATTATTACTGCTGTAACACCTCCAATTATCCAAAACAATGCATTTCCCATTTTTGGATTTTTAAGTATAATTCCAACTTGTGCATTCATCGTCAAATGCAAGGCTAGAACAACCCCAATTAATAACATAAGAGCAAAAAGGTAAATTTTCATAATGGTGAATTATTAGGTTGAAGTTTAATAACTATTTTTTTGATGTAAGAAACCTATGGATTTAAGAATTGAATTTCACTTCACTACTTGTTAGTTATCCTTATAAGGGAGAAAAAGGTGAAATGATACCGATGATTTTATTTTTACTGATGATCCCGTTAGTATCAAAACTTGCATTTTTTACAGGTTTTGATACTAACGGCTGTCTTTGACCAATGAAAACCTATACAAACAGAAAAGAGTACCTATTAAAGTTCCTTTCCTATACAGACAAGGATCTAATTAAGGTGGTTAATGGCTTCCGGAGATCTGGCAAAAGCACATTATTTGAATTATTTCGAGCGGAACAACCCATTAACGACTGATAGACAAAGAAAAAGCCCTCCGCTGCGTGCGGAAGGCTTCTAATTGCGGGTCCTAATCGTACCTGCAGCAATACCAATTGGAAAGAAGTTACCCTCCCGTCAACTTGATTTCATAGCTACCAGTAAGGGCGGCAACTCTTCCTCCTGGAGGGGTGGGTACAGAAAATACCAGTACCAGGTCTTGCCCCGTCTTGGTAAAGGAGATATCTATCTGAGAGGCAGGCTTGCTACCAGTAAGTCGGATCTTGTCAAAGTTGGTGCCCACAAATTCCCAGTTGCCACTGGCCTCAAATAAATCCGTGGCTCCAGAAGTGGTATAAGACTTATTGGCTCCATCTATTCGGAAGGTAAACCCTGGATAAAATCGCGTTTCATCTACTTGACTTCGTTTTACATAACCTGTTGTACCCAGCGTATAGCTTGTACCTAGGTCTCCGCTCAACTTTTCTAGTGCCTGCTCTTCAGGTGATTTTGGATCTTCTCCACAAGAAACGAGTAATCCAAGGCAAAGGAGTAGAAAGGGAAGAAATTTTTTCATGGCTTAGTGGGTAACGGTGAATTTGATTAAATGTAGCGTGTCACGCGTGCTTAGTCGTAGGAAATACATCCCTGACTTAAGCGATCTGGTAGAGAAGCCGAGTAATCCATTGCCTCCATCCTCCAGGCTGAGCTCTCCAATAACTCTACCGGAGGCATCTACCAAGGAAGTACTGCGAATGGTGCTCGCACTAACTCCGGCAGCAAACTCGAGGTAGAGGTAGTCATTCACTGGGTTAGGGTAAGCCCTCAAGAAATTGGCTTCCTTAGGTCGCTCAGGTGAAGCGAGGACAATGTCTACACGCACGGTCACCTCGGCGCTGCTGGTATTTCCGCCGGCATCAGTGATCGTGTAGGTAACCTTACTTTCTCCCCCATCGGTACGGGTAAACTCAGTTTTGGATAGCGATCTTGACTTGATGCTGCAATTGTCACTGCTGCCCTCGTCAATATCCTCCCACTTGAGTGTGGCCTTTCCTTGGGTATCCAGCTTGATGGTATAGCTACTTTTTGCTTTGAGGGTAGGTTTGATGTCGTCGACTACCGTGATAGTCACTTCGGCAGTGGAGGTGTTTCCTGAAGCGTCTTTAGCTGTAACCGTGATTTTACTATCTCCTATATCAGCACAAGTGAAGGCAGATTTGGAAATTAGCTTGTCTTTTATGGCACAGTTATCAGTACTGCCCTGGTCTATATCCTCCCACTTGAGTGCGCCTTTTCCTTCGGCATCCAGCTTGATGGTGAAAGCAGTTTTTGCTTTTAGCGTAGGTTTGATGTCGTCTACCACTGTGATCGTCACTTCTGCGGTAGAGGTATTTCCTGAGGCGTCTTTTGCAGTAAAGTTGATTTTGTTGGCTCCTAAGTCAGCGCAGGTGAAGGCAGATTTGGAAAGGAGCTTGTCTTTAATCGAACAGTTATCCGTACTGCCCTCATCGAGGTCTTCCCACTTCAAGCTGCCTTTGCCTTCGGCATCTAGCTTAATTGTGAAGCTGGTTTTTGCCTTAAGCGTGGGTTTGATTTCATCGACTACGTTGATGGCCACCGTAGCAGTGGTGGTGTTTCCAGCAGCATCTTTTGCGGTATACGTGATCGTATTCGCTCCAAGATTCGCACAGGTAAAGGTGGATTTGGAAATGGTAACTTCAGTAATTGCAATATTATCTGAAGAACCATTGTCTAGGCTTGCCGCCACAAGAACAGCAGTACCAGAAGCGGGGATAGGAAGCGTGTACGGGTTTTTAAGCACTAAGGTAGGAGCCTCAGTATCTGGTATCACAAGGGTGGTCGTTTCATAGACTTTGATGAATGTCTTATCCTCAGGATAGCCTATATCTTCACCAGTACCAAAAAACAATTTGGCACCATTTGAACTGATCACTGTTTCAACATAGGTAGGGCGATGTCCCGCACCGGGAGTACTATTTTCTGTAGCAAAGGGATTAGAAGTCGCCGCCCAAGTTCCCAATACCTTGTCGTAATTGTACACATTGATGAAGTGTTTTTGATTCCCGCCGGTTTCAAGGTTTTCAGATGCCTTCAAGGAAAGGGAAATTTGATTTCCTGCTCCATTGATGGAAACCTTCGCATTTTCATCCGTAATTCCCCATTCATCAACTGATTTTGCAAGGGTTGTTTTTGGCCCTTTGATTTGATTTCCAAGCGCCTTCCATTTTTTTGTTGCCGCATCGTAGGTGTAGGCGTGCGCCTTCCCTAAGTATATTTCGTTGTTGGAGATAACTTCATAATTCTCGCTGATCACGATTTGATCGCCAGTGTCATTCATGTCGACTGATTTTCCAAACTGAGATGCGAAACCTTGAGTTCCGGAAATAGGCTGTCCCATCAATTTCCAATCGCCCTGTTCAAACTCAAAAGCATACACATTCCCCGCTTTTGAAGAATTAAAATACGAGTAGGGCTGGTTTAATACGAGTCGATTTCCTGCCTTATTCAGCCTCACAAAAGCAGCAAAATCAGTCCCCTTGTCAGGTGCACCTACAAATGTTAAATTAATTGTAGATCCTTTTTGCACCCAAGTTTTGGTGATCTCATCAAAGGAGAAGATAAATCCTGCGCCAGAGGCAAATCCATTGATAGGCTCTCTTGCATTGCCTACTGCCAAAATAGAACCGTCAAAATTCAAATCAACACTTTTGATATCTACTCCTCCAGGACCTGTTCCTTGTCCATCAAATGGGATTTTATCACCCTTCTTGATCCATGTTTTGGTAACCTCGTCGTAGGAATACACAATCACGTAATCGCCAGCTACCGTACAACTGAAACATCCCATGACGTGGTTGGTGGCTAGGGCGATAATTTTCCCATCTCCACTCAAACTGATTCGATAGCCTAAACGGTCATTCACGCCTAGACCCTTAATTTCATTTCCCAAGGGAACGTATTGCCCATTTTGAAGGGCGAATACTTTGGTTATTCCCTCGTAGTTTTTCATGTTGAATCCAGCGTCTCCTACTTCCCATGAGATTTCTTGTGAAGAGGCCAAAACACTACCGTCCGCATTAACAGATACTGTTCTACCCACTCTGAAACCAACATCTTCTCGCTTGATTACCTGAAGTGGTTCTGTAATCAATTTATAGCCGCCAAAATTTTTGATGTTGATGTAGCCTTTCGCTACAGTAGTTCCAGTCGTATAGGTTACTTCGATTGCTTCATCCCCAACAGCTGTGGCTTTGTAAAGAATCGAGTTACCGGTAATTTCTGTTGTTCCGTATTTTGGTGCGGATAAGCTGTAGGTATAGCCGCTGTAAAATTCAGCATTTTTGAAAATCAGATTTAAGGTCTGAGACTTACCCACCTGGACAGAAGCATATACATCGAATACTTTCAAAGCAGGCTTGGTATTTTTATAGTCAATAATCACTTGAGCTGTAGTGCTTTCTAGATTATTGTTTGCAATGTCAACCACTTGGTAGTTGAAGAGATCTAACCCTTGATATCCTTGATTTGGAACAAAATAAACATCGGTGAATGCATAAGCCGTATTTACTACGAGTAAATTATTTTGACTATCCACTAGGGTTCCTTTTTCAGGAAGTTTGTTGATGATTATCTTGGAATTCACTAAGGATTGACCCAAATAATTTTTTCCGAGTAGTGAAACTTTAGTTTCGTTTTGGAATAAGTATAGGCTCAAGTTTTCTGCACGTGGGGCTTTGAATAGTTCATTGGAAAGGAACTCTACAGACACCTCTTCAATGGAGACGTTAGCCGACTTTCCTTCCACCTTGAAGATCCAATTTCCCAAGGTATTCCCTCCATTAAATTGGCTTAGTGCTTCAAAAGGAGGAATCGTCAGTTGCCATTTTTGGGTTGCTTCATTGAAAACTGGTGAACTATACTCGGGTGCTTGATCCGTAAATAAATAGGATACCGAATTCAGGTTTACTACCGTAGTCTCAGAAGTTGGCTTGGACAATACCACAGCCCGGCCAGCAGGATTGATTAGGCTCATGGTCATGTCGTTCAGCTTTGCTAGTGTCGAAGCCGCATCCTTGGCAACCGATACCGTGATTTTCACTTCCTTAAGGATGTTTGAATCCGTGACTTGAATCGGATATTGCCCGTTGGATGTGTTGTAAAGCTTGCTGTTGTGTTTCAGTGCCTTTTCATATCCCAGATTCACGGTAAAGCTACTGCTAACGGCTGCAGAAGTACTGCATCCATTCTGCGCATAGACACGCCAGTAGTAGGTGGTTCCGTTTGCTAGAGGGCTAAACACATATCGGGTGCCGTAGACGATTTTGTCAACCAGTAGAGTGCTGAAATTTTGATCTTTTGAGATTTGAAGGAGTACCTTTTGGGTATTCGCAGCTAGATCCCATTTCAGTTCAACGGAGTTTTGATTGATTGTCCCTCCCGCAGCAGGGCTTGTCAGCGTCGCCGGCGATAGGGTGCTCGATAAGACTGATAGCACGATTGGTCGTTCGACTGTGGTCCCATTTAGCTCTGCTTTTAAGGTGATGTTATAGGTGCCCGCAGCAGCTGTTTGATTGGAAATAGTAGCAGTAAACAACTCACTTACAGCTACCTGACTTTTGCTAAGGGCGATAGTTAGTCCCGCAGGAGCACCTGTAAAAGTAATGTTGGATAGCGTAGAAGAAGCTTGATTGCTTAAAACTTGCAAGTTGAAGGTTTGCTTGTATTCATTACAAGCAGTCAACTCAACCGCTGTAGCAGCACTAAATAAACTTAATTGAGTAGTGTTGATTGCAAAATCCGCTGGATTGATGGTGTAGAAAATATTGTCTACAGGTTCAATTTTTATTCTCGCGGTTGTGGTAGCCACATTAGGAATCACCACCGATTGGGACCCATCATTGGCTGTTTTTTCGGCCAAGAGGTAATCAAATTTTACGCCTCCATCTACAGAAAGTAAAATATTTACCTGGGTAGCCTTGATTGGATTGTCGTTTGTATTACTGATCTCCCATTCAAGGGTCAGTGGATTGCCCGCATTCACTTGGGCAGTGAGTGGGGTTAGGATGGCAAAGGGCTTGCTGTTTGCGACGGTTGTCACTTGGGTAGAATCTAAATAGACCCCTTGTGCTGCTGATCCATCCCGGACAGTTAGTCCAAAGGTCATTTGTCTAGGCACCTCGGGTAGCGTCTCAAAGAGCATGGAAGTGCCTGCGTTTGCAGTTAAAATAGCGTTATCACTCGTCAGGTTGTTTGCGATCACACGCGCGAAGGTTGGGAAATAACGCTGCGAATTGGCACTTGGGGAGGTAGAACTGAATAAAGGCGCTTTTTGAGTTTTAGATCCCCAATAAGTTCCTTGAAGGACTAGATCTGAATCTAATTGTTCCCAATTGTAAACGTAGGTTGATTTTTTTAATCCACTTGGAGTTTCCAACACAAACGGTGTTTTAATCGGAATATGGTACGCTTTTAATGAAATATTCGCTGGGGGTTGCTGGGGATATGCAGCAAGTGTACCTACTTTAGAAAAATCGATTCCATACTGAAAGCGTTTGAAAGACTGAATGATTTGATGGATGGAGTGGTAGTGATAGTAATGTAAATCCGGTTGGTTGATCCGACCATAAGACATGATGGATCTGCCCGAACTCAATTCAGATTGGGTAACCAATCCATCTGGTTGATTGGAAAAAGTGTGGGAAGCTCCAAGGTGGTGTCCAAATTCATGAGAGACCAATCCAATAAACCCGAGTTCATTCGTCGTACTTTTGCTGAAATAGGACCAGCCAGATCCCTTTTCAGGAGTTCCCACGTTACCGATGCCATAAGCATTGCCAATCCCATAAGGAACTGGATTTCCGGTTTCGTTTCGGGCGATGAATAAATGCCCTAAGTCGTAATTTTGTTGGCCAATAAGTGAATCAATCACTACCTGAGTTCTCGTATTCAAATAGGAGGAATTCGTAGAGACGCCATTTTGCTCGATATTGTAGGGGTCTGTTGCATTATTGAAAAAAATTAATTTGTCGTTGTTAGCGATGAGGGCATACTTAATCCCAAGGTCTTGTTCACTGATTACATTTAACCCATTGACAATACTGACGATGTTAGCCAAAACAGTCTCTTTTGTACCTCCATTAATCTCCCCATATTCTCCTGCCGAGACCACGGCTAACCGAAGTGTCCGTACCCCTTCAACCTTGTTTCTTGAAGTTTGACTGGTTAAATCCAATCGGTTGCCGCTTGGATTGATTTGGTCCGCTGGGGTAGGTAGGTTAGCGGATGGTACGCCACAGGAAATACCCTCTGAAAAACGTTGATCTCCACTGATCTTGTAGAACATGTAGGTGTTCGTTGACAGCATTCTCATCCCCTCGGAAGCTTCCGAAAAGGCATAGAGAAAGATCCTACTGCTTGTTAGGGTGAGTGCTATTCGGCTTTTAGGATCAGAAATTTTATACCCTTGGTAGGTTTTGATTGCCGGGTATTTTTTGGCCAATTCTTTATCCATGCTTTCCTTCTCCACGACCACGAATTCCTCAAAACTTCCTTGGCTAGTGGGCATACTTAGCTGGCTTGCTTTTCCAGAGGAAAGCTGCCTTCGAAGTGCTTTTTGGTCCAATTCAAAAATTTGATACTGCTCGGTTTCAGCTTGAACTACTTTGTTGTTGCTGAAATTTTGATTGGATTTTTTCCAATAGGTGGACTGACCATAGGAGGTCAATCCAGAGAGGATGAAAATAAGGGCGAAGAGTGATTTTCTCATGGACAAAGCTGACTAACTATTTGTTTAAACACGGTTTGAAATACTCCCAATCGACAATTGAACTAATCGATGAAGAAGAGTGTAAATTAAACAATATTAGCATTCAGATGATTTAATTAAGTAGATCAGTCCCCTTGATTTTGAAGGATTTGAGATAAATTTGAAGGATTTGAGGGATACTATTTTTTTTGGAGTGCTAGTCTAAGTGTAAAAAAAAATGGCTGTCATTTGGGACAGCCTAAACTAGATTAGCAAGATCATTCACCGTTTTGGATTCTAGGACTTTCAGGGTAGCATCTCGCACCGCTATCATAGTGTCGTGTAAACCGCAATTTTTCTCATCGCAATTCGCGCAACGTTCGTAAAAATTCAGGCTAGCACAGGGAAACATGGCAATGGGCCCCTCGATATTCCGAATGATCTTTGCCAATGGCGTGTGAATTGCCTCTTGGTTGATAAAATAGCCTCCGCCTTTCCCCTTTTTACTGCTCAAAACCTCCATCTTCTTGAGCTCAAGAAGAATATTTTCCAAAAATTTTAAGGGCATTTTCTTCTCCCTCGCAATCTGTGCAATCAGTATGGGCCCCTCCGTCTTGTGTTCAATGAGGTATTGAAGGGCCTGCAAAGCATATTGGGTTTTTTTATTGAGCATTGAACAATTTTCTGAATAACAAGTCCAAGTTACAAGAAAATGTTCAATGCTCTAGTTGGATTAATTCAATTTGGAGAAGGCTTGCTTAAAGTCATCTTTGATGTCTTCGATGTGCTCGAGACCCACGCTAATCCGGATCAAATTTGGAAGTACCCCAGATTGTTTTTGTTCCGCTTCCGAAAGTTGCTCGTGGGTAGTTGAAGCGGGATGAATGGCCAGCGTTTTGGCATCTCCTACATTGGCCAAATGACTTACCAATTGCAGGGAGTTGATAAATTTCTTTCCATTCTCAGCTCCACCCTTAATTCCGAATTGCAATACCCCTCCAAATCCATTTTGCAAATACTTTTTGGCAAGTTGGTGATAGGGACTAGAGGCTAAGCCTGGATAATAGACAAAGTCCACGGAAGGGTGGTTTTCGAGCCAGGTAGCAAGGGTAAGGGCATTTTCTGCATGCCGATGAACCCGAAGTGAAAGTGTCTCAAGTCCTTGAAGCAGTAAAAATGAATTAAATGGGCTAAGCGAGGGTCCAAAGTCCCGTAATCCCTCTACTCGAGCGCGTATTATGAACGCAATATTTGGAAGTCCAAGTGGATTTCCTTCGCCAAAAACCTCCCAGAACTTGAGTCCGTGGTATCCTTCAGAAGGCTCCGTAAACTGTGGGAACTTTCCATTGCCCCAGTTGTAGTTTCCACCATCAACAATCACCCCTCCTATACTTGTGCCGTGCCCTCCAATCCATTTGGTCGCGGATTCCACTACAATATTGGCTCCATGCTTTATGGGTTGGGCAAGGTAACCCCCAGCGCCAAAGGTATTGTCCACTACAAGTGGCAGGTCGTGTTTCCGAGCTAAGGCAGCAAATTTTTCAAAGTCAGGAATATTCAAACGTGGATTTCCAATCGTTTCAAGGTAAATCGCTTTGGTTTTCGCATCGATTAAAGATTCAAAAGCCGAAGGTTCATCGCCGCTTGCAAATCGTACTTCTACTCCCAGTCGCTTAAAGGCAACTTTAAATTGATTGTAGGTACCGCCGTAGATAAAGGAACTACTGATAAAATTATCTCCGGCTTGCAGCAGATTATTTAAGGCTATAAACTGGGCGGCTTGTCCCGATGCAGTAGCCAAGGCGGCCACCCCTCCTTCTAAAGCCGCTACCCTTTTTTCAAAGACATCCGTAGTAGGATTCATGATTCGGGTGTAGATATTCCCGAATTCCTTCAAGCCGAATAGGTTGGCGGCATGGTCCGTGTTTTTAAAAACGTAGGAAGTCGTCTGGTGGATGGGTACTGCTCGAGAGCCAGTGACTGCGTCAGGTTCTTGACCCGCATGCAGTTGGAGAGTTTCAAAGTGTAAGTTCGTGGACATAGTTTTTTTATTAGTCTACAAATTTAGTAGATTATAAATAAATTCCAAATCAACCAACAAAAAAATTATCCCTACTTGAGTTGCTATTTTGTGGGAAATCCAGCTGCTCGAAAGCCTAGTTATTCCATATTAACGTAAGCAGGTACATTCCTCCTATCTGAGGACCGGCTGCAAAGGAATAGTAGGTTTGATTCAGAATATTTGTCCCGCTTAACTTGATGCTGATCGGGAGCGAAGGGAAACGATGCTGTACTTGCAGGTCCAAACTCCCATAGGCAGGCACCCAACTGTCCACTAAAAACGATTGCCAGTAAAAGGCATTTTGCCAACGGTAATTTAGTCCAGCTCCCCAATTTTTGGCTAATTTGGTAGTAGAAATACCCAGATTAAATACCCAATCTGGGGTATTGAACCCATCTTCCAAGCCATCGGTATTTTCTGCGTTATCCAGTTTGGAATAGGTGGTGTTTCCTGTCAGATTCCAACTTGAATTTATCCTGTAATTCATGCCTAGAGAAGCCCCATAGGTTTTTACTTCCGATTTGGAATTGGTCCACACCCGATACGGGGACTGCAAATTTTTGTCATTCAGCGCAATCGGGATCGAATCTAGCAGCGCTGTTTTGGGAACGTTTACATTGATTTGAGCGATGAAAGATTCGTATTGATTGAAGTAAAAATCAGCATCTACCACCATACGATTCCGGAAAAGCGCTCCCCGGTATCCGCCTTCGAAGGAGAGAATGTGCTCCGGTTGGATGTAGGTGTACGAATTCTTGATTAACAGCCCCTTGTTGTTCGCAATGGCTTGGGTTTTGGTGAGTCCATTTTTGTTTACATCCGCTAAAACTGCCGCTTGAAAGGCGGTGATCGACTTGGCTAAATATGAATTTTCAAAAACCCCAGAAGACATCACCGGCAGCCCGCCTACCCGCTTTACTCCTCCACTAGTAATAGCAGAAAAGGCCTCAAAAATACTTGGAAAGCGATAGCCTTCTTGGTAGCCGATACGAATGCTATGCAACTCGTTTGGTGCAAAAAGTGCGGTCCAGCGAGGATTTGTCGTGAGCTTGAAATAATCGTTTTTGTCCACACGAAACACAAATCCCAGGCGCAATTTGTCCGCCAACAATTTCTTTGAAATGGAAGCAAAAGCTCCTGTTTTGGAATATATAATGTTAGCAGTTTCATTTCCTTTTTCGGGATTGACAAAGTAGTTGCCATCCGAACCAATGATATACGTTCTTTGGTCAATCCCTACGGTTAGATCGAGTTGCAAGTCTTGAAAAACCGTTGGAAAGGCTTGACTAAGATTCGATTGTGCTTCGGCATGAACCAAAGCCGACTGCACTTTTAAAGCGGCTCCTCTATCCCAATTATTTACTTGCTGAAGTTTCGAAAGAACATAGTTGTAGGGAGAGGACCCAGGCTCATACCTCCCCAAATCGGCAGCGGCCCTCGCTTGATTTAGAGCATCTCCTACCCCAGCGCCTGAAACTCTGGCGGCAGTAAAGGCATTTGTATATTCGGCATACCATACCGCATCTGGCTTAAAACTTCGATCCATATTCTCCGCCATCGAGCGTAGGTTATACGAGTTGCCCGTATCCTCTGAATTTGTATACACTTTGAAGGAAAAAGCAGGAGATTGATACTGCAAAGCATGCTGTTGAAGCAAATAATCCTGAAGTCTAAATCGATTGGCTCGCTGGTATACATTATCCAATAAGGCCATGCGATAGGTATAGGTCAGCATCGAATTTGGGGAGGGTCGGTAGGCAAGTCCAAAATCGCCTTTGAAGTTTTTGATCGAATAATCGACGACCTCACTTTCCAAATACCCAGTCCTAGAGAC
>CAMBMU010000026.1 GCA_945868725.1 Spirosoma fluviale
TCTTCATTTGAAGGGCGTGAAGTGAATTTTTGGGTTAACGCTACTGCGTCTTCAAGGGTTTGTGGGTTCATCGGATCAAAGGTCGTTTGAAATTTATTTTTTTATTTTTTTGATAAGCTCAAAAAAACAGCGCCTTTGATTCTTTTTGGTCAGATTGGCAAAATAAAGAAAAAAGACGCTGTTCCGTAATGCATTGGATTACCGCTTAGGCATCGCTACATAATCTCTTTCTGTAGCTCCAGTATATATTTGTCTTGGTCTACTGATAGGCTCACCTTTTTGAATCATTTCTTTCCACTGGGCGATCCATCCAGGTAAACGGCCCAAGGCAAACATCACCGTAAACATATCCGTAGGAATTCCGAGTGCTCGGTAGATGATGCCGGAGTAGAAATCTACATTGGGGTACAACTTTCTTTCTATAAAATACGAATCGTTCAGGGCTGCGTATTCAAGCTCCTTCGCGATATCCAAGATTGGGTCTTTTACGCCAAGCTTGGACAATACGTCGTCGGCAGCCTTTTTGATGATGGTTGCTCTTGGATCGAAGTTTTTGTACACGCGGTGACCAAATCCCATCAAGCGGAAGGGATCGTTTTTGTCTTTTGCTTTATCTAGGTATTTTTTAGCATTTCCTCCATCGGCTTTAATCGCTTCAAGCATTTCAATCACCGACTGGTTGGCACCGCCATGAAGTGGTCCCCAAAGTGCATTGATACCGGCAGAAATAGACGCATAAATAGGTCCTTGAGAAGATCCTACCATACGAACGGTAGAAGTAGAGCAGTTTTGCTCGTGGTCTGCATGAAGAATCAAGAGTACGTCTAATGCTTTGGCAACCACTGGATCTACTTGATAACGTTCTGCAGGGAGTGCAAACATCATTTTCAAGAAATTAGAACAGTAATCAAGTGAGTTGTCTGGATAGTTCACTGGATGTCCCATCTTATTTTTATAAGCCCAAGCCGCAAAGGTTGGCATCTTTGCTAACAGGCGAACCATACTTAGATTGACTTCTTCTGGTGTGCTATTTGGATTCAGAGAATCCGGGTAAAAAGCCGATAAAGAGCAGATTAAAGAGGAAAGTACACCCATCGGGTGTGCATTGGATGGAAAGCCGTCCAAAATCTTTTTGATGTCTTCGTGAACTAGCGTGTGGTAGGTGATCTGCTTCGTGAAATCTTCAAATTGAGCTTGTGTAGGTAACTCGCTATGAATAAGGAGGTAAGCCACTTCCATGAAGCTAGATTTTTCTGCAAGATCTTCGATTCGGTAACCTCTGTACCGAAGGATGCCTTCTTCTCCATCCAGAAATGTGATCGAACTAGTTGTTGAACCTGTGTTTTTGAAGCCAGAGTCAATGGTGATCAGACCGGTATCACTTCTAAGTTTTGCAATGTCAATTGCAGGTTCGTTTTCAGTACCTATGATAACTGGAAATTCAAATTCTTGTCCTTTGTAGAACAGCTTGGCAGAATCAGACATGATGGATTTGTTTGTTGCTTATTTTGGATTTAAAACTCTAAAATCGGCCTCAAGTTACTAAAATCGGCCATTTTTTAAATATATTATTCTAGCGGTAACCTCAGAATGAGGTTAAATGAATTAGATTTGAATTTTTTATAATCTAATCAATTGATTATCAAGACTTAAGTGGATAAATCCTTTTAGGAAAAGGGTGACTTGATTTTGTAAACAACAAAAAAGTCCCGAAGGACTTTTTTAATCACAAAATTGTTCAAAAACTTCTACCAAATGCTCTCCAATCATTTTTGCATTTCTCCCTTCAATATGGTGTCTCTCAATAAAGTGGATGAGTTCACCATTCTTGAATAAAGCCATTGCAGGAGAGGAGGGAGGGTAGGGCAATACCAATTCACGGACTTTAGCAACCGCATCGCGGTCGTTCCCAGCAAATACAGTTGCTAATGTCGTTGGCTTTTTGCCAGCTTGCTCGAGAGCCATTTTTACTCCTGGTCTAGCAGCACCAGCCGCGCATCCGCATACGGAGTTGACTACTAGGAAAGTAGTTCCTTTATGATCTGGGCCCAGGTGGGCAGCTACTTGGTCGGCTGTACGAAACTCTTCGAATCCAACGAGAGACAACTCAGCGCGCATAGGGGCAATTAATTCTTCAGGATACATTGTTCTGCGTGTTTATTTTTATGTTAAAGAAATCCTAATTCTAATTTGGCTACCTCAGACATCATATCTTGGGTATACGGAGGATCAAAAGTTACCTCCACTTCTACATGATTAATCCCTTCGATTTGTTGAATTTTTTCCTTCACTTCTGAAGGAATAAACTCAGCCGAAGGGCAATTTGGAGAAGTTAGTGTCATTAATACAAATACATTGTTTACTGGATAGACACTGATCTCATAAATTAATCCTAATTCATATACGTCAACGGGTATTTCAGGGTCATAAACCAACTTAATGGCTGTGACTACCTTATCCCGGAGATTGTCAATTTGTAAATTATTTTCGGAAGATTCGTCGACTTTCATGTTAGGCGTTTTGCTTGGTTTGAAAAGCTAGGGCATAGCGTTTCATTTGATTCATCATTGCTGCCAATCCATTCGATCGTTGACTGCCTAGGATATTGCCCA
Organism: Spirosoma fluviale; assembly: GCA_945868725.1. GTDB lineage: Bacteria > Bacteroidota > Bacteroidia > Cytophagales > Cyclobacteriaceae > Algoriphagus. Next base: position 2,613 of record CAMBMU010000026.1, read on the forward strand.
TTCCAATTCGTGGGATAAAATCAAGATCGGCATTCAGAATTTCCTTCGGGCTTCTATTATTTAATACCCGAATGAGTAGTGAAATCAATCCTTTGGTAATATCGGTATTGCTATCGGCTTTGTAAATTACTTTTCCTCCCTGCTCCTCAGCCACTAACCATACCTTCGATTGACATCCTTGTATAGTGTACTCGTCTTTACGAAAGGATTCTGGGTAGGGTTCTAAGGTTCCTCCTAACTCCATGATGTAAAAAATCGTGGATTCGCGGTCTTCACCCAAAATCTCAAATTCGGCTACGATCTCATTTTGTATGTCTGCTATCGTGCTCATTTATTTTTTAGGTTAGCGATTTTTGCAAGCGCCTGTGCAAATACTTCCACTTCAGCTCGGGTATTGTAAACTGCAAAGGAGGCACGAACCGTACCTTCTAATCCCAATCTGTGCATCAAGGGTTGGGTACAATGGTGGCCAGTGCGAACTGCAATACCTTTAGCATCTAGCAACTGTCCAACATCAAATGGGTGCATGGATTGAATGTTGAAGGAGAAGACGGCTATCTTTTCAGCAGCAGTTCCGACAGGGATGATTCCTTTGACATTCTGAAGTAATTCTACTGCGTACTGCAGTAAGTCATGCTCATGACGATGAATGTTTGCCTTGCCTGTCGATGTTATGAAATCTAGCGCAGGCTTAAATGCAATTACTTCTGCAATACTTGGGGTGCCGGCTTCAAACTTAAAAGGAATGGTATTGTAGGTAGTTTTCTCAAAAGTCACCTCGCGAATCATCTCCCCACCACCAAGGAATGGAGGTATTGCTTCCAAGAGTTCTCTTTTCCCATACAAGACCCCTAATCCAGTTGGTCCATAAAGTTTGTGGGCAGAAAAAGCCAGAAAATCACAATCAAGCTCCTGAACATCCACTTCCAAATGAGAAGTAGACTGGGCGCCATCCAGTAAAACTTTTGCGCCTACTGCATGGGCTGCTTCGATGATTTTTTTTGCAGGATTGATAGTTCCTAAAGCATTGGATGCATGGACGATGCTGACCAACTTGGTTTTTGGACTGAGCAATTTTTCAAACTCTTCTAGTACCAGTTCCCCAGCATCCGTAATTGGGATTATCTTGAGAATGGCGCCAGTTTGCTCACAAAGCATTTGCCATGGCACGATGTTGCTGTGATGCTCAAGCGTGGAAATGAGTATTTCATCTCCTTTTTGAATGAATTTAATTCCGAAGGTTTTGGCTACGAGGTTAATGCTTTCGGTAGTTCCTCGGGTAAAAATAATTTCTGCTGATTCTCGAGCCCCGATATATGCTCGGACGCTTTCGCGGGTTTCTTCATACTGTTGCGTAGCTCGATCTGCTAAGGTATGCGCGCCGCGGTGGATATTGGAATTGTCCTTTTCGTAGTAATGTGTAAGTGCATCCAGTACTGCCTGTGGTTTTTGAGTGGTGGCAGCATTGTCAAAATAAATCAATGGATTCCCGTTTACCTCTTGGTGAAGTATGGGAAAAAGGCTTCTGATGGAATTGACCTGAATGGGCATGGCTTAGAAATTACTCCCTAGTCGCTTTTGGATTTGATTTACAATGTAATTGCGAAGGCTATCGTCTTCGATTTTGTCAAGAACCTCACCTGCAAAAGCGTACAGCAATAGCCCTTTTGCGGTGATTTTGTCGATACCTCTTGCCTGTAGGTAAAACAAGGCTTCTTCATCAAGCTGGCCAACAGTACATCCGTGAGAGCACTTCACATCATCTGCCCAAATCTCAAGTTGAGGTTTGGTATTGATGATTGCATCTTCCGAAAGCAGGATGTTATTGTTTTGCTGAAAGGCATTTGTCTTTTGTGCGATTTGGCGCACGAAAATTTTTCCATTGAAGACCCCTCTGCTTTGGTCTGCCATTATGCCTTTGTAAAGTTCATTCGATTCAGCATGGGGAATCGTATGATCTACGTTGGTATGGTTGTCTACATGAGTTTTACCTTGTAGCAAGTAGAGGCCATACATATTTCCTACAGAATTGCTACCCAATAGATTTAGCGTCAGATTATTACGCACCATATCTCCAGAAAGGGTGATTTGCGTAGAGTTAAACTGGGCGTCCTGATAAATATTCGTCACGACGTTGCTTACCTCAATCACGTGATTGCTTTCTTCTTGTAAGCTGTGGTAGGTAATATTCGCATGAACTCCACCCTTGATTTCTACTACCTTATTCACAAAATAGGGAGCAGCATCCAAGGAGACCTGGTAATCGATAAAGGTTGCTTTTGAAAAATCACCTGCTTCAATCCAAATTCGTGGAGAAATTACCTGTCCACCTTGAGCTTGATGGAACTGGAGTAGTAAAATCGGAGATTCAATCGATTTCTTGCTGTCAATGGAAAGGTGGAGTCCGTCCGTGAAAGTCGCCTGATTTAAGGCAGTAAACGGATCCTTATCTGCTTTGGCAATGCTTCCCAAAGGGGTGTTTTCAATCTCAGAAAGTAGATTTACAGTAAGACCTTCCGTTGATTTGGATAGTTCAGGCAAATACTTCCCATTTGAAAAAACCAACACTACTCCTTCAAAACCAGTAAACACAGCTGATTTTACCTGTTCAGCGCTAATTTTTATCGGGTTTGCTGGAAAAAAATCAGTCAAGCTGCTTTCCAATTTCTTGGCTAATGGGGTGAATTTATATTCTTCGGATTTGAGAGCTGGCATTCCTTGTGCATAAAAACTTTCCTTACCCAGTTGGCGCAAAGAAAGAAAAGTAGCCGGTGCTGCTTCAAAAAGACCAAGAACTAATTCGTGTTGTGTCAAGGTACTCATGTGTGTGGTGGTAGGGATCAGACTGTGGCTGTAGAATCAACTTCCTCCTTGATCCAATCGTAGCCTTTTTCTTCGAGTTCGAGGGCAAGCTCCTTCGTACCTGACTTGACGATTCTTCCTTTGTATAGAACGTGTACAAAATCGGGAACGATGTAGTCGAGAAGGCGTTGGTAGTGGGTGACCACAATGGTTGCTGTCGTATCAGATTTCAACTTATTTACCCCATTGGATACAATACGAAGCGCATCGATATCCAAACCAGAATCAGTTTCATCCAAAATGGAGAGTACTGGATTAAGCATGGCCATTTGGAAAATTTCATTTCGCTTTTTTTCACCACCAGAGAATCCTTCATTTAAGGAGCGGCTCAATAATTTTTGATCAATTTCCACCAAGGCCATTTTTTCTTTCATTAACGAAAGAAATTTGACAGCATCTAAAGGTTCTTGGCCTCTGTATTGGCGAACCTGGTTGAGCGCTGTTCGCAAGAAGTTGGTAGTAGAGACCCCAGGAATTTCAATCGGATACTGGAAAGCTAAAAATACGCCTTCTCGAGCTCGGTCTTCGGGGGAGAGGGATAGGAGTTCTTTTCCTTGAAAGAAGACTTCTCCTTCGGTGACTTCGTATTCTTCTCTTCCAGCAAGTACAGAGGCAAGCGTAGATTTACCAGAGCCATTGGGGCCCATGATGGCATGTACTTCGCCTGCTTTCACTTCTAGGTTAATTCCTCTAAGAATAGGAGTGCCCTCAATGGAGGCATGTAGATTTTTAATAGATAGCATGAGCTAGTTTTTCTAAGGTATGCGTTAGATTTTCAGTGGGATTAGCCTACCGAGCCTTCTAAGGTGAGCGCTAATAGTTTTTGAGCTTCCACGGCAAACTCCATAGGCAGCTGGTTCAGTACTTCCTTGGCATAGCCATTCACAATCAAGGCTACCGCATCTTCGGTTGCTATTCCGCGTTGGTTGCAGTAGAAGATTTGATCTTCACCGATTTTTGAAGTTGTAGCCTCGTGTTCCACCTTGGCGGAAGGATTGGCAATGTCTATGTAGGGAAAGGTATGGGCGCCACATTGGTTGCCCATCAAAAGGGAGTCACACTGTGAAAAGTTGCGTGCATTGTGTGCCCGCTTCATGACCTGAACCTGTCCTCGATACGAGTTTTGAGATTTACCAGCCGAGATCCCTTTGGAAACAATCCTTGACTTGGTGTTTTTACCAATATGGATCATTTTAGTTCCTGTATCTGCTTGCTGGTAGTTGTTGGTAACTGCTACGGAATAAAACTCACCGATAGAATAATCTCCCTTTAGAATACAGGAAGGATATTTCCAAGTTACAGCCGAACCTGTTTCCACTTGTGTCCAAGAAATCTTGGAGTGGTCACCGGCACAAATTCCACGCTTGGTTACAAAATTATAAATCCCGCCTTTTCCTTCTTTGTCGCCTGGAAACCAGTTCTGAACGGTGGAGTATTTCACTTCTGCATGTGCACCGGCATAAATTTCTACTACTGCCGCATGCAGTTGATTTTCGTCACGCTGAGGAGCGGTACAACCTTCCAAGTAGGATACATAAGAGGAGTCATCTGCCACAATTAGTGTACGCTCAAATTGGCCCGTGTTTGCAGCATTAATCCGGAAATAGGTAGACAATTCCATTGGACAACGTACTCCTTTGGGGATGTAGCAAAATGAGCCATCAGAAAATACAGCAGCATTTAATGCAGCATAGTAGTTGTCTGTCATTGGAACTACTGAGCCTAAATATTTTTGAATCAACTCTGGATGTTCTTTTACTGCCTCACTAAAAGAGCAAAAAACGATTCCAAGCTTACCTAAAGTTTCTTTAAATGTAGTAGCCACGGACACGGAATCAAGCACTACATCAATCGCAATTCCTTGAAGCCTTTTTTGTTCGTGGAGTGAAATACCCAGCCTTTCATAAATGGCAATTAACTCAGGGTCTACCTCGTTTATGTTTTTGGGCTTTTTACTTTGCTTGGGAGCAGAGTAATATCTCAAAGCCTGTAAATCCATCTTTAGATACTTGACATTGGCCCAAGTGGGCTCGGTCATGCCTTGCCAGATTTTGAAAGCCTTTAATCTCCATTCTAGCAACCAACTTGGCTCTTCTTTTTTAGTAGAAATCCAACGAATTATATCTTCATTTAGGCCAATTGGGGCCTCATCTGTCTCGAAATTAACGGACCATCCATGCTCATATTCTTTGGAGTTAAGGTCTTCTAAAATCTGGTTGTCTTTGCTCATGAACTGAGTTGTTTAGACTAATTATACTTAGTACGCAAAAGTACAACATTCAAACAAAAAAATATGTTCTTCTTCCAATCAAAAAACCGGACTGCTTGCTAGTTATTTAGGAATGAAGGAGATTAAAATTTTGATTTTCAGTATTTTACGCATAAAAAAAATGTGAAGAAAGTTCTTCACATTTTTTTTTAATGCTTAAGTAGTCTTAAAATATTTTTTATTTAGATTTAATCCAAATAATCTTATTTCTCTTTGTCAAAAAATGAGATCGGTCTATTGATACTCTCTTCCAATACGATTAGAGTTTCGGTTCGGTCAATGCCATCCACTTTTTGGATTTTGTCTAGCACAAGACGGAGGTGATTGGTGTCTCTACAGATGATTTTAGCGAAAATCGAGTAATTTCCAGTGGTATAATAGGCGCTCACCACCTCGGAAATCCCTTTCAACTTTTCGATCACGGTATCATACAGCGAGCTTTTCTCGAGGTATATCCCTAAGAATGCCGATATATCGTAGCCTAACTTGGAGAAATCAATATTCAGAGTCGCACTTTTTACAACACCCATATCCTCCAATTTCTTCATCCTCACATGGACTGTGCCGGAAGAAACGAATACTTTTTTGGCAATTTCAGTGTATGGCGTCTTTGCATCTTCATTGAGCAAGGAGATAATCTTTAGATCAACATTATCGATATCTAAAATTTTGTCCATTTTTTGGTGTGTGATTTAGTTGATTTTTAATAAAGGATACATGAAATTATAGATTGTTTAAAATATTCCAAAATTATTTTTTCAATTTGCAATTTTGTATAAAATCTATTTCCTTTGTGAAATCGTTCTACTGCCAAATTTAATTTTGAATTTTTCAACATAAAATTCAATAAGGACTTGTCCAATTTAATTCGGCCGAAGAATTGAAACAAAAAAGAACTTTTAATCTCTAAAGTTATATTTGGGTTTATATTCTGAAAAGGGTCTTGTCTTTGGCAAGACCTTTTTGTTTTTACCTGGGTTGGGCGGCATATTTTTTTTTAACGGCAACTAATTCTCTGCTTCTCTTTCCTATTTTAGCTAGTCAACAACCCATCCCATGAAAAGACAACTCCTATTTTTCCCAATCTTATTGCTTTCAACTGCGCTTTTAGCACAGGTAAGGCCTTTTGTTCCCGAGCAAGTGTTTCCAGAGAAAAACACAAAAAGCAAACACTACCTAGTTTCAGGGGAACGTCATGGTTCTTCTTTTTTCAAGAAATTCGAGTTTCCTGAAGTAGAATATCGTCCAGGCACTGTGCTCGACTTCACCAAATACCACACGGTCGATGTGATGTACCATTGGTATGAAACCTGGGCTCAGCAGTATCCCGATTTGGTGGATCTATATATTGTGGAAAAATCTTTTGAAGGGAGACCAATCTACCAAATGACGCTTACCAATAAAAAAACTGGGAAGGACACAGATAAGCCAGCTGCGTATTTTGAAGGAGGGCGACATTCGGGTGAAATTACCGCGAGTGAATCTATCCTGTGGTTGACACAGCACCTCTTGGAAAATTACGGCAAGGACCCCGAAATCACTGCATTGATCGATACCAAGGTGATTTACTTACGCCCGCAAAATAATCCGGATGGCTCCAACATGTACTTGTATACCGCTCAGCGCAATCGCAGTACCGTGAAACCTCAGGATACCGATCGAGATGGAATGCTTGATGAAGATCCTGAAGAAGACTTGGATGGAGATGGGATCTTGTACCAAGTCCGCAAAAAGGCAGTGACTCCAGAAGAAAAAGAAAAAGCCAACTACATCATTGATCCAAAAGATCCCAAGGGAAGGCTGATGGATCAAACTTTCCCAGGAAAGGGAGATTACCTCGTCTATTCTGAGGGAATTGATAACGATGGAGATGGTCGATACAACGAAGACGGGATTGGCGGATTAGATCTTCACCGCAACTACCCTGAAAACTGGCGGCCAAATACCGGCGGCGACCTGACCGGTAGGGGATATACCCAATTTGGCGCAGGAGAGTATCCCCTCAGCGAAATTGAATCTCGCGCTACTGTTTTGTGGATGATGAGTCATCCCAATATTTCCGTGGTCAACTCCATGGATACTAGGGTTCCGATGCACTTGCGACCACCTTCCACCTCCAAAAGTGAGGAGCGCATGTACCCACAGGATTTGGCGATTTACAAAGAAATGGATCAGCTAGGACTATCTTTTACCGCTTACCCTTGGGCTGGGGATGTGTATGAAACCTACGCCACCCGCTACAAGGTCAATTCCATGACCGGGGATCCACTTAAGCCAGAGCCGCTTTTCGGGCATGGGCCTGACTTCGGCTACTTTTACTACGGCAGTATTTGGTATGGGGATGAGCTCTGGAACAATGGAGCCATGAAAGATTACGACAACGATGGCATCTATGACGATTACGACGGGCTGATGTGGGATGACGAGGCCAATGGAAGCAAAGGGTTTAAGGTCTGGACTGCTTTTACGCATCCTGAATTGGGTGAAGTGGAGCTCGGCGGCTTTCACCCCAAATTTTTTGGTCAAAACGGTCCTCCTTGGCAGTTGGAAAGCTGGGCAAAAAAGCAAGCGCTCTTTAACCTAGCCATGGCAAAGAGACTGCCTCAGCTGGTCGTGGAGGATTTGAAAGTGAAAAAAGTGAAAGCTGGCGAATATCAAGTGACCTTAACTTGGGTCAATACAGGGAAATTGCCGGTAGCCTTGGAGCAGGCCAAACTGGTGAAAATTGTTCAAGAGGATCGCGTGTCTTTGGATTTTGATAAGGACTTGTTGAAAGGAGATCAAAATGCCACCGTTCGAATTGTTACGCCTAGCTTGTATGACAAAACTATCTATGCGGGCTACACCGGAGCAGGTGAGAAGAAGACAGCCACCTTTACAATACAGGTGAAAGGAGATGCCCCTGTCAAAGGAAAAATCAAGCTTTCATCCACACGAGGAGGATTTATCGAAAAAGAATTTACCCTAAGTAATTAATTGCATTCATGATCAACTTACGAAGCACTACTGGATGGGTCATTACCCTTCTATTGATCTCTCAATCACTTGTTGCACAGCAAAAACGAGCACTTACCCATGCAGATTACGATGGTTGGGAAAGCCTCTCTGCTGAAAAAATCACCAAGAATGGAGCTTTTGTGGGCTACCAAATCTCTCCTCAACAGGGGGATGGAAGAGTGGAAATTTTTCCATTCAAGACTCCCTCTCAGAAGCAACTAATTCCCCGAGGAACTGGCTTTCAATTTACAGTTGATGATGCCTATGCAGTAGGGAAAATCGTGGCCCAGAAAGATTCGGTTTATGCGCTCAAACTAAAGAAGAAGAAGGCCGATGACTTGCCTAAGGATAGCTTATTTATTCTTCAGTTGGCCACAGGAAAATTGGAAAAAATCGCCCGAGTAAAATCATTTGCTACCCCAACAGAAAAGGGGAGTTGGATCGCTATCCATTTTGAAAAAGAGGTGGCCCCAAAGGAGACTCCCAAGGAGCAGAGCCCCTCAGATTCTACCAAGAAAGTAGAAAAACCTAAAAAGACCGACGGTACCAAATTACTCGTGAGATCACTTGATGGGACAAAAAAATGGGAGCTAGATCGGGTGAAGTCCTTCAGCTTTGCGCCAAATGGAGATTACCTATATTTCTTGCTTGCTGAAGAGGAAAAACAAGATAATGCAGCGCTTCATTTGCTTGATTTGACCTCGGGAGAGCAAAGGTTGGTTCATGAAAAGATGACGACCTACACACGGATGTCCTTTTCTCCCCAGTCTTCTTACTTGTCTTTTGTTTCCAGTGACGACTCCTTAAAGGCCAAAAAGCCAAGTCATCTGTTGCAGGTCTATGACCTCAAAAAGAAGATGGTAGTTGTTGAATTGGATAAATCAGCTGTGAAACTTGAAAATAGTCGAATTAGTCCTGATGCCTCCCTTCGGTTTTCTGAAGATGAAAAGAGACTATTCTTTGGTGTAGCCATGGATTACAAGGATTATTCCTACGAAGACGACAGTACCTTGCTTGACGAGGATAGAGTAAGCCTAGATATCTGGGGCTGGCAGGATGATGAGATTCAGCCCATGCAACTTAAAAACAAGGCACAGGAAGAGAAGAAGAGTTACCTGACCGTGCTTTCACTTGTAGATTTGAAGGTGGTGCAGCTCGGTACTCCTGAGGTAGACGAAGTCCAACTCGAAAATAAAATTACGCAAGACATTGCCCTTGCATGGACCGAGGCACCTTATCGTAAAAATTACAGTTGGGATATCCAAATCGGACGCGACCTATACCTGCTTGATCTGGCCACAGGCACTAAAGCCTTGATTGAAAAAAATGCCTCTGGATCTGCTCGTCTTTCCCCTGGGGGAAATTATGCTTATTGGTACGATGCGAGGGACAGCTCTTGGGTGGCGTATGACCTAAAAGCAAAAGCAAAAATCAACTTGACTGCCACGCTCCCCGTGGTCTTTTACGACGAATTACACGATTCTCCCTCTTTGCCAAGTAGTTATGGTGCAGCAGGATGGCTGGAAGGTGATGCCTCCTTTCTGATCAATGACCGTTTTGATCTGTGGAAAGTGGATCCGCGAAACCCTGCTACCGCCCAAAACCTTACCGGGGGAGAAGGTCGAAGGACACAAAATTCTTTCCGTAGAGAACGTTTGAAAGTGGATGAGGTAGCTATAGATCCCAAAGAGCCACTCATTCTGTCGGGTTTTGATGAAGTGAACAAGAAAAGTGGATTCTATTCTGCCAACTACCAAGGCAAAGGCCTCCCTAAAGAGTTGCTATTTACCGATCACCTCAATTATGGAATTCGGAAGGCTGAAAACTCCTCACAACTCCTTTTTCGTCGGTCAACCTACAACGATAGTCCCGATCTCTACTTAAGTGACTTGACTTTTTCTACTTTGGTAAAGGCTTCAGCGCTCAATCCACAGCAAGCCGGGGTCAAGTGGGGAAATGTCAAGTTGGTATCCTATTTATCTCAAGATGGTACGCCTCTCCAAGGACTTTTGTTTACACCAGAAGGATTTGATGGGGTAAAAAAATTCCCGATGATGGTTTATTTCTACGAGCGGAATAGCGAGACACTTCACAATTACCGTGCGCCGGCACCCAGCCGATCGACTATCAACATCCCTTATTTTGTAAGCAACGATTACGTGGTATTTGTACCGGATATCAAATATGACCTAGGCCTTCCAGGACCTAGTGCCTACGATTGCATTATGCCTGGAGTACAAGCTGTTATTTCCCTAGGAGGTATAGATTCAGAGAATATGGCTATTCAAGGCCAAAGTTGGGGTGGGTATCAGGTAGCTTATTTGATGACCCGAACCAATTTATTTAAGGCGGCCGGTGCTGGAGCTCCGGTGGTCAATATGACTTCCGCTTATGGCGGCATTCGCTGGGGAACAGGCATGAGCCGTATGTTTCAATACGAGCAAACCCAGTCCCGAATCGGGGGAACACTTTGGGAGAAGCCATTGTACTACTTGGAAAACTCTCCCTTATTTACCCTGGATCGCGTCAATACTCCCGTGTTGATTATGCACAACGATGCAGATGGATCTGTGCCTTGGTACCAAGGAATTGAAATGTTTATGGGGCTCAAGCGTCTCAATAAGCCAGCCTGGCTCCTCCAATACAATGGAGAAGATCACAATTTGGTGCAACGAAAAAATGCCAAAGACCTTTCTGTTCGACTGAGTCAGTTCTTTGACCATTACTTAAAAGGAGCTCCCGCGCCGCTTTGGATGACCGAAGGGCTTCCAGCAGTGGAAAAGGGGAGAACCCTCAAATACGAGTTGGGCAATTAAATCCTCATATCCTTCCAACACTAAAAAACGCCTCCAAAATTTTTGGAGGCGTTTTTTTTTTGGAAGACTTTCAAAAACGAAGAGTCTCCAAAGCATTTTGACTTAAATGGCTACTGGCGCCTTGATATGTGGATGAGGATCGTAGTTCAGCAATTCAAAATCTTCGTAGGTGAATGAAAAAATATCTTTCACTGCTGGGTTGATCTTCATGGTAGGAAGCGGTCTAAATTCTCGGCTAAGTTGGAGCTCTGTTTGCTCCAGATGGTTCAGGTACAAATGTGCATCTCCGAAGGTATGTACAAAGTCTCCAGGCTCCAGGTCACATACTTGAGCCACCATTAGGGTGAATAGCGCATAGGAAGCGATATTGAAAGGAACTCCGAGAAAAACATCTGCACTTCGCTGGTAGAGCTGGCACGATAATTTGCCATCTGCAACATAAAATTGGAAGAGCGTATGGCAGGGAGGGAGGGCCATTTCATCTACATTGGCCACATTCCATGCACTTACTAGATGTCTTCTGCTATCTGGTTTAGTTTTGATTTGATGGATCAGGTTTTTGATCTGGTCGATTTCTCCTCCTTTTCCATCTGGCCAGTGTCTCCACTGATAGCCATAGACCGGGCCGAGATCTCCTTGCTCATTTGCCCATTCGTTCCAAATAGAAACTCCGTTTTCTTTCAGCCAGTTGATATTGGATTCACCTCTCAAAAACCAAAGCAATTCGATGATGATCGATCGGAGGTGTAATTTTTTGGTAGTCACCACAGGAAAGCCATCTGCAAGATTGAACCGCATTTGATGTCCAAAAACGCTGATAGTCCCCGTTCCTGTACGGTCGGTTTTCTTTACCCCTTCGGAAAGGATTCGCTTCATCAAATCGTGGTATTGCTGCATAAATGGATGGGGTTTTGGCTAGGGATGCAAGATAGGAAATTGACCTATTTTTTTTTATAAGGTTACCTGTAGTTTTGGTTGATATTTGGAATCAAGCGTCAAAAACTCGGTTTCTAATTCTAAAGAGCTCTAAGGCTCAAAACCATCCCAGGTAAAGGTAGCTGAAATGGGGTAATGGTCTGAATAGTCCACCTCAGCGTGTGTTTTAAACTGTATAGGCTTTAATGCAGGTGTGGAGAAAATATGGTCTATTCTCAAGAAAAAAATAATTCGATTGAAGGTGAATCCAAATCCCCTACCAGCAAGTTCGAAGGCATTTTGGAGTGATTCACTTAGACGGAAGTAAGCATTTGAGTAGGGCAACTCATTCAGATCACCCATCAACACTACTTCATAGGGACTATTGCCTAGGTGTTCCAATAGAATATTCATCTGCTTGGCACGCTGAAGACTCCCTAATTGCAGTTTCCCAAGGGTTTGCTTATAGACCAATTTCGCACTGTCGTAATTTTCAAATGCTTCTGCCTCTATAGACATGGAGGCCAAATGAACATTATATACTCGTATGGTGTCTTTTCCCACTTTTACATCTGCAAAAATGGCACCGTTACTATTTTTTTCATCAAACACGACTCCATCGTTGACAATTGGATATTTAGAGAATATGGCCATGCCATAGGATCGTTTTTTAGGTTCTCCGCGAAGTGGATGGTAGGTATAGTCAAATTCCCCCTCCTTACTTAAAAACTTCAATGCGTTTTTATTTTCAATGGTAAAGTCTTGGTAGAATTCTTGGATGACTTTAATATCAGCTGGATGCTCATTCACCCAAGAAAATACGGTAGGATCTTCTGCTCCAGAGGGAGGATTTTTGTAATTAAAGAGGTGCGCGTTAAAGGAAAGTACTTTAAGGCCAACAGCATCCTCGTTTTTTGGATGAAATTGGAAGGAGATCAGAAAAAATTCATACCCTAAGGCTAGGCAAACCAAGGGGAAAAATGCCAGCTTTCTCCAAGCTAAAGCAAGCATAAAAAAGAGAAAAATGTTCGCAACAAGGACTACTGGAACCAAAAATGGCAGTAATCCCACGTATGGAAACACCTCAGGGGAAATGAAAACACTTCCAAATACAAGTAGGCTCAAAACAACTAGTAGCCCAGTGATAAATTTCATTTGAATAGTTCGGAGGTTACGCAATTAATTTGGTGTCCAAAATTGTAGAAAATTTCCTCAATAATCACGCGACACTTATTTTTTTGACTACTTAAAAATTGCCTTGAATGGAACCTGAACAACCCCTTTCTTTCCTGGCTGCGTTACCTTCCTTTTTTGCTTGGAGAGCTAAAGTCTTTGGGCTTCAGATTTTTCAATTATTTGTAGGTAAGGTCCACACAAATAGTTTCGATAATTAAACCATTTTTTTATTTTTACTGAAGCAAATAACCACTAAATTTCTACTTATGAAGAAGCATTATTTAGGTTTAATCTTGATTGGATCATTCTATTTTTCAATCGCCTGTCAGCCCAAATCAGAAGAAACGACTGCTGCAGAAGGGCAAGAACAATCGGAAGAAAAAGAAACAGAGCAGCGACCAAGTCCGCTGTTAGTTGCAGAAGGTCAGGCTGCTGGAAAAAATATCAAGGTTCAATACGGATCACCTGCTGTCAAAAGTAGAACCATCTGGGGGGACCTTGTGCCCTACAATGTTGTTTGGAGAACTGGTGCCAATGAGGCAACCTATATTGATTTAGCAGAAGCCATTACCGTGGAGGGAAAAGCACTTGCTGCAGGCAAGTATTCGATTTTCACCATCCCTAAAGAAAGTGGAACCTGGACTGTGATTTTTAATTCCGATTGGAATCTTGAACATGGGCATTTTCAATACAATGAAAAAAATGATGTTTTGCGAGTTGAAGTTCAGCCGAAATGGGAACCTACAAGCCAAGAAAGTTTATCCTTTGCTGTTGCTTCGCCTGGATTGATCATCCGCTGGGAGAAATTAAAGCTGCCTATAGCTATTCAATAGGAATGCATACTCCCCGGCTATGAGGTCGGGGATTTTTTTTGATTTTAAAATTTCCTAAGTTTCAGCAACAATTTGTAACCCAAGATCATTTCCACCCCCGGAATTTGCCATGAAATACATTTCCTTTTTCATTGTCCTTATCCTTACCTGTGCTTTGGGAGTACTGGTTTCTCTCCCTTTTGGACAGATTCCTCCCCTTGCTCCCTTGTTGGACCCCAATCATGGGTTTTGGCAAAATTCATTTAGCGAAGACCAGGTTGCTGAGGAGGCCTTGTCTTTAGAAAACCTGAATGCAGCAGTCGAGGTAGTCTACGACGAGCAGCTCATCCCTCATATTTATGCGGAGAATGAGTTGGATCTTTACCGCGCTCAAGGCTACATCACTGCAAAGCATCGGCTCTGGCAAATGGAGTTTCAAACCCGTGCAGCAGCAGGTAGACTTTCCGAAATTGTGGGTCCTATGGCATTGGAATTGGATCGCATGACCCGAAGAAAAGGCCTAGCCTATGGAGCAGAAAAAGGGATAAGCTACCTTACAGAAAAGGATCCTGCTACACTTGCTTTGGTTGAAGCCTATGCAGATGGAGTCAATCAATACATTGCCCAATTGACTGATGCGCGGCTTCCTGTAGAATATAAGCTGTTAAATTATAGACCTGAAGCATGGTCTGCCTACAAATCGCTGCTCTTGCTGAAGTACATGTCTGATATGCTTGTCGGTGATCGGGATTTGGAGTATAGCAACCTTAAAAAAATCTTAGGAAAGGTAAACTTAGATCGATTGTATCCAGAGTTTCCAAGTGAAAATGACCCCGTAATTGAAAAGGAGCGTGTTTGGGATTTTACATCCTTGGCTCCTACAAAACCTGATAGCCTTAATTATCCTGAAGAAACACTTCAACTAGAACCTTTAGCTCAGCCTACCGAAGGCACTGGCTCAAACAACTGGGCAGTCAGTGGGAAAAAAACCAAAAATGGGAACCCTATTCTTGCGAATGACCCACATTTGAGTTTGAATCTTCCTTCTCTATGGTACTCCATGCAATTGAGTACGCCTACCCATACTGTAAAAGGAGCAACGCTCCCTGGGGCACTTGGGATTATCTCTGGGTTCAATGAAAATATTGCCTGGGGTGTCACCAATGCCACTAAGGATACCCGAGACTGGTATAAAATCACCTATCAGGATGCGTCTAGAAAAGCATACAAATATGGCCAGGAATGGAAACCTACAGAAGTTAGAATAGAAGAAATCCAAGTAAAAGGCCAAGAGGTATTTTTGGACACCGTTGTGTATACGCACTATGGACCGGTAGTGTACGATCAATCATTCAAGTCAGACCGTCAGGATGTTAATTTTGCGATGCGCTGGATTGTGCATCAAGGCACCTCCAACGAGCAGAAGACCTTCATGCTGCTCAACAAAGCAAAAAACCATGCCGACTACACTGAGGCCTTGAAAGAGTATGCCGCTCCGGCTCAAAACTTTGTGTTTGCTTCCAAAACAGGCGATATCGCCATGCGAATTCAAGGCAAATTTCCATTAAAGTGGAAGGAACAAGGCAAATTCTTTATGGATGGTGCAGATCCACGGATGGAATGGCAAGGTTACATTCCTTTCGAACACAATGCCAACACGCTCAATCCTGAGCGGGGCTTTGTTTCTTCTGCCAACCAGCATCCTGTTGATAGTACTTATCCCTACTACGTTTTTGATAATTCGTTCGAGCATTATCGAAACCGCAGGTTGAACCGCGAGCTTTCCGGAATGGAGCAAATTACAGTGGATGACATGAAGGGGTTGCAGTACGATTCGTACAACCTTCAAGCGGCAGAATCCTTACCAGTAATGCTCAATTTGCTAGCCGATCATGGATCTTCTTCAAAGGAAGCTAATAAATACTTGGCTGATTTGAAGGCTTGGGACTTTTTTGCTGATCCTGACAAAAAAGGGCAAACACTTTATTCGATTTGGTTTACTGAAACTACAGAGAGCATCTGGAGAGAATTAATGGAGCAAGGAGCACCTGTGGTACGCCCCAATAACTACCAAACTATCGCTTTGATGAGCGCTTCTCCAGAGGATTCAGTTTTTGATGTGCACATGGCGGAGGGCATTCAAACTGCTCAGTACCATGTTCGTGTAGGCTTTGATTCCTTGCTAGTAGCAATGAAAAATTGGGAAAGTAAGGAGGGTGATTATGGTTGGGCTGATTATAAAAAAACGACTATTCAGCACCTAGTGCCTAATTTTAAGGCTTTCTCGGTAGCAGGGGTGTACACCGGAGGTGGCTCAGGCATCCTGAATGCGACAGGAAGCAGGCATGGTGCGAGCTGGCGAATGGTAGTAGAGCTAGGTTCGACCATCAAAGCCTTTGGTATTTACCCTGGAGGCCAATCAGGTAATCCAGGAAGTAGATTTTACGATAATTTCATCCCTATTTGGGCGAAAGGGGATTATGTAGATTTTGATCTAAGGAAGAAGGAAGATCAAAAAGGAGTATTGTTTACAACAACTTTAAAATAAGGCAATCCATGAAATTTCTATTATTTACCCTCTTGAGCGCCTTATTGGTGGTATTTTTAAACATCGTCTCCCCCTACTGGGTAGTCATGATCGCCTTGGCTGTATTGGCTGTATTAATTCGCCCGAGTTCATGGGGTGGATTCTTTGGAGGAGGCCTGGGAATGGGCCTAGCTTGGTTGGGCCAGACGGCTTACATTTCTGCAGTGACTTCCAGTACGCTCCCAGACAAAATGGGTGCTTTAATGGGCCTTGGCTCCGGACTTAGTTTAATGGTCCTCACTGCGGTGTTGGGCTTTATATTGGGTGGATTCAGTGGCCTTCTTGGGGTAATGCTTCGCAACTTAGTTCAAAAGAAGCGTCGGGACGTTTACTTGGGCTAATTTTGGCTTTAGGATCTAGTTTTTGTGCTAAAAACAGGAACACTCAACTAGTTTTCTGGCAAATTGGGGATTGAGACTCAAAAAGTCTGTTTCGAAAATAACGAACTAGGTAAGAGCAGTGTCTTGATCGGGGCCCTTGGGTGCTACTAAAATCACTTTTTCTCGGTCCACCACAACTGATCCAGGAGCAGAGCCCTTTACTTTTCGTACAAACTTAGCCTCCGTGACAATCACAGGGCTGAGCGAATCTGTTTTGAGCTTGGAATAAAAGGCAGCCAAGGATGCGGCCCGCTCCACAACCTGCTGAGGAACAGTAGGCATACCTTTTCTTCGGATTACGACGTGGGATCCAGGAACTTGCCTTGCATGGAGCCACAGGTCATCCTTATGCACAAAGTTTCGAAGCATCTCGTCATTGTCTTTGGCAGATTTCCCCACCCATATGGTAAATCCTTCTACTTCAAATATTTTGAAGGGGCTGCTCACCCCATTTTTTGCTGCTGGAAGGTCTTCCTTATGTTCTTTTTTGAATTCTTTTAACCCTCGGAAATCAGTGGCTTTGGCAAGTCGATCGAGTAAGGCTTGAAGTGACTTTGCCTGCTCATTTTTTGCTGCTAGTGTCTTTTCCAATTGATCCAATTCCAGCTGTCTATTTTTTGATTTCCGGTACAGGGATGCTGCAAGTTCCTGTGGTTTTTGCTTGAGTTTGAGGCTTACTTTTACGGTTTCTCCTGTATAGAAATTTGCAAGTTCCACCTCTCCACTGGTTTCCTCAAATACATGGAGGTTGGCCATGAGCACATCGGCAAGCTGGGAGGGTGAGGGAGAATCTTTTAGTTCTTGCAGTTTTTCTGTGGATTTTTTCAGATAGGCGAGGGTTCTTTTTAGTTGATCCTGATAAGATTTGAGTAGGTTATTTTTTTCTTTCTCAAAACTTCCCAATACCAAAGTCTGGTAAAAAAGTTCGTTGCAGGCAACTATGGGGTCCGCATAAGTAGCTTTAGCTTGGGTTTCGGGCAGCAGGCTGAGCAGCAGTTCTCCTTCTTTTTCTACCAGAGTATAGAGTGGGCTATCCAAGAGATCCAAAAGTTCTTCAATCAAATTCCATTTCTCAGTAAGGGTTTTGTCCAGATACCCCTTTTCCTTTAGCCAAGCTCTAGGCACTGGACCTAGGGTAGGTAAAAACTGTGAAACGTTCCCTTCCAAAAAAATAAAATGCTCCAAACTTAGGTTCAGCTCACGGTCCAAACTTTTCCAATCCAAGGTTTTATCTTCAGAAATTGCATTTCTGAAGATAAGGGTAGGTTTAATTTCATTGGGGAGGTACAGCAGACAATTGCTCCGGTTGCCATGGAGTTTAAGTACTAGAACTTTCCCAGAGGAAAGTTCAAATTTTAGTGCTCTCTCATTTGAAAAAGCCCTACAGGACCGGATTTGCTCTCCGATTAAGGAATCAAATAAACTGACCGTATTTCTTTTGGCGCGGTGAAACTGGCTTGAAAAGGAAAGGTAAACTTGAGGGGGTAGTAGATGAGCTCGAATAAAAAGCGTTCCTTCTGGTCCTTCAGTCTCCAAGACTAGTTCATCCTTGTTTTGTGAAAAGCAGGATACAATCGTATTCCCAGCAAAAGAATCGGATAGCGCCGGTGCAAGGAAGCGAAGGAAATGATAGGTAAGGTGCATGGCTAGAAGTGCAGCTTTAGTCCATCGTATGCTAAAAAAATCCCATCAGGAAGTTCCTTTTCTACAGCAGCATGCTTTCCAAGACGGTGCGAGATGTGGGTAAAGTAAGTTTTTTTTGCGCCAATTCGCTGTGCCTGTTCAATCGCTTGATCCAAGGTAAAATGTGCGATGTGGGGTTCCTTTTGCAAGGCATTAAGCACTAAAATTTCAGATCCTTCAAGTAATGCGAGGGACTCTTCAGGAATGTGGTTGGCGTCCGTGATGTAGCTGAAATCACCTATTCTAAATCCAAAAACGGGGAGTTTGTAGTGAAGAACCGGAATAGGGGTGATTCCTATACCGTTGATTTGAAAGGGGTTGTGATCAATTTCCACGCAAGCGACTTGTGGTACGCCTGGGTATTTTTTGTCGTTGAAAATATAGGCATACTCCCGTTGAAGTTGTTCCAGTACTGCTTGCCGGCCAAATATGGGGATGTCGGCTTGCTGGTAAAAATTAAAGGGTCGGATGTCATCCAAGCCTGCGGTATGGTCTTTGTGTTCGTGTGTAAATAGCACCGCATCTAATTTTTTAATCCCTTCGCGGAGCATTTGCATCCGAAAATCAGGCCCAGTGTCCACCACAAAAGATTGCCCTTGAACCGCTATATGAATGGAGGTTCGAAATCTTTGGTCTCTAAAATCGAGGGATTGACATACTGGGCAGGGACATCCGATGACTGGGACTCCTTGGGAGGTGCCTGTTCCCAAAAAGGTGATAATCAAAATTTAAGGGTAGTTTGACGTAATTCGGAAAGAAAATCTTGGCTTGCTTTCTCCTTGAATTCTTTTGGATCAAAGTCTAATTCAGCAAGAATATCGATTAGTGCATTGATCTTTCCTTCCAAAGGAAAGTACTTATTGATAATGACTACTTTGGTCTCCTTCAGGAGGCAATAGCCAGATTTGAAATTTCCCTTTTCGTAGCGGAGGTGGTAGGAGGAGGCCGCAAACAAATTTTCCAATTTGTCTAAAAAATTTTTGGTGTATTTGACTACCATGGACTAACTCAGGATTTTTTTAACCGTAGCTAAGACTAAGTCGTAATTCAAAGGTTTTTGGATAAAGTCATCAAACCCAAACTTTCGGAAATCTTCCGGAGTATGGTTAGCGGCATTACCCGTAATCGCAATGATGGGGATTTTATTTTTTGTAGGGTCAGCCAATTTCCGAATTTCCTTGGTGCATTGAATGCCGTCCATTTGAGGCATTGTGATATCCATCAAAATCAAGTCAAAATCTTCATTAACTAACATTTCAAGTACTTGCTTTCCATTCCGAGCTGCCTTTATGCTGTAATTTTCAAAAGCCAAAACACTTTTGGTCAGGTTGATAATGATGGAGCTATCCTCACCTACCAAAATCTTAATTTTATCAGACATCATAAAAACTTGGGTTTTTTAAATATTCTTGGAACTCTAGTATAGTAACCTTAAGGTAGTGAAGACTTTCAGCAAATTCAACGGTTTTTTGAAGCCTTCCTAAGGATTCACAATGCTTCGCAGCAGCATAAATCTTTTCTGCCCCTAAGGTACCTGAATTCCCTTTTATTGTATGAATGATTCGTAATATTTTGGCTGATGGTTCCGCCATGGGATTCATTTCTAAAAATTGAACCAGGCTTTCACATTCTTGTGCAAAGTCAGAAAATACCTGCATCAACACTTGCTTTGAACTTAAGCGCAGCAGCTGCTTATACACTTCAGAATTAAGAGTAGGGGCTAAATCTGTCTTTTCTAAGGTGTTGATTTCTCCTTCAGCCTGCTTAGCTAATAAACTTTCAATTTTTAAAATAAATTCTTTGGGACGAATTGGTTTGGAAATCAAGTCATCAAAACCTTGTTCTCTATAGAATGCTGCTTGAGCCGGATCTGTACTTGAAGAAAGTGCTACAACAAGGCAGGAACGATCCACTAAGGCCCTCACTTTTTGTAAAAATGAAAGTGGTTCTAAATCAGTAAGTTGTACGGAAATTAAAATTAAATTGGGCTTCTGATTTACTAAGTGCAGCAAAGCCTCTTTGCATTTATCAAAACTTTGGAAGGCATGGATTTGACCAATCAAGTATTCAAAAAGCTTTCTTTCTTGGTCCTTATCTTCTACGATCAAGATATTTTTGCTTTTCATCCCAAACCTCCTGACTTTTAAGTTTTAAAAATTTTAGTAATGCCAACTGACCCTAAGTATTTGATTTTTGTTCTAGGGCCAACAGCTGTTGGTAAATCTGACCTTTGTTTAAATCTAGCCAAAAAATTCGAGACGGAAATTCTTTCCTGCGATAGCCGACAGTTTTATCGAGAAATGAACCAGGGTACTGCCAAGCCAAGCCCCGAAGCGCTGGCGGAAGTTCCTCATCACTTTATCAATACCCTTTCGATAGTGGATTCTTACGATGTTCGAAAATATGAAGCCGAAGCTCTAAACCTCTTGGATTTCTTATTTAAAAATAAGCAAGTGGTCCTGATGACTGGTGGGACAGGTCTTTTTGCATCGGCAATAGCCAATGGCTTGGATGCTATTCCGGATGTCTCCCCTGAAATCCGAGTTGAATTGATCCAAGAATTTGAAGAGAAAGGCTTGGACTGGCTTCAGAGATCTGTTGAGCTGGCTGATCCAGAGTTTTATGCTCAAGTAGATCGTTCCAATCCACAGCGCTTGATGCGAGCCTTGGAAATTTGGAGGGGTACGGGTCTGAAGTTTAGTTCTTTCCGCATCAAAAATAAGGTACATCGACCCTTTGAAATTGTAAAAATAGGCTTGGATAGACCTCGAGAGGAGCTATACCAGCGGATTGACCAACGAATGGAATTGATGCTTCGTGGAGGCTTGTTTAAAGAAGCTGAAGGCTTGTTCAAAAGCAGAAATTTGAATGCACTTCAAACCCTAGGCTACACGGAAGTCTTTGGCTTTTTGGAGGGAAAGTATGACGAGAAGGAAATGATCAGGTTGCTGAAGCGTAATTCCAGAAGGTATGCCAAAAGGCAGTTGACCTGGTTTAGGAAAGATGCACTGATCCGTTGGTTTCATCCCGACCAGGAACTTGAAATTCTAGGGTACCTGAACGATCAAATCGCCTTAAATCTCCCAAATGCAGCCACCCAGTTGTAGGGCGCCTTTTTGATTAATGCATTGTACTGGTATTGATTGACTTTCATGGCTCGCAACAGTTCGATACTGCTTTGAGGAATCGCTTTTTCAGCTGACTCATCTTTCAATAATTTTTGAATTTTCTCCGGATTTATGAGTTCACCCGCTGCAATCCCAAGCTCAGGATGAGCCTGCGCGAGCTGGGAAGCTAAATTTCTTTGGTAGGTTAATTTACCCAGCATGGAATGCCTGACTGTAAGGAAGAATAGCATGCAAGCACCTGAAGCAGTTAAAAACAAAGGAATGAAGCCCATATCAAATACTTAGTAGATTAATTAATTTCAAGTGATCTGGAATAATTGTTTTGGGTTTGCCTATGCAATCTTCAAAAGGGGTGTACACCACTTCCCCATTCATCACTCCTGCCATACAATTTGTTTTTCCGGCAAGTAGCCCTTCTACTGCCGCCATTCCGCAGCGACTAGCCAATACACGATCTCGTGCTGTAGGACTTCCACCGCGTTGAATATGACCTAAGGTTGTCACCTTAAAATCTTTGGTTGGGTCTTGGATTTTTTCTTTTACCAAATTCATAATCGTTTCTGCTGAACCCAATTCATCGCCTTCAGCTACTACGATAATGCTTGAACTTTTGCTTTTTCGAAGATTTTTTAAGGACTTGACAATTTGACTGATATCGGTTTTAGTCTCTGGTACCAAGACAAATTCAGCACCCCCTCCAATTCCGGATTCAACGGCAATAAAGCCGGCATCCCTCCCCATCACTTCAATGAAGAAAACCCGGTCGTGGGCAGCAGCGGTATCCCGAATTTTGTCAATGGCATCTAATGCGGTATTTACTGCGGTGTCGAAGCCAATGGTATAGTCAGTCCCGTAAATGTCGTTGTCAATGGTACCAGGGCATCCCACAGTAGGAATTCCAAACTCCTCAAAAAATACCTTTGCTCCGGTGAAGGTTCCGTCTCCACCAATGGCAACTAATCCTTCAATCCCATGGCCTTGCAAGTGATCAAAGGCTTTTTTTCGTCCTTCAGGAGTCATAAATTCCATGGATCGAGCAGATTTGAGGATCGTGCCTCCGCGTTGAACGATGTTGGACACTGAATAGGAATGCATTCGCTTAATGTCCCCTTCAATCATCCCTTCGTATCCTCTGTTGATTCCATAAATTTCAAGGCCGTGGTGGATAGCAGTTCTTACGACGGCACGAATACAAGCATTCATTCCAGGAGAATCTCCACCTGACGTGAATACGGCAAGTTTTTTCATGGTTTCACGGTTTTAAAAGGTTAAAAATAGGCATAATTGAGCTAAAAAATCTAGTATGGGGGAAAAATGAAAGATGAAATCCAATTCAATGCCGAACCCAGTTTTTGGCACTTCAAGATCTCTGCAGCCATTTATAAGCATCGTATTTTAGGATTTTAGGAACCTGTTAGCCACTGATTTTAAAAAATACTACCTTGAAAGTTCAAACTATCGCCACATGAAATCTTGTCTTCTAATTATTCACACGTTTAGTACCTTATTCTTTTTTACTTCAATTGCGCAGGCGCAGCAAAAGGATAAAGATCGCTGGGAATCTCAAGCAAAAAAGGTAGAGATTATTCGCGATGATTTTGGTGTTCCACATATCTATGGCCCTACCGATGCGGATGTGGTTTTTGGACTGCTTTATGCGCAATGCGAGGATGATTTCAGAAGAGTAGAACGCAATTACCTTTGGGCCTTGGGAAGACTGGCAGAGCTGGAAGGGGAGAAGGAATTGTATTCTGATCTACGTGCACAGCTTTACATGACTACGGAGGAAGCTCAAAAAGCCTATGCTCAAGCACCAGATTGGTTGAAAGAATTGTGTGTTGCCTTTGCGGATGGGGTCAACTATTACTTGCATACACATCCAGAGGTAAAGCCACAGGTTATCACGCATTACGAACCATGGATGCCCCTATTTTTCTTTGAGGGGTCCATTGGAGGAGATTTGGAACGCATCTCCACGGCACAATTGAAAGCCTTTTACGCCCCCAAGGGCACTTTAGGAGCAGGAGAGGAGCAAGGTCAATTCACAGCACTTCAGTTTGAAGAGCCCAAAGGCTCCAATGGCATTGCGATAGCCCCAAGCAGGTCTGAATCAGGCAATGCGATGCTGCTAATCAATCCCCATACCTCCTTTTATTTTAGACCCGAAGTTCATGTAATCAGTAAAGAAGGGCTCAACGCCTATGGAGCGGTGACCTGGGGTCAATTTTTTGTGTACCAAGGCTTCAATGAGAAAACAGGCTGGATCCATACCTCCACTTTTGTAGATTTTATCGATGAGTTTGTCGAAGATGTTTCTGAAGAAAACGGCAAATTCTCCTACCGCTATGGAACTGAAAAAAGACCTGTTGCCACTCAAAATATCACCTTAAAATACAAGGAAGGGGAGCGGATCGAGGAAAAGGAGTTTACCATCTACCGAACCCACCATGGTCCCATTACCCATCTGGAACAAGGAAAGTGGGTGGCGACAAAAATCAACTGGGATCCAGTTCAAGCTTTGGTGCAGAGCTACACCCGAACCAAGCTAGCCAATTTTGCAGAATTCAAGGAGATGATGGATATCCGCACCAATAGCTCCAATAACACTGTTTTTGCCGATGGAGAGGGGAATATTGCCTACTTCCATGGGAACTTTATTCCCAAGCGAAATCCGCAGATCGATTTTTCAAAATCGGTTGATGGGACTGATCCCGGTACAGATTGGCAGGGGCTGCATACTGTGGATGAGAGCATTCTAATTCTTAATCCTGGTACAGGATGGATCCAAAATTGCAATTCCACCCCATTTACTGCAGCAGGGGAGTTCAGTCCCAAAAAGGAGAATTACCCTTTTTATATGGCTCCAGATCAAGAAAATTTCCGTGGACTTCATGCAAGCCAGTTGCTCTCCCAGCAAAAGGAGAAGCTCAATTTGGACAGCTTTCTACAGCTAGCCTATGATCCCTATCTTCCCGCATTTTCTTTTTTAATTCCAGAATTGCTTGGATCAATTTCTGCCACACTTCCCGCTGTCTATGCCCCGGCAATGCAACAGCTACGAGCTTGGGATTACAGGACTTCCAAGGAGTCAGTAGCCATGTCAATCGCTCATTTTTATGGGGAAAATTACCAGCGTCGGTTTAGAAGTTTGAACCGATTTGCGCAGGAAGATCCAAGGGCTAAGGTTCCAACTGCTAGCGAAATCCAAGCGGTATTTATCCAGACGGTAGAACAAATGACTCGAGATTTTGGCACTTGGAATACCCCTTGGGGAGAGATCAATCGCTTTCAGCGCCTTAGCGGGGACATCAATGCTGGTTTTGATGACAGCAAGCCATACATCCCTATTGGTATGGCCTCTGGCAATTGGGGAGCCTTGGCTGCGTTTGGAGCTAGAGCAACTTCAACTACAAAAAGGCTGTATGGCTACCGAGGCAATAGCTTTGTAGCGGTAGTGGAATTTGGAGAAAAGGTTCGCGCCAAATCCATTTTGGCAGGAGGGCAGCAAGCAGATCCACAATCTCCACATTTCTTTGATCAGGGCCAGCCCTATGCGGATGCCCAATTCAAAGAGGTAGCCTTTTACAGAGAAGATGTTGAAAAAAGGAAGGTGAGCTCTTATCGTCCAGGTCAAAAAAAGTAATTAATCCCGAGTATTTTACTTTGTAGTTAGCTAAGACAAAAGGATAGCTCCTTTTGTCTTAGCGAGTACTTTTTGAACGATGACGCTGTACCAGGCGAATCAAGAAGGCTCCTAAGCCGATCAGAAAGCAAACCCCAAACCATAGGAAGGGGTTGTAAAAATCATTTAGTATGCGGTAGCCTGCCGTAAAGCCAAAGAGAAGCAGCCCTGTAATGGCCCACAAAGGATTATTTTCCTCTTGATCAGGAGCAGCAGGTAGATAAGGTAAATTAATCAAGGATCGTAGTTCCCCCCAATGCCAAATAATCAGCAGGAGATTGGCAGCAAGCATCAGCCCTGTGATAACAGGTGTTCCTCCAAATTCCATGGAAATGGTAATCACAAATACATTGAGGATAATGGGGAGATTGACAACAGCCCCGAGTTTGGCGAAGCGTTGGGTCATCAACAAGAATCCAGCTAGCACTTGAGTCCATCCGATAAATTGCCAGTAGCCACCAGTTTGGTATAGGGTTTCAAAAAAATGCATCGCAGATCCTAGCGGAGCATCTTCTTGGGAATAGGTAGTGAATCGTTTGCCTTTAATCTTGATAATGCTCGAAAATACAAATGCTCCTCCAATCAAATAGCGGGTATAAATGATGAAAATCTGAGCTAAAAAAAAAGATTTTAGACGGTTCATGGAGGAGTTGCTTAGACGAAGGATTGAATGCGGACCGTTGCCTCCTCAAGGTGCTCCGCTGTAAAAAATCGCTCGTGTGTTACTTCATGGTCCACTTGTTCGTGCATCCACGTGGTATGAAAGGGAACGTGTATGCCATATCCTCCAAGTTCCAATACGGGGAGAATATCAGATTTGATACTATTTCCGATCATTACAAATTCGCTGGCATGAATATCGAGTCGACTGATCAATTTTTTATAATCCGACACCCGTTTTTCGCTCATGATTTCAATGTGGTGGAAGTAGCCTTCCAATCCAGATTTTTGAAGTTTCCGCTCCTGATCAACCAAATCTCCTTTGGTAGCAAGCACGATTCGGTATTTTCCTTGAAGGGATTGTAAGACATCTTTTACACCTGGGAGTAATTCCACCGGCTTTTCTAGCATTTCTTGACCAATTCGAATGATTTTTTCTACAAGTGAAATAGGCATTTGCCCATCAGAAATGCGAATGGCAGTCTCGATCATGGATAGCATAAAGCCTTTTATTCCATAGCCATAAAGACCTAGATTACCGATTTCAGTTCGGTAAAGTTCCTTCATGATAACATGCTGAGGAAGAAAATCTTCCAAGATGCTCGCAAATTTTTCTTCAGCTTCACGAAAATAGGTTTCATTGACCCACAGGGTGTCGTCCGCATCAAAGGCAATTACACGAATAGGCATGGCGTGTTCAATTAATGAATCGTTTAATTCCGAATTAAATAAATTTGTAGATTCTTTTTGTGGGCTTACTTCACGGTTTCTTTTAGCCAACCGAGCAGTACTTCTCGCCATCCTGACACAGCTTCTTTTCCCAAACCAAATGCAAAGCCATGTCCACCAGTTGGATAGATGTGCAGGGACGCTTTTACACCTTTAGCATGGAGTGCCTGAAAATAAAGCAAGGAATTTTCAAGGGGAACCCCCTTGTCATCTTGGGCATGTACCA